>CAZJBG010000124.1:0-6846 GCA_964543925.1 uncultured bacterium
GGTTATCAAAGGTGATAGTCGTCTGGCCGGAAGGATCGCTGGGCAGGCCGATCACCACGGCCTGGAAAGTGGCCCCGGTGCCTGGATACCAAAAAGTTTCCTGTCCCACGCCACTCTGCTGTAAATAGTCGAGCTGGAAGCCGGGTATGTCATTGAGGTCATCGTAGGGGTCGGACCACTCGTCGCCGTGGGTATCGTTGCGCCCGACACTACCGGGGAGGTTACCGATAGTAAACGATCGGTAGACTGTCGAATCACCAATCAGGCTGGTAAAAAGGATCGGCTTGAGTACGGCGGGATCGATGGTCAGGTAGAATGCAAAGCCGGTCAGGAGTTCATTCTTGGGTTCGATGATGACCCGAAAGGTGACGGTATCGCCCAGGGAGAGGATCGTTGAGCCGTCGGAAGTTGTGATGGAGGCCTTGGGCTGGGCGGTAAGGGTAGCTGCGCCCAAAACAGCCCAGAGGAATAGGGCTATTCCTCCAGAAAGGGATAATTGCAACCGGTTCTTAATCATTCTATTCCAATCTAAGTACAAATAATGTGCCATGATCAATGTGTCATAAATTTTCCTTTCTCTTTGCGTTAAGCTACGTGATCCATGGATGCCAAATCAACGGTCCGTTTTTTCCAAAGAGCTGCAAGAATGGCCCTGGAGACGAACATCCCCAGGGCCATTTTTCTTGCGGCTTTAAGTCAGAGCCATATGGGTGTTACTTACTTCAGCAAGACCATTTTCTTGGTCCCGATCACCTTGTTGTTCACAACCAGGTGGTAGAAGTAGACGCCCGAGCTCACCTTCCTGCCCTGGTTGTCCAGGCTGTTCCACACGGCCTTGTAGTTTCCGGGCTCCAGGGCGGTGCCGGTTACCAGAGTGCGGACTTCCTGGCCAAGCAGGTTGTAGACCATCAGTTGGACCTGACCCGCTATCGGCAGGGCGAAGTTGATGGTCGTGGTCGGATTGAAGGGGTTCGGGTAGTTCTGGCTCAGCGCGAACTCAGCTGGAACCGCATCCCGCATGCCGCCGATCAGGGCCTTGGTCAAGGTCCCGTCGCCGCTCACGAGGGTTACCTCGGAGAGAGTGGGCATGTCGGGCTTAATGGACCGCTGGCGGAGCGTGATGCTCATTAGCTCCACGTTCGTTTCGGCCAGGGTGGCATAGCCCCTAACGGCACTGCCGTAAAGGACCGCCGAGCCGTTTATACGGCTGGCCTGGATGGTCTCAAAGTGGCTGGCCAGACCATCGCTGTAGCTGACCAATTCCCAATCGCCGGTGGGGACGAGCATGTCCACCGAGTAGGCGCTGAGGTTGGCCAGGTTCTCGGCCTGTACCGCGAAGGTTATCCCTTCGGCGGTCTCGTCGACCACGGCCAGGTAGATAATGGCATCCTGGTTGCTGCCGGGGATCTCGCGGTAGAAGACGCCGTCTCCATCCCGGCCCAGGTTCTTGGAGGCCATGAACAGGTCGTTGATGCCCACCTCGCCGCTCTCGTCGACGTCGGCGAAAACATTCCAGAGGGAATCCCCGGAGGAGGTGCCGAAGGCCGCGGCGATGGCGTTGGTGTCATCGCCGTCAACCCGGTTGTCGGGCAGTGAGGCTGTATTGGCATCGCCGTCGTCGTCATACCCGGCCGCATCGCCGCCGTAGAGCTTGTTGCCGCCGGTGAAGTTCATGGGGGTGTTGTCCATGGAGACGATCCGCTCGTTGGGACGTATGACGTCCAGGTACCCACTTTTGCGGACCATGACATCATACTCGCCAGAGGGAATCCCCTTCAGCTCGTAGAAACCGCTGGCGCCCAGGGTCAGCTGCACCCCGTCCGTGCCATCGGCATCGCCGTTGGCATCCAGGTAAGCCTGGTCGGTGCTGGGCGTGAAGGAACCGGCTTCCGTCAGGTAGAATGACACTTCCTCACCCTGATCGACCCGGCCTTCCACGTCCATCGCGCCAAAGAGGATGCCGGCCTGGCCCAGGCGCATCCCAAGGGCTACCGGCGGGATGGATGTGCTCTGCGGCGAACCGTCTAAATCGTGGAGGTTCGTCACGAACCCATCGCTCTCGCTGAAGATGATATCCAGGTCCTCAATGGGGGTGGCAATGGCAGAGCTCATCACTATCTGGAAGGAGACCATGTTGTTGGTAGCCGCCAAGGGCGCATCACCGACTGGCAATTTCTCCAGGTATCCCAGGAGATAGCTGCCGTCCACGACCTCGAGACTGTTCATCAGCACGTCGCCCAGCAGCTCATTGGGAGCCACAGTTGTCACTCCGATGAGATTGTCGAAGGGCTGGACCACGCCGTTGTTGGGATCCCCGTCCTGATCCACGATCGTAAACAGGGCGGACTGCGGGATCTTCACGAAGAAGATGGCCATATTGGCGTTGGTACCATCGCTTATGGCGAAGATGTCCACGTTGAGGGTGTCGCCGGGCGACATGGAGGCCTTGTTGGGCGTCAACTGGATGTTGTAGGCCGCCGTCGTCTGAGCGGACAGGTAGAGGGTCCCGTGGGCCTTGACGCCATTAGGTGGATTGGTAACCCAATCGCCATCGGCGTCTTCGTCAGCATCGAAGAAGTAATAGACCTCGTAGTCACCCTCGGTGGGGGCACCGGGACCGGCGGCCGTATTGGTTAGGGAGGAGATATTGATGACCACGCTCCCGTCCGCAGCGGTAGCGCCCACTTCAGCAGTGGCAGGATCAGCACCGGCGGTTGAGACGGGCAGGACCCACGCAATGTCGGCCGATGCGTCATAGGGCGCAGTGTTAGCCCAAAGTACCATACTGGCATTTCCGGGATTATCAGCACCGACCTTGACCAGGGCCGCGAAGACGGCCGGGCTGCCGGTGGAGTTCAGGTCGAAGCTCTCCCAGACCAGGCGATAGGAGTCGCCGTTGTCCAGCTCCACCGGTGGGCCGGAGTAGGGCGTGATCGCCCGCATGTAGGAGCCGTGGGTGAGGTTGAACTCGATGTCGTCGGCGTCAGCGGCGGGGGCGGCCGTACCGTTCTCATTGAACTGGGCCAGGATCTTGTCGCCGTCGTGTTCCATGACGCCCCAGATGTAGTACCGGGCTTCAGCCCGCCCGGAATTGCGGAAGTCCCATTCGAAGCGGTTGGCTTCCGGGGTGTCCACACTGTCCGTGATGGTGGCCAGGACAAAGGCCGTACCGCCGCTGACACCGCTGATCAGGTTGACGTCGTCGATCTCGCTACCGGCGCCACCGGTAATCAACGCAAAGGTACCGGTGGCCAGGGTCACGGCATAGACAGTGACAGTGGCCGTACCGGCGGCGTCCAGGTCGGTGTCGCCGTCCTTGTTGGTGCTGCCCGTGGGCGGGTTGCCCCAACTGAGGGTGACGTAGCGGTCTTTATCCGACTCGAGGTTGATGTCCCAGTCTGGCGGCGCTCCGCCGGCTACCGCCTCGTTGTAGAAATGCCACCCGAAGAAGGGGAAGTGCTTGATGGTCAGCGTTGCCGCTACCGGCGCGCCGGCTGAGGCCACCGCTTCCGTATCCACAGCCTTGATGGCCTGGCTGTTGCTGTCGTTCAGGACCACGTAGATGTAGAACGTGCCGGCTGGCTCGAAGACCACTTCGCTCGTGAAGGTCGTGTAGTTGAAGAGGCCGTCGTCGTCCTCTTCGAACAGGTCCGTGGGGTGAATCTTGACGGCGTTGCCACCATCCAGGCTCGTGACCACGTCCTTGCCGTCCACGACGGTGATATCGATGTCGCTGAGGCCGAGGGCGGCGTTAGTGGACCTGAACATGTGGACTTCGGCGTTGTCGTCAATGTCTTCCACGAACCAGAAAATGCTGATGTCCTTCTCGTTGGTGGTGGGGGAATAGGTGTTCAATATGCCGATCACACCGCCCGATTCCAGGGTGATGGATGCCAGCGAACCGTCATCGCCCGCGCCGCCCGTACTGAAGATATCGTCGAAATCGGTGGCGACCTGCTCATCATCGAATATGAGGCCGGTCCCGAGGGTTGCGTCATAGTAATCAGCGAAGACGGGTTTGTGATGGATGCGCAACGTGTCACTGCGGCCCAGGGGCCAATCGCCGGTCACGTCGGAAGTGACGTAGACATACCAGTCCCCTTCATCCAGGATGGTCGAATAGAAATGACCGGTATGAGCAGCCTGGTTGAAGTCGAGATTGTCGAAGCCCACGGGGTAGGTCTTCGGATCGAGGACCAATGTGGGATCCACGTCGATGACCCGCTGAGCATTGCCCGTGGTGATCTTGGAGATACTATCACTCTGGGAAATCCAGAGGAAGTATTCGATATCGTTGTTGTCGTTGGCGTCACCAGCCACTCCCTGTGCGGCAATCGTTGGCGCCCATTCGGTTACGTTAGCTACAACGAGGGCGAGCGTGGTCGTAGCAGCGTCGTCAATGTAGTTGGGCAGGGAGGTGACGCCCACCACAGTGGAGGGGCCCGGTCCGCTGACAGCGGCATCTTCGGGAAAGTACCGGCCTCGGTCGTCGGATTCTACCAGCCCGCTGGCGCCGGCGTCCTCAAACTCGGCGGACCAGGTGACCAGGTCCGGCAGGTCCACGTAGTTGACCGTCCGGGTATAGGGGCCGCCTTCCACCAGGACGGAGACGGCGTCGAAGGTGATGGTGTAGTCATCGGAGGATACCGCTGGAGAAGCTGATGTTTCCACCGGAATGGTAACCCAGATCTGGTCGCCGGCCACCGCCGCAGCACTGGACAACACCCTGATTGTGGTTGCGTTGGTTGAGGCACCAACAATCGAGTAGGTCGTAATGCCGGCAGGGTCATAGCCGAAGATTATTTCGTCGTCATAGTCGACATCTTCGTCTATGTTGGCAATCGTGACATCGGGGGGGAGCTGGATTTCAAAAAAGTCGGCACCGGCCCAACCTCCAGTGAGACTAACGTAGATGGTTTGTATAAACACCTGCTGGCCGTCCGCGCCGTTGGCGTACGCCCCTTTGGGTAACTCGGTGGGATCCACGGTGAGGGTCCCGATGCCGTAAGCTACGCTGGAAAGCGTAAACAAAAAGGCAATGGCCGCAAATTGCACTTTTACCAAGAACTTCATAGTGAGTTCCTCTCTCTCATTCGCTGATTGTGATTTTGGACTGTTTTCATATCTTTCAATGAGGCTCCAGCGGCAGGTTGCCTTCGGGGCACGGATTGGGAACAATCCACCCCGCGGAGTCTTCAACTTCTTCCCCTATCGGTTGGTCCAGGGAAATCTTTAGCTATTTTTCAATTTTTTTTTCACCCCGGCAAGTTGGCCCGCAGCGCGCAGATGATAACCGGTTACCTTTGATGGCTGTCACGATGGCGCTACTTCTTCATCCAGCCCCACAGAAAGCGCAAAAGGCATGCCGCAAGGATCAAGCCGGAGAAGCAGCCTAGCCACCGAGGGACCCGGCCGGTTGTGGGACGTCCCAATCGGCGGGGCTGTCTGCGAAAACATAGTCGGATGACTACGGTGTACACCCACGAGCAACAGGCGTGTACGCTACCCGACGACTCTGCGTATGGGGCCGGCCAGCCGGTTTTATTGTTCGTGGCAACTCCCACGATATGGTAAATTGGGACGATGGTCAGTCGATCCACGTTCCGCACAGTCCAATTGAGAACGGCAGTCACCTGCAACCTCCTGTGCAGGGTCATGCTGTGAGCTGACGAGAGAGGAATCCCAGCCATGAACGCCCATCCCGAGCATAACCCAAACGGCCGCATCGCCATTGTCGGCGGCGTCCGCACCCCCTTTGCCAAAGCCTTCACCGACCTGTCCGATCTGAACGCCTCGGATCTTGCCAAACTCGTTACCCAGGAGTTGATCCAGCGCCTGGGGCTCGAGCCGGGGGTTATCGATGAGGTCGTCTGGGGGACGGTCCTGCCCACGATGTCCAACCTCAACATCGGCCGGGAGGTGCCCATCGCCCTGGGCTTGAGCCGCGTGCCGGGCTATACCCTGGGCCAGCAGTGCGCCAGCGGTATCCAGTCCATCACCAGCGCCGCCGAGCATATCCAGGCGGGTCAGGGGCGGGCCATCATCGCCGGTGGGTCCGAATCCATGTCCAACACTGCGGTGGTGTACAAAAAGCGTCTGCTCATGGCCCTGCAACGGGTGCAAAAGGCCCGCAGCTGGGGCCGGCGCCTGAAGGGCCTGCGCCAGGTCCGCCTGGCTGACTTTATCCCCACGCCGCCCGGTATCGAGGAGCCGAGCACCGGCCTTACCATGGGGCAGCATGCCGAACTCATGGCCCAGATCAACGGCATCAGCCGGGAGGAACAGGACGCCTACACCCTGACGTCCCACCAGCGGGCCGCTGCGGCCCGGGCAGCCGGCAAGGTCAACGATGACCTGGCGCCCGTCTCGCTGCCCCCTAAGCACAACCGCTACTTTTCCGAAGACAACATTATCCGCGAGGACGGCTCCCTGGACCAGTTGGCCCAATTGCGCCCCGTGTTCGATCGCAAACATGGCTCTCTCACCGCCGGTAACTCCTCGGCCTTGACCGATGGCGCCAGCGCCGTGATGGTGATGAGCGAGACGCGGGCCAAGGAGCTGGGCCTTGAGGTCTGGGGCACCATCAAATCCTACGCCTATGTGGCCATCCCGCCCCGGCCCCAGCTCCTGTTGGGTCCGGCCTATTCCACCCCCCTGGCCCTGGATCGGGCCGGGCTTACCCTCGCCGACCTGGACCTGTTCGAAATCCACGAGGCCTTTGCCGCCCAGGTCCTTTCGGTGACCCGGAAAATGGAGTCCGACAGCTTCGCCAAGGATGAATTGGGCCGCAGCCAGGCGGTGGGAAAAGTGAACTGGGACACCCTGAACGTCAATGGCGGCTCTCTG
>CAZJBG010000124.1:6856-8316 GCA_964543925.1 uncultured bacterium
CGCTGCCACCGGCGGGCGCATCGTCATCAACCTGCTGCAGGAGCTGCGGCGGCGCGACAAGCAACTGGGCCTGCTCACTATCTGCACGGCCAACGCCATGGGAGTCTCTATGGTGTTGGAGCGGGCCTGAACCAGTCATAGGATATTTATCCGGATAGGTATGTTCCATGATTCGCTACGAACTTGATGACCAAGCCATCGCCGTAATCACCATCGATCACCCCGAGGAGCCGTTGAACATCCTCTCCTTCCAGGCCATCGGCCAGTTGAAGGATATCCTGGACCACCTGGCCCAGCTGACCGAGCCCCGACCGGTGGGGGTGGTGTTTATCAGTGGCAAACCGGACAACTTCGTCGTCGGGGTGGACATCAAGGACTTCCTCGGCTTTCAGACCCTTGAGGACGGAGCTGAATCCAGCCGCACCGGCCAGTCGGTCTTCGGGAAGATCGGCCAGCTGCCGTTCCCCTCGGTGGCGGCCATCAACGGCACCTGCCTGGGGGGTGGCCTGGAGTTGGCCCTGAACTGCACGAGCCGCATCATCACCGACCATCCCAAGACAGCCCTGGGGCTGCCGGAGGTCAAGTTGGGGCTGCTGCCGGGGGCCAGCGGCTCCCAGTACCTGCCGCGGCTGGTAGGGGTGCAGAAGGCCCTAGATATGATGCTCACCGGCAAAAATATCTATCCCTACCCGGCCCGGAAGATGGGGTTGGCCGACGAGATCGTGAGCCCGGGGGTGCTATTGGAAGCCGCCAAAGCCCAGGTCCTGCGCCTGGCCAAGGGGCAGTTGCCGAAAAGACCGAAACGGCCCGGCATGGTTCGCCTGTTGGACGGCCCTTTGAAGGGGCTGGTCTTCCGGGGGGCGAAAAAGCAGGTCCTGGCCACCACCAGGGGCAACTACCCGGCACCGTTGGAGATCATCAAGGTGGTGAGGCAGGGGTTGCGGCGCAGCCTGGCCGGCGGCCTCAAGGTGGAAGCCCAGGGCTTTGGCCGCCTCACCCAAACCCCCGAGCACAAGGCCATGACCCACGTCTTTTTCGCCGGGCGCGGCAGCAAGACGGCCCTTAAAGCCCAACCCCTGCCCCTGCAACAGGTGGGCATCCTGGGGGCCGGCCTCATGGGATCGGGCATCGCCACCGTCTGCCTCGACCGGGGCTTGACGGTCCGCCATAAGGACATCGACTTCAAGGCCCTCGGCCGGGCCCGGGGCTCCATCCAGCGTTACTTCGATAGACGGGTGAAAAAGCGCATTGTCTCCTGGCGGGACGCCGACCTCACCCTGACCCATTACAGCCCCACCACCGGTTACGCCGGGTTCCAGCGGTCCCAGGTTGTCGTCGAGGCGGTCTTTGAGGACCTGGCCCTGAAGCGGGAACTGATAGCAGACCTGGAGGGGGCCGTTTCGCAGGAGACGGTCATCGCCACCAATACCTCGTCACTGCCCATTAACCAGATCGCCCAG
>CAZJBG010000125.1:0-8293 GCA_964543925.1 uncultured bacterium
CCAGGTGCTCAACAACCTGGTGATCAATGCCGTGCAGGCCATGCCCAAGGGGGGCATTCTCACCGTCTCGACCGAGAACGTTACGGTGGATGACCTGCATCCCAGGGGACCCCTGGGCCAGGGGAATTATGTGGAGGTGACCATCGCGG
Organism: uncultured bacterium; assembly: GCA_964543925.1. Classification (GTDB taxonomy): domain Bacteria; phylum Fidelibacterota; class Marinisomatia; order SCGC-AAA003-L08; family TS1B11; genus JADFNF01. The sequence goes on from CAZJBG010000125.1 coordinate 150, forward strand.
ATGAAGGCGTGGGTATCCCAGCCGATATCCTCGATCGGATTTATGATCCCTACTTCACCACCAAGGATCAGGGCACCGGTCTGGGGCTATTTTCGGTTTACAGCATCATCAATAAACATGGCGGCTGGATCATCATGGATTCCACGAAGGATGCAGGGACGACCGCAAGGTTCTATCTCCCTACGGCCTCCAAACCTGACGCCCCGGTTATTTCCGCCACTGAAATGGTCGTTCCGGGTACATCCAAGATCTTGTTAATGGACGATGAAGAAGCCATCCGAAGATTGCTGGGCCGGCTGCTGAATGAGATCGGATTTACGGTGGAGACCGCCCCTGATGGGACCGCGGCCGTGGAACAGTTTCAAGCGGCCCACTCGGGGGCTGAACCGTTCCAGGCCGTTATTTTTGACCTGATGGTGCCCGGGGACATGGACGGTGTGGAAGCTTTTAAGCGAATCCGCCAAATTGATAAGGACATCAAGGGGATCATTATGAGTGGGCACGGGAGCGTGGCCGCCATGAGGAAGCATGGGGATCACGGTTTCCAGGGGAAACTCGCCAAACCGTTCACCACCACCGAGCTGACAAAGGTCCTTGAGCAGGTAATCAGAGGTTAAGCAGCCGGTGGCGCCACCGGCCCTCACCCACCCGTATCCCCGTCGAATTTAGCTTTATTTGGTCGGCGCAAGCTCCCCTGTGCGTAGCACCGGGAACCCCTTGCCTGCCAAAGCAAAACCGCCAAACAGCGCCGCCGTGTAAAATGCCGTGCCCATGAGAGTGTTACCGAAGAAGGGGATAGCGGCCGTGTAGCAGGCCCCAAGCCCCGCCAAGGTCTTCGGATAGCTTGAGAGCAGGGCCCAAACACCGAAATTAGTCAGGATGAAAAACAGGGTCGAACTGGCCAGCACAGCGCCGGTAACCGGCAATATCCCTCTCCGGGATCGCAGCCAGCTGCCGATGGCCACGACCAGGGCGAAACTGCCGTAGACCACGGGCAGGGTAACGTGAAAACCTATCATGAGATCGCTGACCAACAGGGCGGCCAGCGGTACCGCCAGCGCTACCCGCCGGTCTAAGAAATGGGCGCCACCAAAAAGGGCCATGGCGGCAATAGGCGTGAAGTTTGGGGGATGGGGCACCAGCCGCAGCGCCGCGGCGGCAAGGATAATCCCAACCAGGACCAGGTAACGAACTTTGAACATGCGCACACTCCTTGTGGGTTAGGAACGATAAATTCTTCAGTAGATCAGGTCAATATAGACTCGTTTGGCACCAGATCACAAAAGCCAAAGTGAGTTTCCCTTACCGCAACCTCGCCCGTAGAAAACCGCACTGGCTCTTTGAACAGCGGTCCATCGTAGACAAATGAGTGGAACTCTCCGTATTCCCCGCACGGATCGACATGGGCTGGAAGCCGCTCCAAAAAGTCTTTGTCGATGGTCTGGCCGGCAAAGGATAAGTCGAGCACCCGGGTATCCACGCAGACCACCACGGCCTTAAAGCCCAGGTCGATGAACGCTCGGACCAGCTCCCCGGTATCCCGCTTCCAGATCGGAAACAGCCCCTGCATCCCTAACCGGGCGAGGTTGCCCTCGCGATAGCTCCGCAGATCCTCCAAAAAGATATCGCCAAAGGCAACGGCCCGCACACCGCGCCCATGATAGTGTTTGAGTCCCAGCTCCATTTTGGCCTCATATTCCCGGTTCGTGGTTCCTTTGGAGATCGTCACCTGATACAGTTTCAGGTTGAGGGCCGCCGCCTGGCGTTCCAGCAGGGTTCGACGTACGCCATGCATGCTGATGCGATCATAGCCTTGAGTGACGGTGGTCAATAGAGCGCTGACTTCGTATGTCCGAGCCTGCTGGAGCGCATGGAGCGCCATGGCGCTGTCTTTGCCGCCGCTCCAGCTCAGGAGCACCTTTTCCCGTACGCCGTCCTGTCCCACGTCCGATCTGCCCCCTAATCCGATACGAAGCCGAAGGAGCCGGGCCCAATGCCCACCGTCACGGTGGCCAGCGCCGTACCATCCGGCTGATAGACCACCACTTCGCCTGGGGTGGAAAAGTCGGCGTAGGAGGCGATGAAGATATTTGTTCCGTCGGAGCCGGCGGCATAAATAGTGGACAAGCTCGCCGCAACGAGTCCCGACGCATCCAAGCTGAGATCAGCCGCAACCGGGACCACGCCGTCCGTTACCGCCGCATAGAGGGTGGTCCCGGCGAGGAACAGGTCCGATCCTGCACCCGGCCCCCACTCGCGGCTGGTCACCGCACCTGTGCCCAGATTCACCGTGGCAATGCCCCGGTAGGCGGTGAAACTTTCATCGTACCACTGCCGGGAGACCCACAGCTGCCCATCACGCACCAGGAGTTGCTGCGGACCGCTGCCCACCACGAAAGAATCTACCACCGCACGGGTACCGGGATCAATTTTCACGACCTGGTCACGGGAACTGTAGTCGATCCCTAACGGCATAGCCACGTAGAGGTAGTTGTTATGGGCCAGGATGTCCTCCGGCAAAGCAGCCAGGTGAATGGTATCGGTTACGGCCAGGGTCGCGAGATCAATGATCAGTACGCCCGGGATGCCCCAGGCCGTAACGTATCCGGTGGCGCCCAAGACTGCCAGCTCGCGCGGGCTCGCTCCGGGCAGGTCCACGCTGCCCACAAACGCCACCGCCTCCCCGGACAGGTCCAGCACCTCGATGGTCCCACTGCCGTTCATCACGATGTAGAGGCGATCACCCGCCACCGTGAGGGACTGGCCCGTATCACCCAGGGGCTGCTCAGTGAGCTGTTGGTAGACCTTCGCGGTGGTAGAGTCCAGATCGCTCGACAGGCGCCACAGGGAGGCGTTACCGGCCCCAAAGGCCCCTTCACAGAGGATGTAAATCCCGGCGGTGGTCTGGGCAACTGGCGGGTCATCTTTCGGTTGGAAGAGGCTGCAGCTCGTCAATCCGAGGAGTAGAACGGTGGTTAAGAAAATAGAAAAACGTTGGCTGATAGAGATCACCATGTGGTTATTTCCTTTCAAGTTGTAGGCTAAGACTGACGGTGCGGCCGGGCTCGGGATAACCCGGTATGGTTTCATAGGTTTTTGCACCCAGATTCGTGCTGCTCAGGGTGACAGCCCCCGTGTATCCGCGCCAATCGGCCAGACTCCGCACAGTCCCGTGCTGGCCCCCATCGTTCTGCGGGACCCAGCGCAGGTAGCCGTCCCAGGTCCACCGGGCCGGGTTGATCGTATCCTGGGGAAAATCGTAATAGGTCACATAGCTCGACCGCCCACTACCCATGAGGGCCACGGTCCAGCCCCCGGTGATACGGGTTACCAGTTGAAGCCGCCCGGCATGGGGCGAGGTGAAGCGCAGTGGTTTCCCCTGGGTGAAACCGGGGGTCAAATTCTCAGTGAAAACACCATCCCAACCGGCTTCCAGTACAATCCGGTCATGGGGCCAGCTCCAGGCCATCGTGACCGTCAAGGTGGTGGACCGGGCAACGTCGATGTTCCGGGGTTGCCACAGGCCCCCTTCCCCGGGCGTCCATTTGATGAGGTCCCGGTAGCGGGTATGGTAACCCTGGGCATCCAGCCTGAGGGACGGTCCCAGTCGCCACCGGGTCTTCACGCCCCCCATGGTGCTCCATTCCGGGCGCAGGTGCGGGTTACCACCTGGTATCCAGTAGAGGTCGTTGAAGTCGGGCTGGCGCAGGTTGCGACCCCCTACCAGGGTGACCTGCTCCAGAACGGACAGGTGCTGGGGTTGCCATTGGACGGCTGCATCCCCGGTAACCCACACGCTGTGACCCGCTATCCATGATATCCGCACCACCGGTAAAATGGCTGCGCTGGGCGTCACCTGGTAAACCAGCTGCTGGACCAGGTCCCACTGGGTACGATTCCGATCACCGGCACCCGTACTGGTGAGGCTCTCCAGGCGTCCTTCCAGTCGTGAAAGGCTGGATACGCGGGATGTCCAGCTGCGGCCATATTCATAGGTGGAGCTGCCGATCATGAACCGGTGATCGCCATAGATGGCGTGATCAGGGTCTCGATAATGCTGCTGCTGCCCCTGCCCATAGAGCAGCCAGCGGTGACTGCCCCGGCTCGAGGACCAGCTGGAAGTGGCCGAGACCAGGGCCCATATATCATCTCTTGATGCGCTCGGATTGGGGTCCCAGGCCGGGCCGGGGATACCCCGCTCGCTCTGAGTCAGCCACAGGCTCAGGCTCTGGGAGCGACGGCCCCGGCTCCATTCCCCCCTGGCCTGAAGATAGTTCTGATGGAACCGGTTATTCCCCCGGAGGGCCTCCCGGCCCCGGACCGTGTAGGGAAAATCGCCACCATAACTAACCTGCCCAAGGGCCAGTCCCGCCGATTCACCCGGCCAGCCCAGGCTGCCTTGCACCCGAGAATGGCCGAAGCTGCCTGTTGTCAGCATCGCGCCGGTGCGAGGGGTCCTGGGAGCGAGGTTCACCACCCCGCTAAGGGCGGCGCTGCCATAGAGGGTCGAGCCGCCATGGGGCAGATACTCTATGCGCCCTACGAGGCCCATAGGCAGGATGCTCAGGTCCAAACCACCGGACTGCGGGGAGTTAAGGGGAATGCCCTCCATGAGGACCATCGTATGAGCCGAGCCCCCCCCTCCAATGGACAGGCTCTGCAGGCTCCCGGGCCCGCCGTAGGACTTGAGAAACGACCCGGCCAGACGCCCCGTGGCCCAGGTCACCTCCTCGGCGGTCTGCCAGCGGTCAAAATCGAGACGGATCGGTTGCAGGATCTGGGCGATGCCCTGCCGGATGGCGGTTACCGTGATGACCGGAAAGGGATAGACGTCCTCAGGGGGACCTTGGCGCAGGGTATCCTCGGCGGCATCACCCGGGGGCTCGATGGCCAGGGAGTCTGAGGGCCTACCGGGACTCCCCGAGGGGCCCGCCGGAGGCGCCGCATCGAGGACGGGTGCGCTCAGGGCCAACCACAATCCCCAGGACAGACCCGGTACCAGCGACCATCGTCGGTACGGCTGACGGCTAAGCGGAAACAAAAAACCCCGGGAACAATCTCGGGGTCAAGACAAGCAGTATGTAGCTCACCTTAACCTCATGCGCGAAGGTTCAGGATGGATGACAGGTTTCTGGCTCGTCCCGATCCACCGGATGGTGGGTCGGAACATACAGTTGCGCGACAGCGCCTGATTCTCACAGGACTTCCCTGTTAGTGATGAGATCAAAGAACATGGCCCTCTGGCCGCTTGATATTACGGCTGCGCCAGGTTGAATGCAAGGGGTGCCCTTAAGTAGCCAGCCCGGCCGTTTTTGCGTAGGCGCAAGAGAGGTCAGCTGCAGTGCGTTGTAAGACTGGGACCCGCGGCAAACCGCCACCATTCCTACTTAAGATAGTAGATCTGTGTCACACCGCTCCCACCTAAGCGGAGGGGCAACGGCTTGTTGGAATGCAACTTAATTGCTTACGTCGATACCCGAACTATGCCGAATCCGATTAACTCTTTGAGCACATCCATTGCTTTTGCTTCAAGTTGATCATGGTCAAATGAGATGTACCCAATGTCACTAAAGTTGCTTGGAAAATCTACGTTATCCTCTTTCAGGATAACTATCCTATTGTCATACAAATAGCCCGTAGCTCCCAACTCATATACAACATTCTCGCTAGGCCTCCAGACCGTATTCCCATCTTTATCATGAAACTCTTCATCTGCAGTAAAAATTAAGATTGCGCAATTGCACGCATGCATAATCTCACGCACCTTCCCACTTATCGGCCGACCTAGATTTGGCTCTTCGACTGCCACTTTATAGGGTATGTGAAATTGATCTAGGATCGTCTTCAGCTGCTCGAGTGGTTTTTTATTCTTACCATGCGCAATGAAAATTGCTTGCCCAAGATCTGCGGAGCCAACTCGTTCAGTCTTTAGCTGCTGCTCATTGGGGTTATCGTCCTCCGGTTGTTCGTCTACACTTTCTTCTTCGCCTATTGCTTGCCTTTCTTCTACTACCGGACTAGATGCTGCCCCATCCCTTAAAATGTATTTCTTTAATGCTCCGGCGGAAAAACTGAACCGTGTCGGGTTTCCCTTCCGCCCCGCAACCACAGCGCCAAGCCCAGCACCGGCCGCAACGTGAAAGAAACAAACTGCTCGATCTTTTAATATCACATCGTTATCGCCGGCGTCCTCCAAGAAATGATCGTTCCAATGCGCACCGACTTCAACGGTATCTAAGGAATCTTCATGCCGATGCGCCGCCCGCTCGATAATTGCTGAATACGGCGGCACTGTTCGGACGATCTCAAGCAGTACCTGTGATTCGTTAACCCCACCTTTGGCGAGTTGTCGCCCGCTAGGTGTCACCTTCAGTTTCCCGGCATCGGATTCCTCAATCAGTTTCCAATACTTAAGTGCAGTAATTTTTCTTCCATCCATCCGCTTTTTGTCCAACACAGACTTCGCTTCAACGACAGTAGCGCCAGTGGGCTTGGTCGCAAAATATTGGCAAAGATCACGAACGTCGTCAAGGGTCGTTCTGATTGGTAGGGCCATTAAAGGCTCCTTAGTTGCTCAACATTGCTACCGCAGTACTATTTAAGATAAAACATCTGGCGGTGGAATTCTACTTCCATTAACTATACCCTTTATCCCGCTCCCACTCTAATGCAGCTTCCCTTGTTGTAGCCCGCCCGACTTGCTTGATATGGCTCCCTGGCCATTTTTGTTTGTGTTCCTGTTCTCGTCGCTCAAGATCGTTAGTAATGCCGCCATGAACGATTTCATTGCCGATCTTCTGCAGGTATTTATATGTATCCCGTGGTTTTCCCATTGTTCTTTCCAATTTAAAATTCGGGTAGTCTGAAGAAATCGTCCAGCTCCTTGCTGGCACTCCACAGTTACCGATTGCATTCTATGTTGTATAGGCGTCAAGAACCATGCCATATAGTGTGGTCGCGCCATTCTGACCGATATATCGCCATCTTGTCATAAGGTGTCTTGATTATTCCGCCCTAATGACAAGCCAAAATATAGATGCACCTGCTGATATACCCACAAAACACTGTAATCAAGGCGCTTGATGCCTCGCGCGTCTAAAGATAAGGGTGCGGATGTTACGAAAGGTAAGAAAATTGCATACGGGGGCGGGGGGCACGAACCCACCCCGGTTACTTTCCTAACTCCCCCTCCCTTATAAGGGAGGGGGAAATCCGCCAGCTGGCGGATGGGGGTGAGTTGTCTAGCGGGAGGCGAGTTCCGCCGTCCCCTCTTCGTCCTTCTCCGTGTGCTCTGCGCCTCTGCGGTTAAATCTCCCGCTGACCGCTGAATGCTGACCGCCGACCGCTGAATACTGATTCGCGCACCACGCGAACGATAGCCGTCTCCCTTTTCCCCTAGCTTCCCGCCATGACGAACCAACGACACCGTCAAACCTATCCCCCGGCCCTCCGGGCAGAGGCCTTCGATCTCTACCTGATCCATCAAACCCGGTCCCAGGCCCATGCCGAGCTCCGCCAGCGTTACGGCTCAGACGCCCCCTCCCTGGCCACCCTCAAGCGCTGGGCTGCCCAGGACAACTGGAACCAGCGAAGCCGCCTCATCCTCAGCCATCTCCAGAACAAAGCCGACCACGACCGGGCCATCACCGGCGCCCCTTTCCTGGATACCCTCCAGCAGGTCCGTTCCCAGGTCCTTCGCGCCATCGATGAGACCCCCTTCCACTCGGCCGAAGGAGCCCTCTACGCCCTGGCCGCCCTGGAGCGGATCATTGACCGGGAACGCCGGCACCAGCAGATGGAGACCATCAACCGATCCTTCCGGGAGGAATGGGAACTGGATGACCAGCCCCCTGCCCTTGACGATCTTCCCGAACCGGGGGGTACCGGGGGGGGCAGGCTCATGCTCCCGTCAGACCCCATGAGCCAAAAATGACCCATCAATGAGCCCCCAATGACCCCTCCACTTGCGGAGAGGGGGCATCGCATCAGCGAAGGGGGAGCGGTGAGCGAAGCTGCAGGAGAGGGGGCGGTTCAGGTCAAGGGCCGCACGTAAATTTCGTCGGCAATCTCCTGGTCCAGGGCCAGCTCCGTCTCGCCCAGGCGCACCACGAAGGCCGGTTTGCGCTGGTGGAGGTTCACCTCCG
>CAZJBG010000126.1:0-8242 GCA_964543925.1 uncultured bacterium
GTCCTCCGGTTCGGTTCGTGGGTCGAATCCCCGGAGCAAAACGGCCTGACCCATCTGCACGAGCATATGTTTTTCAAAGGGCACAACACTCTGTCCAGCCAGGGAACCTTTCTGGCCCGCGCAAGGCAGCTCGGCATGGTCTGGGACAGCGCCATCGATGAAGAGTGGATGACCGCCCAATTTACCCTGTCCAGCGATTCCTTAAGCGCCGGACTCGACTTTATGCGGCAGGCCGTTCAACACCCCCTGGTAGATGAGGATGAGCTACACCGCGAAAGGCAAATCATCCTTGGCGAGTTGGCCCGCAAAGCGACCGATCCGGCTTATCACCTGTCCCGCGCCGTGTCCCAGCAGCTGTGGGGCGCCGACTTTTACCAGCACCGGGTCCTGGGTGATCGGCAGGTCATCCTGGCCGCAACCCCGGATGAGTTGCGCCTCTTCCAACTGCGCTATGTCCTGCCCAACAACGCGGCGCTGCTCGTAGTCGGGGATGTATCATCAAAGGATGTGTTGGAGCTGGCGGCCGAGACCTTTGACGGTTGGCAAGCCGGGTTTGACCCCTTCCCGCCGACCCTGGTCCTAGCCCCTAGTCCCCTGGGGGAAAATCGGGATACCGTGGTGGTCCAGCCGGTAAACGTGGCCCACCTGGTGGTGGCCTGGCGCGGGCCCTCCCTGGGAGCGGATACCCTCGGATCTGTTGCCGCTATGCTGTTTTCTGTGCTGGTCCGTCAGAACACCTCAACCTTCCAGAGGAACCTGGTGGATTCGGGCCTTGTTCTGGAGGCCCATATGGACGCCGTCAGCCGGAGGCATAGCGGAGAGGTATCCGTCACGGCGACTTTTCGCCCGGACAATTTCTGGGAGGCCTATGGGGCGGTTATGGCCGAGATCGGAAAATTTAACAACCCCGGTTACTTCACCCACGCTCAATTGGAAAATGCCAAAACCGGGCTGAGAATCAACAACGACTTCGCGGGCGGCCGGGCGTCGACCTACGCCCACGAGATCGCCATCAGGTGGGCCGGGGCGGGGCTTGCCTATCATCAGGACCGGCCGGATCGCCTGCAGGCGGTCACACCTGAGGATGTTCGCGGCTATTTATACCGCTATATAGTCGGCCTGCCTCGCGTTACCGCCGTGATGGTTGACTCGCAAACGCGCCGGCAACAGGGGGTGGTTGAAAGCCGCCTGACGCCATGACCCGCCACCAGGCAAAATATTCGGTCGTTCTGGCCCTCTGGCTGGGCCTCATGGCCTGCACGCAACCCCCGCAAGTGACCACCACCGGTTTCATTGTGGATGGTCTTCAGGTGATCTTTAGAAAGGTCCCGGGCAGCCCCATGGTCGCGGCGGGGTTTTACCTCAAGGGGGGCGCCAACTACATGGGGCCCAACCTGGCCGGTATCGAGCCGTTTCTGTTCGAAACAGCCGTCAGGGGGACCGAAACCCGTACCAAAGTTGAGATCGATACCTGGCTTGAATCTACCGGAGCGGTCTTTCGGGTCGTGGCCGAGTATGATTACTCCGGCCTCATCATCCAGTCCCCGTTGGACCAGTTTACCGCCGCATGGGAATTGCTTGCCGATGTCCTCCTGCACCCGCGTCTGGAACCCCATGAGCTGGAGGGGGTGCGCCGGAAGATCACCACCGCCATCGAGACGGAAAATGACCGGCCTGAGCGACAGGTTCAGCGGCTGGCCAACGACCTGTACTATGCCGGGCACCCTTATGGCGTCAGTTTGCACGGCACGGCATTTTCCATCGCCCGGTTGACCCGCAACGACCTCATTCAGTACCACCGCGAGGACGTGACCAAAAATCGGGCCGGTCTGGTGATTGTGGGTGATCTGGACCTTAAGGACGTGACGGCCAGGGCCCGTGATTTCGCCCGGCGGCTGCCCACCGGGCCACAGGTGCGGCTGCCTGCGGTACTGTTCGATCCCGGTAGGGCGGAGCTGGCGGGGGCCAACCGTCGGCTCCCGACGAACCTGATCCTGGGCCTGTTTGCGGCGCCCCGTCCCGGCCACCCGGACTACCCAGCTTTTACCATCGCCATGCAGGCGCTCAGTGATCAGCTGTTTCAGGAACTCCGTACCGAGCGCAGCCTGGCGGACGATCCCTCTGCCGGCGTCGCCGCCCGTATCGCCAACCACGGCACTGTCCGGGTGACCACCACCAAACCCGAACCGGCCCTCAAGACGATCCTGGCCGTCATTGACCGGATGATCGCCCAACCGATCGACGACCAGCAGCTTGAGCAGGCCCGCGCCGTCTCAGTGACCCGCTACCATCTGGAGCGCGAGTCGATCCTCGACCAGTTGGAGCAGCTGGCCATGTGGGATCTCGTGGGTGAAGGCTGGGAAAAAGCGGACCAGTATCTGCAGGAAATTCCTGCGGTAAAGCCGGGCCATATCCAGACGGTGATGCGGAGATACGCGCGGGGCATGCATGTCGGGGTGGTGGGCAACCCGGCGCTGGTGCCCGGAGCGCTCGTGACGGGGCGCTAGGGGCGGCTAACCTCACCCCCGTTCTGCGGCCGTCCCCTCTCCGCTTGCGGAGAGGGGGTTGGGGGTGAGGTTAGCCTCGGCAGCTACCTCTTGTACCGCACCAGCACCCAGTTCTCCCGCCCCGGTGTCATTTCGGGCGTCTGCTGCCGGTTATTCAGGCGGCGGGCCATGTAAGGCACGTTTCCCTCCAGGTAATCCTGGAGCTCGCCGGCGGTGAGGGCCTGGTCCTGATCCTGATCGGCCGCCCCCTGCAGGCCTTTCAGGAAAAAGTAGGTATACAGACTGTGCTTTTTCTCCGGGTACCAGGAACTGACCTCCTGGCCCGCTGAGGAGGTGAACGCCACGGCCCGGTCGCCCAGGCGGGCCTCGCTCTCCACCACCAGCATGATGGGGCTGATGTTGCGGACAATCATCCCCTGGTCGCTGGCGCCTGAGAAGCAGGCGTCGATGACCACCGTCATGGTCCGGGCCGGGATGTCCCTGAGGGCATCGTAAAACTCATCCAGTCCCACGCCGCCCAGCTGCACGTAGTTGGGATCGCAGTCCACCGGCACGAAGTAGCCGCGCTTCTCTTCCGGGTCCGGCGCGCCGTGGCCGGTATAGTAGACGAACACGTCGGCCTTCTTTTTCGCGGCGTTGCGCAGCTTCCGCAGGGCGGTGCGGAAATTGGACTGGGTGGCGTCCCGGTAGACGAAGATATTCCCCTCCCGGTAGCCCAGGGTCTGGATCAAGTACTGGCGCATGAACTCGCCGTCCCGGTGGGCGAAGGTTACGGCCGGTATGTCCGGATTCTGGTAGTCCCGGTTGGCGATGATCAGGGCCACGGCGTCGGTGCGCTGGTCCCTGCCCTGGGGAATGTCCCCCTCGATGTCGATGGACAGTCCACCGGCATCGTCCACCTCAGGCAGTGCCGTTTCCGTCCCCGCAATCACCACTTGCTGAATAGTGCGCACCGGCTGGTTGAAGGGCAGCTCCAGGGGGGCGCCATCCAGGCCATATTTGCCGTGGCGCTCGGTGAGGGTCATCGTGACGGGGATGGCCTTGGCCCGGCGATTGGTGTAAATCTGGAAATCGATGTCCCGGTAAGCGCCCGATGGCAGGGTCCCCAGGTCGAACTCGGTCGCGCTGCCCGCCGCAGCGAAGACGTTATTCCCGATGTTCACCCTGGCCTGCACCTCCTCGGCTGTTCCCTGACCCCGGTTCTGCACCCGCACCAGCACCGTCACCACTTCCCCCGCCTCGATCATGCCATCACCTGAAGGCTCGTCCACCCCCACGTCGGCCACGGCCAGCTCAGGGGGCGCGAAGGCCCGGGTCTCGAAGGTGATAGCGACGGGGTCCGGCTCGAAGCCGTTAGCCTCGCTGAATATGACGGTGAGGGTCACCCGCCCGGTGGGGAGCCCCAGCCCGGCCTTGAGGGGGAGGGATACCTGCTGGCTTTTTCCGGGGGCAATTTCCCCCACGTAACGAACAGACGGGAAGGACAGGCCGGGGGCTACGCCAGTTATGTCAACCTCCACCCCGTAGGCCGCCCCCTGGCCGCTGTTGGTGAGGGTGACCGCCAAGCCACCCGCCTCATCGGCGGCCAGCACCTTGTCCCCCGATGGCTCGCTGAAGCTCACGGCGGCGGAGAGGGCGGGGGGCAGGCTGGGACCCTTGGCCGCAACCGCCCCTCCCGCCCCGGAGCGGATGGCGGCGAGGAATTCGTCACTAATCTCTAGTGGGGCGTAGGTGGTGACTTTATACATACCGTCGGGGCTGATCAAAATGACTCCAGGGCCGGTTCCTTCTCCGATGTTTATGGGGATACCGTTCAGGTCTCCCCGCAAAAGCTCTATGGCGGTGGTGCGGAGGACTAGGTCCTCTTGGACGGTCCAGATGCGGGCTTCTGCGACGCTGAAGTTGAAAGTCCGACTCTGTTGGCCGTTGGTCACCGCCTGAATAACCACGTTATCGCGGACCATGAGGGTGAGGCGCACCGGGGGAGTCAGGCGAACGCGCTCTGTGAGGGAGGTTAGGATTCTGGCTTTGTAGAAAAGCCCATCAGATAGCGTCACAGTGGATTTAGCCTGCCTAATAAGCAGGGACACGTGCTTTTCCATCTTATGGTAGATAGCTACAACCGCTAGTTGGCTGGTGCCGTGGGCAAACAGCCCCCACCACCCCGTCTGCTTAAGGGTGGGCAAGATGGTCTTGATCTCCTTCGCCACTGCGCGGGGAATCTCAATGGTCCCGCGGTCCCCCGTGGCCCGGACGAAGAAGGGGAAGGTCTCGCTATCGGCGTCGTAGGTCCCCAGGCGGATGCGGATGGGGGCGGCGTAGGGCCTTGAGGTGAGGCCCTCGATCTCATCCCCGATGGCCCGGCGGCGGTCGGCCTTTTTGCGCTGGTACTCCGGCGCAAGGCGCTGCTTGGCTTCCTCGGCGGCGGCCCGGCGGACCTGGTATTCGGCGCTGGTCTCGAACTCCCCCTTGGGGCGCAGGTCAACCTCTTTGGCCAGGGCCCCTTCCAGCTCCCGGTCGATGACCGCGTCGAGTTTTTCGAGATCGGCGTTCAGGGCCACGACCCGGGCCTTGGCCTGCACCAGCTCCGGGGACTGGCCCGTCAACATCATAGGGGCTAGTAGCAGTAGCAGGGGCAGGCGAAGAGCGCTCGGCATGCTGGGACGGGCCTCCTAGAGGGGGCGAGCAGTGAGTTGCCGCCCTACAGGGGAGAGTCTACAAAGCGGAGAACAGAGATGCAAGGGAAACAGCGGGTCCGGCCTGGTCCCGTATGACAGGGGCACCGGTCCTTCCGATTACGCCCGGAATGACATGCTTGCCTGCCACTGCTACTGCTACTTCTTTCTACTCCCCCGGCCCCCCGCCACCGCCGGGACGATGCTGATCACGTCGCCGTCCTTGAGGGGGGTCTCGCCCCCGGCCAGGTCACGAATATTCTCATCGCCCAGGTAGACGTTCACGAATTTGCGGAGGTTGCCCTCCTCGTCGAGCAGGTGGCCGCCCAGCTCGGGGTAGCGGGCGCGCAGGTCTAAGACCACCTCGTGGATGTTGGACCCGGCCGCTTCGACAGTGCTCAAGTTATCTGTGTACCGCTTCAAAACGGATGGTATCAATACACTAACGGCCATACTTTTCTCCGGTTATGCCAACTGTCATGGGTTTCATATTGCGCTCAGCTGCTCAGGTTCGAATTGGACGTGATCGTCGGACAGCACAAAGGAGTTGAGTTCCTGTGCCCGGCCATCCTCCACCGCCACGATGATGTAGGAGAGCCAGGGCAGGGCGTGCTCCCGGTCGTAATCGGACGGCCGGGCCGGGTGATCGGGATGGGAGTGATAGATGCCGATGATCTCCAGTCCCCTTCGCCGGGCCTCTTTCTCCCCTGCCCAATAGGCGTCGGGTGAGATGAGGTAGCGGTTGCGGGCCGCGTCGGTGCGCTCGTTGTCCACCGGCACGGTGGCGGTGATGGTCTTCTGGTCCTCCCCGGTGGTGCCCATCAGAAAGCCGCAGCATTCGTGGGGATAGGTGGACTCGCCGTGTCGACGGATCTGGTCCAGGTTCTCATGTGATATGGTGGCCGTCAAAGGGCTACAGCTCCCAGAACGGTTCGTCCAGGTACTTGCTGGCGTTGTCGGGAAAGACGGTCACGATGACCCCGGAATCGATTTCTTCGGCCACCCGCCCGGCGGCCACGGCTGCTGCGGCGGCCGAGGGAGACAACAGCAGCCCTTCCTCCCGGGCCAATCGCAGGGCCATTTCGTGGGCCGCCTCGGTGGAAACCGCCAACTGCCGATCGGCCAGTTGGTCGTCGTAGATCCCCGGCACCAGGGCCGTCTCCAGATGTTTGAGTCCCTCCAGGCCGTGAAGGGGGGAATCGGGCTGCATGCCGATCAGCTGGATGTCGGGGTTAAAAGCTTTCAACCGGCGGCCCGTGCCCACGAACGTGCCGGTGGTCCCCAGGCCGGCGACAAAATGGGTAACTTTCCCCTCGGTCTGTTGGATAATCTCCTCGCCGGTGGTCCGGTAATGGGCCTGCCAGTTGTTGGGATTGCTGTACTGGTCGGGATAGAAATACCGCTCCGGATCGGCGGCGACCAGCTGGCGGACCTGTTCAATGGCCGCATCCATGCCCTCCAGGGGATCGGTGAGGATCACCTTCGCGCCATAGGCGGCCACCATCTGCTGGCGAACTTGGCTGGCGTTGGCGGGCATCACCAGGGTCACCCCGTAGCCCATGACGGCGCCCAACATGGCGTAGGCGATGCCGGTGTTGCCCGAGGTGGCGTCGATAAGGATTTTTTCGGTAGTCAGCTCGCCGGACTGCTCCCCGGCCGTCATCATGGCCAGGGCGGCCCGGTCCTTCACTGAGCCGCCGGGATTGATCCACTCGGCCTTGGCCTGCACTTGCACCTTGCCGTGGGGCTCCAGGCTGCCGATCCGCAGCAGGGGCGTGTTGCCGATGAGCCGGATCAGCTCACCTCTGGACCTGGATCGACGCTGCTGGCCGCTAGCCGGCGCGTTGGCTGATTGGGTTTGCGCGGACATGCCGCCACTCACCGCGTATATACGACTAAATTGGTCATATATAAAGTTAGCGAGCCGTTACCAGCGGTTCAAGTAGAAGTATAGGCGCCGACGCCATTTGTCGTTCAGGGGACGGGGACGCGCAGGGTTAGTTGGGGCGGCCCAGCCGTCGTCATGACGCCAATGATGCCGGCCGCCGGCGTCTGGCGCTCTTTGAGGGCTGCCACCAGCCGGTCCGCCACCTCGGGGGCGACGGCAATGAGCAGTCCACCGGATGTCTGGGCGTCGGCGGCGATGATCTCCTGGAGCTCGGACACGGGACCGGCCAGGGTGAGGCTCGGTTTGACGTGGGCCAGGTTCCGTCGGGTGCCGTCGGGGATGTTTATCCCGCCAGCGGCGGGGGTCCCCTGGGAGGCCAAATCCCCTGTTCCGGGCAGTAACGGCAGGTTCTCGAACTCCACGGCGGCCTGCAGTCCGCTGGCCGTGCACATTTCCAACAGGTGGCCCAGGAGTCCGTAGCCGGTCACATCGGTCATGGCATGGACCCCTACCTCGTGGGCCCCTTCCATGGCCGAGCGGTTCAGGGTGGTCATGGTCTCCACGGCTTGGGTCACCACGTCATCCGGGGCGCTCCCCCGTTTGATGGCGGTGGCAATGATCCCGGTGCCCAACGGCTTGGTCAGGACCAGGGCGTCTCCGGCCTGCGCGGTGCTGTTGCGCATCAGTTGGTCCTCGGCCACTTCACCGGTGACCACCATCCCATATTTGGGCTCCTTGTCGTCGATGGTGTGGCCGCCGAGGATATGAATACCGGCCTCGTGGGCCTTGTCCATACCCCCCTTGAGGATGTCCACCAGGTTGTCCAGGGGCAGCGCCTCACGGGGGAAACCGACGATGTTCAGGGCGAACAGGGGCTTCCCGCCCATGGCATAGATATCGGAGAGAGCATTGGCGGCGGCGATTTGACCGAACTGGTAGGGATCGTCCACGATGGGGGTGAAGAAGTCGACGCTTTGCAGCAGGATCCGTCCGCTTGCCCGGCCTCCCGACGGGTCGTCCAGGCGGAATGCGGCGGCGTCGTCGGCCGTATCGAAGCCGACGAGAACTCGCGGATCGCGCGGTTGCCGGGGCAGTTGACCCAGGACCTGGGCCAGCTCGTCAGGACCGAGCTTGCAGGCTCACCCCGAGCCGTGGCTGAGTTGTGTCAGGCG
>CAZJBG010000127.1:0-8166 GCA_964543925.1 uncultured bacterium
TGAACCGTTTTTGGTGGCACTGTGCTGGAAGTGCCGACCCCGGCCTCAAAAAATAAAACCGGCACCATGAGGATATTGTATGGTCTGCGGGCGGATCCTAAATTCAAGTATTCGTTTGAATACTATAATACATGTTTTAAGGTTATATGACGGTGACTGCAAACCCCCGGAAACAGGCCCTCTTCACTGAGTTCGCGCGAATAACCAAGGCATTGGCCCACCCCACCCGATTGGAACTCCTGGATTTCCTGTGCCAGGCGCCCCGTACCGTGGAGGCGCTGGCCCATATGACCGGCCAGTCCGTGGCCACCGCCTCCCATCATTTGCGAATTCTGCTATCCGCGCGGCTGGTATCAACAGAGAAGAACGGTCTGTTTGTGACCTATCGCCTCGCTGACAGAGATGTTTGCGATTTTTGGCTCGTTCTCCAAAGCCTGGCTCACGGCCATCTGGCAGACTTGCGTCAAGTAGCCAAGGAATTTCTAGAAGGAGCTGAAATCTATGCGCCCGTGGACCGGGAAACTTTGTTGGAGCAAATGCGCCACGGCGACGTGACCCTCATCGACGTGCGACCCGAGGAAGAATACGAGGCAGGACATTTTCCTGGGGCACTGTCCGTGCCGTTGGAGAGGCTGGAAGAGCTGCTTCCTTCACTGCCTACCGATCAGGAGATCGTGGCCTATTGCCGGGGACCCTTCTGTGTCCTGTCTGGTAAAGCGGTTAAGATTTTACACCGCCACAATCGGCAGGCGGTGCGAATGTCCGATGGTGTTCCTCAGTGGCAAGCAGCGGGGCTACCGATTGAGGTGGGTACGCTTGCATCCTGATTGGGGAAAATTCTATTTCCGATGTTGAGGATTTTGGTAACATTCAGATACGAGTGAAGGCTATTAACTTGTTGAATCGAAACCTGGTTCGATTAAGAGACATTTGTCTTGAGGAGATAATCTCATGATAAGAAAGTTTTCAAGACCGTTAATTATTATTGCCATGACTTGTTCTTGGTCTGTTTTGTATGGCCAGCTGCCTGGAAGGATAGAGAGTGCCGATACTTGTAAGGGATGTCATGAGGAAGCCTACGATCAGTGGTCAAGTTCTCAACACGCCCGGTCGACTCCGGTGAATAACATTCTCTTCGCGAAGATTTACGAGTTATCTCAGAAAGATACCGACGGTGGGACCAAGTTGTACTGCATTCGTTGCCACGCCCCGGTGACCCAGATAAATGGAGATGTGGACCTATTACAGGAGATAACCAACGAAGGGGTCACCTGCGATGTATGCCACTCGATAACGCAACTCACCGATCATCCCGGCAGTTGGCCCAACGTCTATGAGCCGGGGGAAGTTAAACGTAGTGCGCGCAGAAATGTTGAGCCTGAAGGACACAAAATTGCTTATTCGGAGATATTTGAAAATGGGAAGATCTGTTCGGGATGCCATGGTGACATGCTGGACATCCCAGGGACCAGAAGTTGTGGGGACCTCACCATCTGCGACATTGATTTTGAGTGGCAAGGGACCACCTTCGCCCGGGAAGGGAAATCCTGTGTGGACTGTCACATGACCGAAGTGGTTGAAAAATCCTTTTTCAGAGCGAAAAAAAGTATCAACCAACATGACTTTCCCGGGGCTTACTCGCCGGCAAAATTGCAGGCAGCTGCCAAGCTATCCCTGGACACAAAAGAGTTCGAAGGTGAGGTTATCGCCAGCGTGGAGATTATGAATGATGGCGCGGCTCATCTACTGCCAACGGGTCCTCCGGCCCGCCTGGTTTTCCTGAAGGTTAGCGCCCTGGACCAGAACGGCCGGGAGATCTGGAGCAATTTTACTAACAATCAGGCCGTTGAGGACCCCTTCGGAATTTTTCATATCGTTTTTGCCGATCAAAATGGCAAAGTCCCTTCAATGCCGTGGCTGGCGTCGAGGATTGTGAAGGATACTCGCCTAAGACCTGGAGAAACCCGGAGGCTGATATATAAGTTCCCCGGTGATGGCGTGGTGAAGGTTACGGCCAGTCTGTACTATCGGCTTGCGCCCCCTCCCTTGCTCGCTAAACTTGAGATTGCGGACGAGACTTTGCGTACGCCCTATCGCATGACACACGTGGAAAGGTCAATCATAGCGCAATAACAGTAGTTATTACCCCGGAGATAACCTGGCATGACCACCATCATCCTGAACAATGCGCCCTACGGCACGGAACTGGCGTACAACGGCCTCAGGTTGGCTCTGGCCCTGGCAAAGAAGGGCGAAGAAGTTCGGGTATTTCTCCTTGCTGACGGCGTTCTCTGTGCGCTTCGCAATCAGCAAACGCCCGACGGCTACTACAACATTGGACGGATGTTGAAAAGTCTTTCCCAGCGGGGACACGAGGTGTTCTTCTGAGGCACCTGTGCCGATGCCCGGGGGGCGTCGAATGGTCTCCTATTATCGGGGGTGGAGCGCGGCGGCATGGACCTGCTGGCTACCTGGACCCTGGAGAGTGATAAGGTAATCACCTTTTGAAGTCATTGTTCTGGCAGCCGATGGTGATAGCGGTACTAGGCCTGGTGGGTTTGTTTGGCCTTACCTGGGCGCTTTCTGCCAGCAGGCCGTCTGAAAGTAAAATGGGCTCTGATAACTCTGAGGGGCACCGGATATATGTTGATCACTGCGCCCGCTGCCACGGCGATGACGGATCGGGGAATGGGGAGGAAGCCCGGTGGTTCAAGACGCCCCCGACCGATTTTACTGCCGGCCAGTACAAGTTCCGATCCACCCCTTCGGGTATGCCCCCGTTACCGGAGGACGTCTTTAGGACGCTGGCTGAAGGTTTACGCGGCACGGGGATGCTGCCTCAGCTCCACCTTTCTCCGGACCAGCGCTGGGCCGTGACGCGCTACCTGCTTGCCCTATTACCACCTCAACTCCAGAATACAACCCTTGAGCCCGTCGCCATCCCGGAACCGCCATCAGCAACCCCTGAGCTGATCGATCTGGGCCGGACACTGTATGCCGACGCTGGCTGTGTCCGGTGTCACGGCACCGACGGCCGTGGCATGGTTGCGACGGCGGAGGAGCTTCGCGATCACAAGGACCGGCCCATTACATCCACCGATCTTACCCTGACTCCCAGGAAACGGGCCAACACCTCTGAGGACCTCTTTCGCATCCTGGTTACGGGCATCAATGGCACGCCCATGCCCTCATATGCGGGTGTGCTCCCCGATGAACAATTATGGGCCCTCGCGTATTATGTGGATAAGCTGGCGGTGGAACCCATGCCAACGGCTGATATTCCTGCCGAGCTAGGAATGATGGGTATGGGCATGGGTGGCATGGGTATGATGCGCAATATGCCCCGGATGATGGGCTTTGTGGGCGAAGAGAGCATCGCCATGATGGTGGACATGCCTGCGGCCCGGGCCTGGATGATGGGGCGGCGCATGGGCAGAGGAAGGCCCTAGCGGATCATCCGGGGAAGTGAAGTACTTCCCTTTTGCTCCACCGGCGCGTAGCTTCCCGTAATGAAAACAGTGACCTTGCAGCTCGACACCTTTTCCGCTGTCGTACTTTCTACCCTTCGGCCCCGGTACCTGATCCCCGATCCTTTGGCGTTATAGGCATGCCACGCGCCCAGCAGCTGGCCATCACCCGCCATGGAGGACCGGAGGTTTTCCAGCAGATCGATATCGCCATCCCCGATCTCTACCCAGGCGCCATCATGATCCGCACTCATTTCGCCGGGATCAACTTCGCCGACATCATGGCTCGGGTGGGCCTTTACCCCAACGCGCCCAAGCCGCCGCTGGTGGTGGGCTACGAGGTGTCGGGCCTGATCGAGGGGGTGGGTCTGGGGGTGACCGGTTTCAAACCTGGCGATAAGGTGTTGGCCGTGACCCGTTTCGGCGGCTATAGCAGCCGGGTGGTGGTGCCCCAGGAGCAGGTGCGGCTGGTGCCCGAAGGTGTGTCACTCGAAGCAGCGGCGGCCCTGCCCGTTGTCTACGTCACGGCCCACCTCATGCTGTATAAGCTGGGTAACCTGGTGATGGGTGATACCGTTCTCATCCACGGGGCCGGAGGGGGTGTGGGCACGGCGGCCATGCAGTTGGCCAGGCTCAAAGGGGCCCGGGTGTTTGCCACGGCTTCCAGGGGAAAACACGAGCGCGTACGGAGCATGGGCGCCGAGCTGGTCGTGGACCCTGCCCAGGATGACTTCGTGGCCATGGTTCTGGATGCTACTGAGGGCCGGGGCGTGGATCTGGTCCTGGACCCCCAGGGACCGGCCAACTTTACGCGCAGCTTCAGTACCCTGGCGCCCCTCGGTAAGTTGGTGATGTATGGCATCCAGAGCACCGTGGCCCGCCGGCGCAAACTATCCGATCTCTTCAAGCTCCTGTGGTCGAATCTGGGGATTAATTTTTCGCCCATCCAGCTCATGAACACCAACCGGGGCGTCCACGGGTTCAACCTGGGGCACCTGTGGGACCAATCCGAGCCGGTGCGGCTCGCTCTTGATGAACTGGTCACCTGGCTGGGGGAGGGGAAAATCAGCCCCGAAGTGGATCGTGTCCTCAATTACCGCCGGGTGCCGGAGGCCCATGCCTACATCCAGGACCGGCAGAACTTCGGCAAGGTGCTGCTGGACTTTCGTGTACTGGCCGTCGAAACGGATCAAGGGCCCCCGCCTGCGGGCCAATAAAAAAACTTTCCCTTGTGTCTCGCCGCAGGGCGTGCAAAGTTTCCCCGCTGAAATAATACCATGACCGACGCAAAGCACCCACTTGTTATCGTAGAATCGCCCTCCAAGGCGCGCACCTTGAAGAAGGTCTTGGGAGACAAGTTTACCCTTGAAGCCTCCGTAGGACATATCCGTGATTTGCCCCGCAGGGACATGGGGGTGGATATCGACAATGAATTCCGGGTGACCTATGAGATCGTCTCCCCCGACAAAAAAAAGGTGATCGCCAATCTGAAGCGAGCCGTCAAACAGGCCGACGTGGTCTACCTGGCCACCGATCCTGACCGCGAGGGTGAAGCGATCAGCTGGCATCTCGCCGAGGCCCTGAATATCACCGTACCCACCTACCGCCTGGTGTTTCATGAAGTGACGAAGGAAGCCATCCTGCACGCCTTCAAGGAGACCCGGGAGATCGACATGCGTCTGGTGAAGGCCCAGGAAACCCGCCGTATCCTGGACCGATTGGTCGGTTACGAGATTTCCCCTATCCTGTGGCGGAAAATGTCCCCTGGCCTGTCGGCGGGCCGGGTGCAGAGCGTGGCGACTCGGCTGGTGGTCGAGCGCGAACGGGCCCGGATACGGTATAGCTCCAGCGCCTACTGGAATATCGTCGCCACCTTCGCCGCCAGAAATGGCGAGACCTTTAGCGCTAACCTCATCGCCATAGCAGGGAAGCGCCTGGTGACGGGTAAGGATTTTGATCGGGGCACGGGGCAACTCAAGGCTAAAGAGAAAGACATCCTGCTGATGGATGAGGATCAGGCCAACGGCTGGACCGAAGATCTGCAGGGCCGCCTCTGGCGGGTGGCCCGCCTCCAGGAGAAACCGACACAGTCCCATCCCTCGCCCCCTTTTACCACCAGCACCCTCCAGCAGGCGGCCTACGGCAAGCTGCGCTTCTCCGCCAGGCGAACCATGCAGGTGGCCCAGCGGCTGTACGAAGAGGGATTTATCACCTACATGCGCACCGACTCGACCCATCTCTCGCAGGAGGCCCTGGCCGCTGCCCGTAGCCTGGCCAAGGAAAAATATGGGGCCGAATATATCCCGGATAAGCCCAGGCTCTATAAGACGAAAGTCAAAAATGCACAGGAAGCCCACGAGGCTATCCGCCCTGCCGGGTCACATTTTCAAGACCCCGCAGGCCTGGCTCAACACCAACCGGAAATGCAGCGCCTCTACGAGCTCATTTACCGGCGCACCCTGGCCAGCCAGATGACAGCGGCCCGCATCCGCCTCACCACCGTGGAGATCACCGACACGTCTGACGCGCCCCACCCGGCGGGGGGGGAGGCCGTCTTCCAGGCCACCGGCAAGGTGATTGAATTTCCCGGCTACCTGGCGGCTTACCAGGTGGCGGGCGATGAGGGTAATGAGGCTCGCCGGAACAATGCCGAGGGCCAGGACAAAACCCTGCCACCCCTGGCGGAGGGCGAGGTTGTGACCGCTACCGGTCTGGAACCCAAATCCCACGAGACCAATCCTCCCGCCCGCTATACCGAGGCCACCCTCATCAAGGAGCTGGAGTCCCTGGGCATCGGTCGTCCCAGCACCTATGCCACGATCATGGATACCATCCAACGCCGGGAATACGTGGTCAAGAAGGGGGGCGCCCTGGTACCTACCTTCACGGCGGTGGGGGTGACGCGGCTCATGGAGGCCAACTTCGCCGACCTGGTCGATTACCAGTTCACCGCCCGTATGGAGGATGTGCTGGACGAGATCAGTCTGGGTGAGGAGGACTCCCTGCCCTACCTGAAGAAATTCTACTTCGGCGGCAACGATCATACGGGGCTTAAGGAGCTCCTGGAAGCCCCCATCGATATCCGCGAGATTTGCACCATCAAGCTGGGGGAGGGGCCCGATGAGGTGCCGGTGACGGTCCGTATCGGCCGGTATGGCGCTTACCTGGAGCACGGGGATAACCGCGCCAGCCTGGATCCCGCCACGCCGCCCGATGAGATTTCCCTGGAATGGGCCCTCGAGCACATCGAAAAAGGATCTGAATATCCTAAGGAACTGGGCATCGATCCGAAAACGGAACTCAAGGTGCTGATGAAAAAAGGGCGGTTTGGGGTTTACCTGCAGCTGGGCGATGATGAGCGGAAGGAAAAGCAGAAATCACTGTTGCCGGATATGCAGCCAGAGGACGTGAGCCTCTCCGTGGCCCTGGATATTCTGGCCCTACCCAGGGAACTGGGTGCCCATCCGGAAACGGGTGAGCCGGTATCGGCTGACCTGGGCCGGTATGGTCCCTACGTCAAATCCGGCAAGACCAACCGCAGTCTGCCGAAAGGCGAAGACCTGCTGAGCATCGATCTGGACCGGGCGGTGGTGCTCCTGAGCCAGAAGAACAGCCGGACCATTGAGACGTTGCGAACCGTTGGGGCGCACCCGGGGACGGGGGTGGACATCGTCATCAAAGCGGGGCGGTACGGGCCCTATATCACCGATGGCACCACCAATGTATCCCTTAAAAAAGGTGAAGACCCGGAAGGGGTGACTTTGGAGGACGCCGTGGAACGGCTGGCAGCCAAGGCAGCGGCAGGGCCATCTAAGAGGCGGAGAAGACGTAGATCGTAGGCCGTGGAGCGTGGAGCTGAGAAATGGGACTGGCAAAGGATTTTAAAGAGCTGGACGTCTATCAGAATGCATTTGAGTCATCTTTACAGATTTTTCAATTGTCCAAACGTTTCCCTACTGAAGAACGCTATTCCCTTATTGATCAGATTCGCCGTTCTTCCAGGTAAGTTTGTGCCAATGTCGCCGAGGCTTGGAGAAAGAGGCGTTATCCCGCAGCGTTCGTCAGCAAATTGAGTGATGCGGATGCCGAAGCTGCAGAAACGCTTGTCTGGTTGGATGTTGCCTTGGAGTGCCGTTATCTTGAAGCTAAAATTCATGAGAAATTGATGGATCAATACCGCCATATAAGCGCTCAGTTGAGCAAGATGATGTCCGCTTCTGAACAGTGGCGTCAAACGGATGCTTAGGTGCTTTCCCGAGTTCTTACGCTCTTCGTTCCGGTTTCGACGTTCTACATTTCACGTTCTACGCTGTACGAAGGTTTAGTAGTATGAGCAGTCAGCCTGACATCATGAACAAGCTCACCTCGTTGGCCAAGCGGCGGGGATTCATCTTCCAGAGCAGCGAGATCTACGGCGGCCTGGGCTCTACCTGGGACTACGGCCCGTTGGGGGTCGAGCTCAAGCGCAACGTGAAGAACAAGTGGTGGCGGGATATGGTCACCGCCCGGGAGGACGTGGTGGGCATGGACGCCGCCATCCTCATGCACCCCAAGGTGTGGGAGGCCTCGGGGCACGTGGCATTATTCGCCGATGACATGCAGATGTGCAAGCACTGCCAGAATCTGGTAAGAAGTGACCATCTTTGGGACTTGGTTCAGGAGAGTGATTGGTATCGGTCGCTATCCGACATGTATCTGA
>CAZJBG010000128.1:0-8088 GCA_964543925.1 uncultured bacterium
CGCGCGTCTGGTTTTCCACCGGAGCATGACGTTCAAGTTGGCGCTTTCCCTGGCAGTGAGGGTAGTGGCGCCGACGAAACCGTCGAACAGGACGAACTGGGGGCCGTCACGATAATAATCGTAACCGATCACCAGCCATGGGACATCCAGCTGCAGTTGATAGCTGAAACGGGACTCGGGCTTGTTGGGAAAGACGAGGGGATCATCGAGGTTTATTCGTTGGTAGGCGATCTGGGTACTGATCAGGTTATCCCATAGCCCCCCACCCAGGGCCACGTCGTAGCCCGAAATCTTGGTCCTGGGTATGTTCAGCGGGACAGGGAGGCGATCATCGAAAAACCGGTAGGCTATTTTATTGTCGTACTGGTTAAAGAAAAAACTGCCGGAGAAACGCAGTTCGATTTTCTGGGGCAGGTAGGTTGGAGAGCGATAGATGAGTTCCAGACCAACGTCGGTTGTGCCCAGGCGCTCCTTTTGCAGCGGATACCCCTGGGTTTCATCCTCTGGAGCGCCAGCCATAAGTGTCAGGTCGCTGAGTGTGGGTAAGCGCTGGTTGCTTCCCTGATTCATGAACAACGTATAGTATATCAGGTTGGTATTACCTTCCAGGCGGACGCCGAATCGGCTGATCAGTGAGTTGTCCTTCCGGTTGACCTCAATCCCCCCGCCATCAAGGGTGTCGGTCATGGTTTCGGCAATCCCAGCCTGGACCTGCTGTAGATGAGTCGTTCTGAATTGATCCCTGCGCAGACTCGCCTCCCACCGTATCTTCGAGGTGAGGGGGTTCGAATCATCACTGAGGAATCGAATGACGGCCACATAGCCGAGGTTGGTTCGTGCCCACTGGTCAAATTCCCGGGTTTGAGTCAGGTCCCCGGAATTGAAAGTGATGTTATCGCTGGTGAAGTCCTGTCGTTCATAATCGACCTGGAGGGTGCTGATCAGCCGGTCATAGGTTAGCTGGTGAGCGATGCGGCCGATCGTGCCGCCCTCATCCAGTTGCCGCTCCAGGTTGGAAAAGAAGTGGTCGATCCACCCCCAGTTTCGTTGGCCCAGAAAGAAGTTCCAATCGGGGGAGGAGCGGATCGGGCCGGAGTAGCTCAGATGGGTGAGGGTCGTATGA
Organism: uncultured bacterium; assembly: GCA_964543925.1. Taxonomy (GTDB): domain Bacteria; phylum Fidelibacterota; class Marinisomatia; order SCGC-AAA003-L08; family TS1B11; genus JADFNF01. The sequence continues at coordinate 1,124 of CAZJBG010000128.1, forward strand.
TCGCTTTGGGCCACATCCCCTGAAGGCAGCTGCAGGAAGTTTTCCAGGCGGTAGTATTTGGCCGCCAGTTGGCCGAAATCGGGGTAGGCCGCGGCGGACAGGGATTGAAAGGTGTTGGTGTAGAGCGTACGTCCATCGTAACGGCGGGACTTACCCGAGTAACGTCCTCCTGCGGCGAGCATCCCCAGCCGCCCGGTGGCGGCAAAGCTCAGGTCCTGGTCACCATCATCGCTGATGCCATAGCCCCGGGTAAGGGCGACCCGGTTGCTGTCGGGTAGGCGCGAAGTAAGGCTGACCACACCACCAAAGGCCCCTTGACCGAAGAGGGTAGTGCTACCACCCTTGACCACCTCTACCCGCTCCAGGTCATTCAGATCGATGACCGATAGATCGGTCAGGCCGGTATGGGTGTCGTTCAGTCGCAGGCCATCCAGGAAGACAGCAACTTCGTTGGGATTGCTCCCCCGGATGCTCACCAGCTGTTTGCCGGTATTGCTGGCGGTGATAGACACGCTGGGTAGGGGACGCAGGGCATCACCGAGATCCCGGGCGCCGAGGTTTTCGATGTTCTCCACGGTCAGTGCCACAACCGCAGACGAAACATCCGAGGCGATCCGGGACCTTTTAGCCGTGATCGTGACGTCCTCCCCCTTCAGGAGGGCCTGCACCATGGTGATAACCAGGGGGGTGTCTACCGTTACCAGCAGTTCCACGGCCTGATAACTGATATGGGTGACCTTAATGGTCAGGGGGAGGGCACTGTCCGTTTGGAACTGGAACCGTCCGCCCTCGTCGGTAACCCCACCGTCCCGTGTACCAACCGCCATGACATTGGCTCTCGGCAGGGGGGCCAGAGTTTTCTGATCGATAACCTGACCCCGTACCACGGTGGCGGCTGAAAGGGAAGAAGCCAATACTGATAGGAGCACGATATATTGAAACATGGCCGCCATGAAATATCTTCCATTGTGGCTATATCAGGGGTCAACGCTCCATCTTACAGGATTGGAAGAAAATATGCAATGATATAATCCCCCGAGACCCGTCGCCGGCCCTCTCACGATCAGGCTCTAGCTGAGATAAAGGGTTACGCCACCGTTTACCTCGATGCCTGATACGCGGATCTGGGCCAGGAGCGATGACCTTCTCTCCAGGAGCGCCGCTACGGGGATGCCGAGCTGTCCGTTGCGTCTCAACAGGGGCGAGGGGTCTTTATTCGACCTGCGTGGCAGCCCATCAATGAGGGCGAACAAGGCATCCACGACCTTTTGAGACAGGGCGCCTTTGAGCATGCCCAGCTGTTCCAGTTTGAACCAGATGACCTCATCGCTGACGTGCCAGTGGGTGAGAGATAACGTCACCTGCACCCCCTTGGTATCCGGGTCGCCCCGCGGGTGAAAGGTCAAGGGCAGTTCGACGAGATCCGGGCCGATAAACAGTTGGTCGACCCTCAGGGAGCCGGCCCCGAGGATGCCCAGGTCCACCACCACCCGTCCCCCTCTTACGATGGGCAATGCCCCTACGATTCTTTGAATCAACGGCGTGCTCAGGGAGAGTTGGCTACTCATCGCTGTGTTGGGACCTGTCAGGCTGACGCAGCCCTTCCCGGTGTAGGCACTCCCTCCCCTAAACCAGTGATCTGTATTCCGGCTTCCAGATGGCCTTGCCTACGGCCTCTTCCAGGTCGGGAGGTTCAGGCACACTGCCAAGTCCGAGGCGGTATACCTCTGCGGCCACGGCCACGGCAATGCGCGCTGACACCGTCTGTATGTCCGTCAAAGCCGGGAAGACACAGCCCTCCTCCAGGAGGTGATCCGGAACGGCGTGGGCGAGGGTCATGGCCGCCTGGTGGAACATGCTGTCGGTAATACGGGTTGCACCGCTCACGACAGCGCCCAAACCGACGCCGGGAAAGATATAGGCGTTGTTCCCCTGCCCGGATCGGTAGGTGCGGCCGTTGAGTTCGACCGGATCAAAGGGGCTGCCGCTGGCGAATATGGCTCGTCCATCGGTCCAGGTGTAGGCCTGCCGGGCGGTACATTCCGCCTTGGACGTGGGATTGCTCAGGGCGAAGATGATGGGTCGCTGAACATGCTGTGCCATGGTCCGCACGACCTCTTCACTGAAGAGGCCACTCTGCCCCGAGACACCCAGCAGGATGGTGGGATGAACCTTGGCTACGACCCCTGCCAGGCTGCCGATGGCGGCCTCGTCACGGGCGAAAACTCGTTTATGGGGTGCGAGCTGGTCCAGGCGATCACGGGTCACCAGACCTTTGGAATCGACCAGCCAGAACCGATCTCTGGCCTCCTGCTCGGTCAGACCCTCTTCAGTTAAGCCGGCCAGGATGGCATTAGCGATGCCGATGGCGGCTTCACCTGCCCCCAGAAAGACGATGCGCTGATCAGCCAGGGGCTGGCGGGTGATGCGCAGGGCCGCCAGCACGCCGGCCAGGGTAACCGAGCCGGTGCCTTGCATGTCATCGTTGAACACCGGCCCTACATCTTTATACTTGGCCAGCAGGCGGAAGGCGTTGGCATTGCCAAAGTCCTCAAATTGGAGGATGCACAGCGGCCAGCGCTTGCGGACGGCGTGGATAAATTCATCGACCAGCTGATCGTAGGCTTCACCCCGCTCACGGGGACGGTCCAGGCCCAAGTAAAGCGGGTCGAACCGTATTTGGTCATTGTCGGTTCCCACGTCGAGGCAGACCGGGAGGGTCAGACTGGGATCGATACCGGCTGCGGCCACGTACAGGCTCAGTTTTCCTACCGGGATACCCATCCCGTTGAGGCCCAAATCGCCCAGTCCCAGGATGCGTTCACCATCGGTGAAAACGATGATACGAATGTCCTGGTAGGGCCAATTCCCCAAAATCTGATCCACCTTTCCGGCATCTTCCAGGCTTATGGCCAGTCCCCGTGGACGGCGGAAGATGCGGCTGAATTTTTGGCAGGCCAGTCCCACCGTGGGGGTATAGACGATGGGCATCATCTCTTCGATGTGACGCTCCAGGAGGTAGTAAAAGAGCGTCTCATTACGGTCGAGCAGGCCGACGAGGTAGATATATTTCGCCAGGTCGGATTCCTTGTAATTGTAATTTTCGTACACCCGCTCCAGTTGTTCCTCGATGGGGACGTACCGGGGCGGCAGCAGTCCTCGCAGGCCGAGTTTATCACGCTCCTCAGGAGTGAAAGCGGTGCCCTTGTTCAGCCTGGGATCGTGGAGGAAATCAACTCCCCTTCTGTTGACGGATTCTGGCATCGATGGTTCTTCCTTTTCCATACGTGTGGTTTGATGCACCTTCGGAGAATTGCGGCTGATTACTCCCTGACCGCTACGGCCCTATCCGAACACGAAGTTAAGATAAATCGACGGGGTTGGCATGGGCAATGCCGGGGGTAAGGTGGCCGGGAGTGAAAGTTTTATCGGGATAAGCGCTCAAGCGGGGCCGATATGATCAGACGAGTCGAACCTAATACTTGAATTCAAAATTGAGTTGATAGGCGGTGATGCTGCCCGTGCTGCCCTCCGGGAGGCGGAAACGCAGGTTGGGCGCAATGTTAAAAGCTTTTGCCGGAGAAATATTCAGACCTACAATGATGTCGGTCTCTCCATCATCGGCCTTGACCCGATCGGGATCGTAGATTTCGATGCGGCCGAACACCTTCACCTTCCCGCGAGGGAAGTTCGCGACCCGGTAGTCGGCATACACGGCCACGATCCGTTTGGTGATGTCTGTGCCGCTATCGGTCAGGAAATCAAACTCACCGCCGATCCGCAGCGCCGGCGTGGCCAGGCCACCGAATAGTGCGATGACGGTTTTGGCCTTGGTAAGGGTATCGGCGCCTTGGTAGGTATAGGGCTCGAAACTGCCCACCAGCCCGGCGCTGAAGCCTGCATTCTTGCTCAGGTCCTTCGGTCCATACACAACCTGGACCGCCATTTTTTTATACCGGTCATTTTCCACCTTCTTATAACCGGGACCGTTGGTGAGGGTCAGGTGCAGATGCAGGTTCTCACCGTAGGTGTTCGCAAATCCCAGCCCCATATCGGCGGAGCTGGCAAACTTGCGACCGTCCATGGTCGCCTTGGCCAGGAACCGGTAGCCCCAGGTCTTTTCAGCTACATTGAAGACATTCATCCCCTGCAGGCCGATGAGGAACTGCCCCACCGCCGTGCCGTATTCTAGATAGGCATACTTCTGATAGGCATGCCAACCCTCACCCTGGGTCGGAGCAGCTACATCGGTGGTTAATTTTATTTTGAGGTTAGCAGACAACCCTCGCTCATAGGTCAGATAGATTCGGTCAAATGAAAACGCATTGAACTCGGAAGCCTCTGAGCCCGCAGGATAATGCCATTTATAATAAATGATCCCCGAAAAGCCGTCATTGGCGCCAAGGGAAATCAGTAAGCTGAAAAAGGCCATTGTAAGCATGGTCTGACGGGATGTCATATTACTTCTACCTCCATGGAATCTAATGAATGGCCGCTGAGTTCATCGGCGTATCACTTGGAATGATTTCCGGGCTGTAAGCGCTCTATCCAGGATGTCATAATAACAAATCATGGCGGTCCAAACATCCTGAAATTAATAAAATATCGTCAAGGAGGGTGGGCGGCCAGTGCCGGGTGAGATGGCTCGGCATCGGCCCCTGAGAGTCAAAAACTCGGTCAGGAAGGATCGGGTTGCGGCAGTTGGGTAATCGGGGTGGCCAGACGACATCCGCCCGGAGGCTCTAACCCCCCGGGCGGATGCGTCATGATGATCAATCTGTCTCCAGAAAGTGGTCAACCGGGAGGTGGAGCCAGCTACTCTACCTTGAACTGGCCAATGAGGCCGTTCAACCCCTGCACTTCCTTATTGAGCTGTTCGGCAGAGGCCGCCAGTTCCTGAGCGCTGGAGGCCGATTCCTTGGCCACAGTAGAGACGCCCTCGATGTTTTTCGAAATCTCCTCGGCCCCGGAGCTCTGCTCATTGGAGGCGGAGGCGATCTGCTCCACGGCGGTGATGACACCGTTGATGTTATCGGAAATCTCCTGCAGGGAGCGGTCCGAATCCCCAACCAGGGTCAATCCCTCGGCAGACTGGCTCTGGATATCCTCCATGGATTTGACGGCGTTCCCAATATCGCCCTGAATGGTCTCAATCATCTTGCCGATCTCGGCCGTGGCGCTTACCGTCCGTTCGGCCAGTTTTCGCACCTCATCGGCTACGACGGCGAATCCGCGTCCGGCATCCCCGGCCCGGGCCGCCTCGATGTTGGCATTCAGGGCCAGGAGATTGGTCTGATCGGCGATGTCGTCGATGACCTGGATGACGTTACCGATTTCCTCCGACCGCTTGGAAAGTTCCTGGATCTGCTGGGCGGCCCGTTCAACGATAGAGACCACCGATTCGAAACCGGTGACCGTCTTGGTGACGGCCTCCCGGCCTTGCGTAGCGGTGCTACCGGTATGTTGGGCGTTCTCGCGGGTTTCGTCAGCATTCTTGCTGGCCTCCAGGATCATGGCGCTCATCTGTTCCATGGTGGTGGCCACTTCGGAGAGTTGGGCCTGCTGTTCCTCGGCGCCGGCAGCCAGCTGCTCAGAGGCCGTGGAAATCTGGGTGGAGGCATTACCGACTTGCTCGGAAGAGTTGAGAATCTGTTTGAGAACATCCCGCAACTTGGTAGAGGCTTCGTTGAACGAAGCGGCCATGTGACCGATCTCGTCCTGGGTATTCACCGCGACGGACGTTGTCAGATCGCCGGCTCCCAGGGCTGACATGCCGGTCATGAGTTTGTGGATCGGGTCGGTGAAGGATTTGGCGACGGTTATGGCAAAGACCACAATAACTGCGCCCACGATCAGGGCGATGATGAGCATGATGTTGCGCAGAGCATAGACCGCCGCAAATGCCTCGGCGACATCAATTTCCGAGAGGAGAGCCCATTTCTCTCCAAAGAGTTCTATCGGCGTGTAGGCGCTTAAGACCGGATTGCCATTGTAATCGACAATTTCATGAGCGTTCTCCTGGCCTGCCAGTGCATTTCGGGCCGCTTCAGTATCCACGCTGCCTTTGTCGGGATTGGCGAAGGAGCCTGCTACCGAATGATTCACCGGGTCGAGGAATGAATCGGAGCGCATGAGTTTGTCCGATCCTATGAGGTAGGACTCGCCGGTCTCGCCCATGCCGGAGCGATTGCCCATGATGGCGTTGATCTCCCCAATGGGCATCTGGAAGATCAGCACGCCGATATTTTCCCCCCTGTCGATAATGGGTGACGCTACGAAGGACGCCGGCGCTCCGTTTGATGGGGCATAGGGCCGGAAGTCTACGAAGGCGAAGTCGGCGGGGTTGGTCGAGCGGCGTACCTGCTTGTAAACCTCGGCAATGTTTTCACTTGCATATTCCCCATCGAGCAGGCCGGTGCCGAAGTCGAGCTCTTTGAAGACGGTGTAGACAATATTGCCTCGACGAGGGTCAACCATGAAAATATCATAGTAACCGAAGCGCTCCAGGTAATCCCGGAATATGGGATGATACCGTCGGTGGGTCTGGGTATAGGCGCTGTTGTCGTTGGCGGCATCCAGCAAGTGCTTTTCCCCCACCGGATGGGGGTTGTTCTCGATGTACAGCCGCCTGGCGGTCTGTGAGCCGACTTGTAGGTTACCATTGCCCAACCGTCCAAAACCGGTGTCAAAGGTGCGCATGGCTTGGATGGTCATCTCATCATTTGACAGGGTGATCACTTGATTTTGGATAATCTTAAAGTAGTCGGTGATCTGCTGTGTCTTAATGTCCCGGATGGCCGTCAGTTGGTCCATGGCCCGCTGCGACAGGGCCTTGGAGGCCTGGGAGTAGGCCAGCACCCCTACCACTGCCAGGGGAATGATCCCCACGAGCAGGAAAAAGACAATAAGCTTTTTCCCGATGTTCATATTTTGAAAGAAACTGAGTAGTCTTCCCATGATTGATC
>CAZJBG010000129.1:0-8019 GCA_964543925.1 uncultured bacterium
ACACCTACGCCAGCACCATGACCCTGGTGATGGACGCCTGCGCCCGGGACGGCGTTCCTATGTGGGTTTTGGACCGGCCCAACCCGGTGCGGGGGGACATGATCGACGGGCCGATCCTGCGCCGCAAATTTGCCTCCTTCGTGGGGATGCACCCCATACCGACCCGCCACGGTCTGACCTTGGGGGAGCTGGCCATTATGATCAACGAGCAGCGCTGGCTGACGGAAAGACGCCAGGCCGAGCTTACCGTTGTCCCGCTGGTAGGGTGGGAACGGACCCTGTGGTGGGATGAAACCCGGCTCACCTGGACCCCGCCGTCGCCCAACATCCCTACCCCGGAAACAGCCTTGGCCTATGTGGGCATGGTCCTTTTCGATGGGACCAACGTATCGGATGGTCGGGGGACCCTCGAACCGTTTATGATCGCAGGGGCACCGTGGATTGCGGGGCAGGCGTTGGCCGACCAGCTGAACAGTTGGAACCTGCCCGGTGTGGCGTTTGAAGGGATCACTTTTACCCCCAAGTCCATCGAGGGGATGGCCGAGAATCCCAAGTATCAGGACCGGGAATGCGGCGGCGTACGTCTGATGATCATCGATCGGGAAACGTATCAACCCTTGCATACGGCTGCGGTGATGATCCATGTGATCCGGGAAACCTACCCGCGCCGTTTTGATTGGTTGGGCACCATTGACCGCCTGTGGGGTTCCAGCGCCTTCCGCCGCTACATCGATAACGGCCGCAACATCAAAGGGCACCCCTCTACCTATGGCAAGGACGTCGAGCGCTTCTACGCCCGGCGGCAGAGGTACCTGATCTATCCCTGAGGGCTGAAAGTCCCTTGGGTCGCTGACCGGCAGGGGATGACCGCCTGGTGGATTATTGAGGAGTTGACGTATGGCAGTAAAGTGGTATCTGTCGCCCCGTGACACGGATTGGGACCGGTATTGGGACAGCCATTCCATCGCTGCGGATCGGGCCTATACCCGGATGGAATACCCCCGCCTTCTAGAAACCTTCACGACTTACCTGCGGCCCGACGACGTTTTCTTCGAAGGCGGCTGCGGCCTTGGTCGGTGGCTCCATTACCTGAAAGAACGGGGGCACAAGAAACTCATCGGGATGGACTTTACTGTGCAACCGATCATGAAGAGTAAGGCCCACGATCCTCAGTTGGATTTCCTGGCGGGTCCTGTTGACAATATCCCCCTGCGGAGTGAAAGTGTCGACTTTTATTTTTCCGGTGGCGTCATGGAACATTTTGAGGAGGGGCCGGGGCGGTGCCTGATGGAAGCGCATCGCATCCTTAAAAAGGATGGTATTCTGGTGCTTTCGGTCCCCTACCAGAACGTATACCGCGGGACTGTCAGGCGCTTTTTCACGATGCCTTTCCTGAAATTGTTGAAGCCAAAATTCCGCAATAAGTACCGCGTGTTTTATCAATACTACTTTTCCCGACGGGATCTGATGAAGTTTCTGCGCGAGGCCAATTTCTTGCCGTTGGAATGGTTTTACGTGGACAGATTTCATACCTCCAATCAGCGGGCGGGGATAGCTCTGGAGTTCCCCTTTCTTAGAAAGAGAAATGGTATCCAATGGGAACTGAAGCCGGCGGGTATCTTCCTGGCCCGTCTGGCTGAAGCGATATCCAAGAGTATCTTTACCTCAAGCATTGTCATTGTTGCCCGCAAACAATGATGTCCCCGGGTGTTCGTAGCGTCACCGTCCGGGTTGCTCAGGAATCTGTTGCGTCCCGCCCCGCGCCGGGCATAGGTTCTGGTCAACACACCCCAATCATGGTCTAACTTGTCGTCACAGCATCTCGAACGCCCATGGGCGCGGCGGGGCTTGTGCCTCTTCCTGAGTGGGGGGATATTCCTGACCTCCCTGTTCGGAGCCGATGATGCTTCGGCTTCCGAGTCGCCCAAACCGTACAGCCTCGGAATGTTCCCCATCATCATTTACAGCGCTGATACGGGCTTAGCCTACGGCCTGCTCATCCAATTCGACGATAAGCGCCATCCCGACTACCAGCCCTATTACTCGTCTCATCGGATCGTCTTCATGCGCACCACCCGGGGTATTGCCAAATATGCTTATCGTCTGGATAGCCGGTACCTCCTGCCGTTTGGTCTCCGATTGACTGCAGAAGCCCGGTATCTGGCGAGCCTCCTGGAGCCGTACCACGGTCCCGGCGGCGCCCAGACCCTTTTCAGCCAGGATTTCATCGATCCCGATGCCCCCCAATACAGGGGGAAGTTCTATTATACCTACGAGAAGCGCTATTTTCAGGGAAACGTCGTCGTCCAAGGTTCGCTTCCCGGGGCGGGTCTCCGCTGGCTGGCGGGGTTGAACCTGTTGTCCACGACAGTCGATACCGTCCACAATTCCCAAAATGGTGAAGCCCCCGGCCTGACGACCCTGCTGGCCCGCCACTGGGATTTACTGGATAAGGAGACCATCGGCGGTCAGGAAAATGGGTTCATGGCCGGGGTGGTGTGGGATCGCCGGGACCATGAAGTCTCGCCCCACAGGGGTTTCTGGTCTGAGATCCTCCTGCGGTGGGTGCCACAGCTACCGGGGAATGATTTTAGTTATACGGCCATCACGGCCACCCATCGTCAGTATCTGCCCCTTACCGGGGCTCTGACCTTCGCTTACCGCATCAACGGCCGCGCCATGTCGGCTGGGGTTCCCTTTTTTTCCCGCTCCCGCGTGGACGGATCCTTCACGACGGAGACCGGATTAGGGGGCGAAAGGACGGTCCGGGGGGTGTTGTGGCAGCGGGCCAGCGGCCGTCGATCCCTCTACGGCAACCTGGAGCTGCGCTACCGCCTTCGCCCCCTCAACCGTGACGGCTATGTTGCGTTGAGCGGTTTCTATGACGCCGGCAGAACCTTTGATAGCCTACCGCCCCAGGACCTGGCAGACCGGGGAACCGCCACCGACCGGTTGCACCGGGGGTTGGGCCTCGGCCTGCGCGTGGCGACCAGCGCGACCTTCGTTATCGCCCTTGATGTGGCCCGGCCCCTGGATGCTGAGTTGGATGGTCCGGGGCTCAAAATGTATATGGCGATGGATTGGCTATTCTGAACAGTAAGGAGAAGGGCAAAGGATGAACCCATCACCCGCCGGCCATGGCCGGACCGTCTTTGCCTGGTCGATGTACGATTTTGCCAACTCGGCCTTCACCACCCTGGTGGTGACGTTTATCTACGGCACCTACTTTACCAAAGCCATTGCTCCCGATGAGATAACCGGGACGGTACTGTGGTCGCGGGGGGTTACACTGACCGCCCTCGCCGTGGCTTTCCTCTCACCCTTTATGGGCGCTCTGGCAGACCGCGGCGGGTATCGCAAGCGGTTCCTGCTGATCATGACCGCCGCCTGCGTAGCGTGCACGATCATGCTCTATACGGCCCTGCCCGGCGAGACCACCAAAGCCCTGGTGTGGTTTGTCCTGGCCAATATCGCCTTCGAGATGGGCAATGTCTTTTACAACGCCTTCCTGCCTGATATCGCCCCTAAAGAGCGCATCGGCCGTGTATCGGGCTACGGCTGGTCCCTGGGCTACGTGGGGGGGCTGTTGGCCATGTTTATCGCCATGATCGGCTTGGTCAATGCCGAGGTGCCGTGGTTTGGTTTTTCCAAAGCGACCGGTGAACATATTCGCGCCACAAATCTGTTGGTAGCCGGTTGGTTCGCCGTATTCAGTCTACCTCTGTTTCTGTGGCTCAAGGAAGACAGGTCGAGGATCACGCCATCGGGAGAATCCATTTACCGGGCGGCGTGGGGCCAGCTGGCCGATACTCTCCGCAATATTCGCCAGTACCGGCAAGCGGCACGTTTTCTCATCGCCCGCATGATCTACAACGACGGCCTGGTGACCATCTTCGCCTTCGGCGGCATCTATGCGGCGGGGACCTTCGGGTTCACTTTCGAAGAGATTATGATCTTTGGAATTGTCATGAACGTGGCCGCCGGGTTGGGCGCATTTTCCCTTGGGTTTCTCGATGACCTCCTGGGCGGCAAACGAACCATCGTCATCAGTTTGATCGGACTGGTTTCGGCGAGCCTCCTGGCGGTATTCGCCACCAGCAAGCTGATGTTCTGGATTGCCGGGGTGCTCATTGGCCTGCTGGTAGGCCCCAATCAGTCGGCCAGTCGCTCACTTATGGCTCGGCTCTCACCACCGAATAAGAAGAATGAATTGTTTGGCTTTTACGCCTTTTCCGGCAAGGCTACGGCCTTTGTCGGGCCATTTTTGCTGGGTGTCATCACCCAAATATTCAACTCCCAAAGGCTCGGTATGGGAGTCGTTGCCTTCCTTTTCATTCTAGGCGGCCTTTTATTGGTCAGAGTGGATGAGCAGGCCGGTATTGAGGCTGCCAAACGTACCTAACCGCCAGAATATTCGATCCAAATCCCTTCATCCACAAGCTATCTACCGGATATAAACAGGTTATCCACAGGTTGGCGGGTGACGTTGGGCGCGCACAATATGATGTATGCGCGGGTGTTATAACCCCCATAAATTGGGCTGTCCGGTGGAATCAGGCTTTAAAGTTGTGCTTGAGATCACACTTATAACTGCCTGTTTCTACTCATAATATGAGTTGACTTTGGCCCAGATGGTGTTTAGATTCCACCCTCATGTTTTAAATGCGAGGGGGGGACCATGAAAGTTATAGGAGCCCTGCTGCTGGCAGTGATTGTATTCACAATTATGGTGGAAGGTACCTACAGCAGGCAAGAAGTCGTCCAGGTCACCCTCCAAATTGTCCCTACGCCCTTTGCCCAGCCGGCTTCTGTGGGGTCCACCCTGGCAACCTACAACGGCATTCATGCTGCTCGTCTCTCCGAAGAGGACAACCTGCTTGAAGTGACCTACGACAAAGCGCGCCTCTCCCTGGATGATCTCCGTCACCTTATTTCCTCCCTGGGATACCGGACGGTACCGGTGGAGGCGGTCAAGAGCGCCATGTAGCCGGCCGGCGCTGCATCATCTAAGCGACGTCAATGCTACGCGCTCGGGCTCACGGCTCGAGCGTTTTTCATTGTGTGGCTTTGGTGATCGCCCTGGTCCAGCGCCACTCACCTCCCATCGCCCTCGCGATGACGGGTAAAGCAAAAGGCCTTCCTCATGGAAAGCCTTTGGGTGCCCGGGACTGGAATCGAACCAGCACATCCATAAGGACACTAGACCCTGAACCTAGCGCGTCTACCAATTCCGCCACCCGGGCCGGGTGATCTTCGGGGGTCAATGATCGACCCTGCCTCTCCGAGCTTACGGGTAGATACTTTCAACAGTCAAGGTTATTAAACTTGAAGAGCCTTCACCTCACCGTCTAACTTTATCCATCTTGGAGGAACCGTGGGAAAGAAAATTGTCGCCACCAATCGTAAGGCCCGCCACGAATACCATATTCTGGATACGTACGAGGCCGGTCTGGTGTTGGTGGGCACGGAAGTGAAGGCGCTACGGGAAGGCAAGGTCACCCTGGGGGACGGGTACGCTCGCTTCAACGATGAGGGCCTCTACCTGGCGAGTGTGCATGTGGGCGCCTATTCCCACACCGGCCACGGGGGCCATGAGAACCTGCGGGACCGCAAATTGCTGCTCAACCGGCGCGAGTTGGCCAAACTGCGCAAAGCTGCGGTGATCAAGGGCCAGACCCTCATTCCCCTGTCGATTTATTTCAAGGGTGGTTGGGCCAAGGTCGAGCTGGCGGTATGCCGGGGGAAACAGCAGCACGATAAGCGTCACGCGATTGCCGACCGGGAGAATAAGCGACAGCTGGATCGAGCTAAAAAACAGCTGCTTCGGACTGTTTAGACCGTGATGACATTCCCTTCCGTCAATGAGCAGATGGACCTCCTCCGCCGGGGGGTCGAGCAGATCGTGCCCGAGGATGAACTGGTCGAAAAATTGGAGCGGTCGCGGAAGACCGGCCAGCCGCTCAAGGTGAAACTGGGCTGCGATCCCAGCCGCCCCGACCTGCATCTGGGTCACGCCGTGGTCCTTCGCAAGTTGCGCCAGTTTCAGGACCTGGGCCACGCAGCCGTTCTGGTGGTGGGGGACTTCACCGCCATGATCGGGGACCCCAGCGGCCGGAACAAGACGCGGCCGCCCCTGACCCTCGAGCAGACCCGGCAGAACGGTCAGAGCTACTATGAGCAGGCCACCCTGGTGCTGAGCGGGGAGCGCCTCGAGATCACCTACAATTCCGACTGGCTGAACCCACTCACTTTCGCCGACCTTATCCGGCTGGCCTCCCATATCACTGTCGCCCGCATGATGGAAAGAGACGATTTCACTAAACGGTTCCAGGCGGAGACACCCATTTCCCTTCATGAACTGCTGTATCCCCTGGCCCAGGCCTACGACTCGGTGCATCTGAAGGCCGACGTGGAATTGGGGGGTACGGATCAGACGTTCAACCTCCTTATGGCCCGGGATATTCAACGGGCCTACGGCCAGCCGCCCCAGGTCATTCTGACCACCCCGCTGCTGGAGGGCACCGATGGGGTGGAGAAGATGTCCAAGTCCTACGACAACACTATCGCCCTCACCGATGACCCTGATCAGATGTACGGCAAGCTCCTCTCCATTCCCGATGCGCTCATCGTGCCTTATTTTGAGTCCTGCACCCCTTTAGACGGGCAGCAGTTGGCGGACATCCGGGACCAGTTGGCCCGGGATGAGGTGAATCCCAGGGACCATAAGCGACGCCTGGCCCGGGAAGTCATCATGGTCTACTACGATCACGAGGCGGCCGAGAAGGCCGAAAAGGCTTTCGACCGGCTGTTTATCCGGAAGGAGCTGCCCGAGGATATTCCCGAGTACAGCCTGAAAGCCAAGGAAGCCTTCCTGGTGGAAGTTCTCCGGGAGTCGGGGCTGGTGACCTCCAACGGCGAGGGGCGGCGGCTGGTGGCCCAGGGGGCCGTACGCATTAATGGCGAGGTGGCCAGCGATCCCAACTTCATTGTCGAGCGGTCCAAGGGCTACACCGTCAAGGTGGGTAAACGACGCTTTTTGAGGATCGTCTAGATGTCGTTGTCCGGCGCCCCTATATGTTGAGGGAGCCAACGTCATGGTAGCCTTTGCCCCCCTGGATTGGTTCTGGCTGATTGCTTTCCTGACGCTGATGATCGGTTCCGGCGTGTTGTTCTATCGACTGGGGAAACGGTCCGAGTCCGATTTTTTCCTGGCGGGACGCAGTCTGCCGTGGTGGCTGCCGGCCTCGTCCGTTTATGCCACCCACACGGCCACCGATACCCCCATCTGGGTAACCGGCGTTATCTACAAGTATGGCCTGGCCGGGATCTGGTACACCTTTTTCGCGGCCTGGTGCGCCGTCTCGGCCTTTGTCTCCACCCGCATTTTTCGCCGTTCCCTGGCTTATACCCAGGCCGAGTGGCAGAGCCTCCGGTTCGGCCGATTGGGCGGCGAGCTGCTCCGGGGCTGGGTGGCCGGCTGGCAGATCTTCATGAACATGTTTATCCTGGGCTGGGTCGGTATCGCCATGGGGAAGGTGTGCTATTTTGCCTTCGGTTGGCCCCCATGGGTCGGTCTGGTGTCCTTCTCGTCCATCGGGGCCATCTATGTGCTGGCGGCCGGTTACTGGGGCGTGATCATGGCCGACTTCCTCCAGGGGATCATTGCCCTGGCGGCCATCGTGCTGGTCTCTGTCTGGGGCATCGTCGCTGCCGGTGGTCCCCACGCCATCGTGGCCCAACTGGCGGCTATGGACCAATCCTGGCGCATCAACCCCTTTGCCTTTACCGGTCTATTTCAGGGTGACTTTCCCTTCGTCTGGTTTCTCACCATGCTGTTTATTGCCCTGGTCGGTGGCATCGGCATGGGCACCAGCATCGATTGGTACGCCGAGGCCCAGCGCATTCAATCGGCCCGGTCCGTACGGGATGCATCCTACAGTATCTGGGCGGGATCGGCCCTGGTGCTGATCCGCAACGCGGTGTGGGCGGTAGCCATCCTGGGATTTTTCGTCCTGTATC
>CAZJBG010000130.1:0-7993 GCA_964543925.1 uncultured bacterium
GGGACTTCCATCGGCTCTCCGGTATCCTCATGGACCAGCTGAAAGATCTCCGTCAGGGGGCGTCCCACGGCCTCCTCCTTGGTCCAGCCGGTAAGCTCCTCACCTACCCGATTGATGAGCACAATATTCCCATCGGGATCGGTGGCGATGACGCCATCAGCAATGCTCCTCAAGGTGGTGGACAGCCGCTCCCGTTCGGCGCCCAGGGCCTCCTCGGACCGCTGGTGGTCGGTGCGGGTACGCAACGCCGCGATTCCATAGGCAAGATCGTCAGCCAACTCCGTTAGCAGCTTCACTTCCTCCTCACCAAAGGCATCCGTTTCAAGCGCGTAGACATTCAACGCGCCCAGAGTCTGACTGTCAACCGCCAGAGGCAGGGAAATAGAAGAAGCATAGCCGCGTTTTTTGGCCTCTTCCCGCCAGGGTTTAAACAGAGGGTCTCGCTGTATATCGCGGATGATGGCCGGTCTGTTTGTGCGTATCGCGGTCCCTGTGGGGCCGTTCCCTCGATCAGTATCGGCCCAGCTGAGATTCAACTTCTCAAGATACCCTTTTTCGTAACCCATGAATGCCACCGGGCGGACGGTCTTTTTCCGGTCGTGCTCGGCGAAGCCTACCCACGCCATACGATACTCACCGATCTCTACAATAATCCTGCAAACTTCATTCAAAAGGGTTATTTCATCGGCTGTCCTTATCACTGCCTGGTTGCACTCACTGATCATCTTAAGCACCCGGTTGAGCTTGCTTATTTCCTCCTCAGCCCGCTTGCGCGTAGTGATGTCCATAACACCGGCTATCGCACCGGCATAATTGCCATCGTCATCGGTAATCGGCGCCGCTTCCATGGTGGTGTAAACGCGGGTCCCATCTTTGCGGAGCAGCTCAAAGTCATGCTGTTCGCTGATCCCTTGTTTGCGGCGTTCCAGGTTGGTTTTGGAGATCTCCACCCCTTTTTCATCCATGAATGCGAACAAATGTTTACCCTGCATTTCTTCCGGGGAATAGCCCAGCATCTCGGCCATGCGTGGATTGACAAACGTGGTATGGCTGTTTGCATCGATCACCCAGATGCCCTCCTGGGCCAGTTCGACCAACTGGCGATATTTCTTTTCGCTCTGTCGCAACGCCCCCTCCGCCCGCTCGCGCTCGGTGATATCCTGTACTGTACCGATCATCCGGATCGGTGATTCCGCCAGGTCATACAACACCTCCGCCTGTTCATGGACCATGCGAGTTTCGCCTGTGGACAAAATGATTCGATGATCGATACTGTAGGTTTCCCCTTTAAGGGCCGCGTTCACCGACTGCATCACGAAATCCCGATCATCTGGATGCACATGGGACAGGAACGCTTCGTAGGTAGCGCCAAATTCCTGGGGTGTAAGGCCGAAGATCCGATAGATTTCATCGGACCAGCCTAATTTGTTGGTGACCAGGTTCCAATCCCAATTGCCGATATGGGCAATGTGTTGGGCCTTGGCCAGGCTCGACTCACTTTCTCTAAGCGCTTCTTCCGCCTTAACCTGCTCGGTGATATCCTTGAGCATCATGGTATAGACCATTTCGCCCTGGACCTCCAGTTTGGCGATGGAGGCCTCAGCAGGAAATTCCGTACCGTCTTTCCGCACCCCGGCAATCGCAGCACGCTCGCTCATCCTCCGGGAAGTAATCGTCCCCTTCCCAAACTTTTTAATATGCCGGTGGTGCCCCTTCCGGTGGTTCCGAGGAAGAAGCATCGTCAGTGGTTTGCCCAGTACTTCGTCCTTCGTATAACCAAAGATGACCTCGGCCCCGCTGTTGAACAGGGTTATCTGCTGAGATTCAGAAATGGCTATGATGGCGATCTCCACGCTATCGAGAAAGCCTCGCAGGTAAAATTGCCCAAGGTCGGCGTCACTTTCCACCTGCTTACGGTTCGTAATATCGGTGATAGTCCCCACGTAGCCGGTAATCTCACCATCCTGCCCATTGATGGCCATCGTTTCACCGTAGACCCACCTCACGACGCCATCGGGGCGTTGGAAGCGATATTCGGACTGGAAGTGATGATTGGCCTGGATCAACTGCTGCCATTCCAGGGCAATGCGGTCGCGGTCCTCCGGATGGATGGCCGCCACCCAGCCATCCCCCCGGGCCTGCTCCAGGTCAAGGCCGGCGATTTCGCACCACTGCTCATTAACGTATAGACAACGGCCCTCGGCATCGGTATGATAAATGCCGACAGGGCAAACCTTTGCCAACGTGCGGTAAAAGGCTTCGCTTTCCCCACGGGGGAACCCGGTTTCAGCCTTCATTTTTTCTGATTTTACCAACCGCTTTTTCTCTACCATCATTTATACTCTCTCCCCCACGGATGAAACAGACGGTCTTAATCAACAGGGCCAGAGACGGTCCTGGGGAGCAAGCCGGCCTGCCGGAGGTCGGTCATAGGACCAAAACATCATTCGCAATGATGCCTTGAAGCATGAATGGACATATATTTATGGGAACTATTGAAGGGAGACTAGCCGATAAAAGCCCGCAGATTCGAAATGCTGTTCTCATCCTGTCCTATAATAACCACCACATCATCAAACACAACGCCACCAAGCCTAACCACACTCGTCATTCCAACTGAATCGCGTTTGAATCTATGAATGGAAAGACAACGTTGCAAGATGTAATAGACGTATTTACATGGATTGTCACGGTCTATCCATGCTGATCCCATCGATGCGGCCATAGCCAACAGGTAGCCAGCTTCCCCGGCTCCCGCGCGGGGTGGTGCGGGCGGGCACCCCACCGGCAGGTCATTGTTTTGAAGCTGTATGGGAAGGGAGCGCGGCAGGCGACCATGGGGTGATCGGCTTGCCGCTGGGGGAGGTCAGATCAACAGGTCTATGGTTGTGCCGACGATCTCGTTGGCGGTTCGCACCACTGCGGCGTTAGCCTCAAAATCGTGTTGGGACGAAGAAAGCTGAACCATGTCCTGGACGAGGTTGCCGCTTGATATGCTGCTGCTCGATACCAGGTTGGCAATCAGTTGACCGGTGCGTTCCAGCTGATCGAGGCTGGCCCGCATGCCGACGAAGGCAGTATTTATGGCCGGGATCATGTCAGTTTGTTTCCAGCGGGAAATCTATCGCCATAAAATTGTTATCGGCGGCGAATCCTGCACCTTTAGCAATCTGAGTGGGTTGGCGCCGGTAATGTGATTGGGATCACAAAATATAGTGTTACGGGGCTGCCTGAGGACGCTCGATGGGTGCTTCATGGGATACCTCTAGGGCTGTATCGGGGATGAGGTCCGGGCTCATTCACTGATCTTTTGAGTCGCACCCTCTGCGCCAACTGCCGTTGAATTTCCCCAGTCCTTCAGGAACAACCTTTGGCCCTAAGGGAAAGCAGGCCGTAGGTTATCGTCTTTCCTCAGGCCTCTTTTTAAGGATGATGACGATGAAAATGTCGTGCTTTAAACTGCTGACGCTCCCGGTATGGTTCGTGGCGCTCTCAGGCCAGCAGCTTACCCTGGAGGACATATACCTGCATGGGCGGTACGCCGTTGAGTCGTTCCAGCCGGGGCCGTGGGTGGAAGGCGGCGCGGCTTTCCTGGTCACCCTGCGCACTGATAGCGGCACGGTGATCCTGCGGCAGGACCTGTCCACCGGCGAGGAGACGATCTTTATGGGCAGCCGCGCCCTTCAGGTTGAGAACCAGGACATCCCCATCGACAGCGTGGCCCTCTCCCCCGACGAGCGTTGGGTGCTAATCTATACCGCGGGGCGTTCCATCTGGCGGCGTTCATCGGAGATGACCTACTATCTGCATGACCGCCGGACCGGCGTCACCCGCCGCCTGGCCGCCGGGAACCGGCCCCAGTCCAACGCCCAGTTCTCCCCTGACAGCCGCCAGGTGGCCTGGGTCATGGGGAACGACCTGTATGTCCACGATCTGGAAAGGGGCAAGACCCGGCGACTGACAAAAGATGGCAGCGATACGATCATCAACGGGAAGGCCGACTGGCTCTACGAGGAGGAGTTCTCCCTCACCCGGGCTTACGAATGGTCACCGGACAGCAAGACCATCGCCCTGCTCCGCTTCGACCAGGGTCATGTCCGGACCTATTCCCTGGTCGATGAAATGGGCCAATATCCAACCGTCACGACGGTCCGTTACCCGAAGGTCGGTGAGCGTAACAGCGTGGTAACCCTGGGGCTGGTGGATGTTAGAAAGGGTAAAACGCGGTGGGTTGACCTGGGGCCGGAGCCCGATATCTACATCCCCCGCCTCACCTGGACGGGGAAGACCGGCGAGCTGGCCTTCTACCGGCTGGACCGTCGCCAGCAGCGGTTGGAACTGGTTTTCGCCGACGCCCGGACCCGCAAGACCTGGGTTGTGGCCACCCAGACCGATTCGGCCTGGGTGGACGTGACCGATGACCTGTATTTCATCGATGAGGGCAACCGCTTTATATGGACGACGGAAGCGTCGGGCTACCGGCACATCACCGTGAACGACCGGGAGGGGCGGTTGGTCGGGCAGGTCACCGATGGCCCTTGGGAAGTGACGGAAATCGTCGCCGTGGACGAAGTGACGCAGCGGATCACCTTCACCGGTAAAAAGGACGGCGCCACCGGGCAGCAGGTCTACTCCGTCGGATTCGACGGCTCGCGCCTCACGCGCCTCACCAAGCCAGGGGGGTGGAACACCATCCGGTTTACGCCGGATTACTCCCACTACATCCAATGGCGGTCCGATCGAAACACCCCTCCCAGGATCAGCCTTCACCGGAGATCAGGGGAGCGGGTGCGCTGGTTCGTAGAGGAACCGGCGGCGGCCCTGACGAAGCTCGATCTGCCCCGATGGGAATTTTTCACCCTCACCACGACGGATGGAACGGCGCTGAATGCCGTCATCCTTAAACCCCGTGAATTCGATCCGGGCAGAAAGTATCCCACAGTGATCTATACCTATGGCGGACCCGGCTCTCAGAGGGTCGTTGATAAGTGGGGCGAGTCCCGGGGCCGCGCCCTGTGGCACTGTTACCTGGCGCAGGAGGGCTATGTCGTGCTGGTGGTCGATAATCGGGGCACCGGGGGCCGGGGCAAGGCGTTCAAGAACCTGGTCTACGGCGATCTTGGCAAGTGGGCCTTGCACGACCAGCTGGAAGGGGCCGCATGGATTGGGCGCCAGCCCTGGGGTGACCGGGACCGTATCGCCATCTGGGGTTGGTCCGGGGGCGGCTACCTCACCGCCCTGGCCCTTACGGCCGGCTCCGG
Organism: uncultured bacterium; assembly: GCA_964543925.1. GTDB lineage: Bacteria > Fidelibacterota > Marinisomatia > SCGC-AAA003-L08 > TS1B11 > JADFNF01. Next base: position 5,262 of record CAZJBG010000130.1, read on the forward strand.
CAGTTTCAAACTAGGCATAGCCGTATCGCCGGTCACCGACTTTCGCCTGTACGACACGGCCTGGACCGAGCGCTATATGGGCCTGCTGCCGGAAAACGCCGCCGGATACGAATCGGCCGACGTGCTCAACTATGCCCACCGGTATAAAGGGGGTCTGCTCCTGGTCCATGGCACGGGGGACGACAACGTTCACGCCCAGCACAGCTGGCAACTGATCCGGGCCCTGGTGGATCAAAATGCGCCCTTCGACCTGATGATGTACCCAGGCAAGAATCATAGCCTGCCCGGCGTCTACTACCACCTGTACAGCAAGATGACCGCCTTCATCAGGGAAAACCTCTGATGGGCCTTGAGGCAGATGAGTGACGGGTCATCAGGATGACGATGCCCTTCGCGCAGGAGGCGCAAATAACGTATCAGGCGAAAGGCTGGGGGGGCGTAGGGGCAGTGGCAGCGGCAGTAGCAGTTAAACCGCGGGGAACGGCGATGGGCCGGCACACCGTTCCCCCTTCGACTTCGCTCAGGGCAGGCCTCTCCGCCTGCGGAGGGGGGACGGCCACAGGACGGGGGCGAGGTTTCCCTACTTCATCAGCACCATCTTGCGGCTTTCGGCAAAGCGCTGGTCGCTCTCAGTAGAGATGGCCACCAGCCGGTAGATGTAGACACCCGTGGGCACGGGCCGCCCGCTACGGTCGGTGCCGTTCCACACCACCTGCTTGAAGCCGGGTTGCTCCTGCTGTTGCCAGCTCATCACCTCCCGGCCGGTGAGGTCGTAGACCGCGAGGTTCACGCGGCTGGCCTCCGGCAGATCGTAGCGGATGGTGGTGACGGGGTTGAAGGGGTTGGGATAGTTGCCGGACAAGCCATATGATTCGGGCACGACCTGTATCATAGAGCCATCCGCCAGCATTTTGGCCAAGTCCACCTTCGTCGATTTCACATTGGACCAGGCCGAACTTTGGTCGTATATATCAACAGCCTTGACCTTATAGGTTGCCGTATAGTAGCCCGATGATCGAACGATGACGCTTCGATCCTGGTAGCCATGCGAAGTTGTCGTGATGTCGGACCCAAGACTTCGATATAGATAAAAATGATCAAAGTATTCTTCGGTGCCACCGGTCCAGGACAGATTTACAGGTGACCCCTCGTAGATATACCAGCTCAAGACCGGCGCGGCGGGAAGAGGAGGCAAACCAATTCCACGGTTGTAAAAAACGGTCATAATGGTGTTGACGTGCGCGCCACTGTAGTAATTCTGATCTGCAGTAATCACTCCCTCACGCCCATTCAAAAACGTCGTGCCTGAAGCGTGCTGATAAACCAGGCCTTTGTACACGAGAAAATCGGTGATACTGGAACCCAACTCACCTCTCAAATCCCAAAGGGCTCCCGACCAAATCATGCTATTGGCATGTGAAGAGTTTTGAGGATTAAGGTATCTGCTTTCTGCAGCGCACCACGCATATTCTACATCATTATAATTGTTATCGTTGAAGTATGTCTTGCTGTTTAATATTTCCCTGAGATCACCAGTATCTGTACATCTTGTAACCCATTCGCCAATCTGTGGATCGTTGGTGAACGAAGCGGCATGATAGTCTGAATACCCTTCATGCATGGCACTTTGTTGACCACCGCCACCTAACCCGATATAACCAGAGACAAGGTGAGTATATTCGTGATAAATCACGTCATTTTTCTTGGCCAGGTCCCAGAATATTGACACCCCATGCCCAAAATATAATTCCATATCGCCCCAGTCTGCGGCGGCATTATCGTGGCCGTAAAGGTAAGGATCATGAACTGATACCAGGACCTGCTCCCCAAGGCCAGGAAAGCCAACATCTTGCCAATAGTCTACATTATACTTATCAACATGGTAGTAGACATTAGCATCGTCAAAGTGCGTGCCATCATGTTGTGTATAGCTTGGCGGTGTATACTGAAAATTTCTCGACGCGCTGTAGGCATCACCTAATTCGTCATTGGTTGCATCGATATAGGTCCCATCAAGGTAATAGCCAGCGCCAAGCAGCCGGGGTATGGTGACAGTCGTTAACGAACTGTTTACCGGGTCGTCCGGGTACACTTTACCAGTTCCATTAATGCGCATGATCCTTTCAAAATAGATTTCAACCTTCCCCGTACTTGCGTTCACAACGGCTTCCCATTGATTCAATTCCAGGCGATAAGCCAAAAACGGCGCATCCCCCGGAACAATGACCCGCTCAGAGTTCAGTCCTCTAAGGTCTGATTTTTCCATGTTAAAAAATGCCAAGGCTTGTTCAAGGGCTTCTTCTTCGGAAATGATCGCATCGGACGGTGTCGTAATATCAGCGTAATACCTCCCTCCAGCCATGTGGATCGTCTTATCGGCGCCAACCGCCACGGAATATTCCCCGCCGTATACAGAAATACCTTCATACGTTTCCCGAAAATCGATATGGTGCACGCCGTTATCTTCAAGATGACGCAATAAAACCAGATCTGAGAGATCCACATCCATCTTGAAGATGGCTCGGTTATCCTTCAGAAACCGACGGGCGATATCTTCTGGACGGTCGAGCTCGGCATACGGTTTTGACTTGAAACCGTAGATGGTGGCCGGTGTGCCGGTTTCTTCGTGCCAACGAATGAATACCTTCCCACCGTGTTGTTGATTAAAGTGCTGCCAGGCTTCCTGCTGTGCGTTATCTGGAAGAACTTGAGCCAAAGCAAAACTGGCAAGT
>CAZJBG010000131.1:0-5804 GCA_964543925.1 uncultured bacterium
CCGTCCCCGAGCGCCGGAACCTGGCGGATCTGCGCCGGGGGGAGTACGAGGGCTTGCGCGAGCGGATGGCCCAATCCCGGTTCAGGCCCGATTTTGGTCCCGCCCAGTTCAATCCCCAGGCCGGGGCCACCGCCATTGGCGCCCGTGACCTGCTTATCGCCTTCAACGTGAGCCTGAATACGACCGACCGGGCCGTTGCCCAGGAGATTGCCCGGGACGTCCGTGAACAGGGGAAGGGATCCGGGGGCCTGAAAGGCTGCCGGGCCATAGGGTGGCTGATGGCGTCTTACGGCAGTGCTCAGGTCTCGATGAACCTGGTCGATTTTCGTGTGACGCCGCCCCATGTGGCCCTGGAAGAGGTGCGCCGGCAGGCCCGCCATCGGGGACTTGAGGTGACCGGCAGCGAGCTCATCGGCATGATCCCCCTGGAGGCGATGCTGGCCGCCGGGCGCTTTTATCTGCAGGAGCAAGGGAGATCGCCGGACGTGCCTGAGGAAAAATTAGTGACGGTGGCCATCGATGCCCTGGGGCTGTCGTCAGTACGGCCCTTCGATCCCCACAAGCGTATTCTGGAATATAGCCTGCGCAAGGCAGGGCCGCCATGGGACCAGTGGGCAGCCGGGCTCCTGACCCGGCCGGTGCCGGAGGACCAGCTTGGGTCCGGTGAAATAGTGGGTAAATTATAGGCATGGGTAAGATCAAGCGCCTGACTTCGGCCTTGGCAGACCAGATCGCCGCCGGTGAAGTGGTGGAGCGGCCCGCCTCGGTGGTGAAGGAGCTCCTCGAGAACGCCATCGACGCCGGGGCGACCTCGATTGCCGTGGTGGTGCAGCGGGGGGGACAGAGCCTCATTCAGGTCACCGACAACGGCAGCGGTATGACGGGAGCGGACCTCGCCCTGGCCTTCGAGCGCCACGCCACCAGCAAAATCAGCACTGTGGAGGATCTATCACGGGTCACCACGCTCGGGTTCCGGGGGGAGGCCCTGCCCAGTATCAGTTCGGTGGCCCAGGTCTGGGCCCATACGTCCAGTGGCGACGATGAGGGGAGTGAGATCACCGTGGAAGGGGGCAGCAGCCGGAAAGTCAAGCCGGCCCCGCCGGTGGAGGGGACCACCATCCGCGTGAAGAACCTGTTCTACAATACGCCGGCCCGGCGGAAATTCCTCAAGCGTCCCACCACCGAAAACCAGCATATTATCGAAGTCGTGCGCCGGTTCGCCCTCTGTTATCCCCACATATCGTTTGCCCTGACCAGCAATGACCGGCAAGTTTTTCATCTGCCCCCGGCGGAGCTGGACCAGCGCATCGGCGCCGTCTTCGACCGCTATTATCAACGCTCGCTGAAGGCCGTTTCCCTGGATAAGCCCCCCTTCAAAGTGGAGGGGTACGTGGGGAATTTGAGTCTGGTGCGCGGTCGTCCCAAGGAGCAGTACGTCTTCCTCAACGGCCGGGCGGTGCAGGATCGTCTCCTGAACGGCGCGGTATACGCCGCCTACCGCTCCCTGATCAGCCGGGGGGAATATCCTTTCTTTGTCCTGAATATCACCATGCCGGTGGAGGCCGTGGATGTGAACGTGCATCCCGCCAAGACCGAGGTGCGCTTCAAGGACGAATGGCGGGTGTACCATGTGGTCAAGCTCGCCGTCACCGATGCCATCCGTGATATACCCGGCATGATGCCCGATTTTGCCGCCCCGGATGGGCAAGATCGACCCCAGTCCTTTTCCACCTACCCGTCGCCCGGACCCCCTCAGGGCGGTCCCCGGCAGGCCCCGCAGGGCGCCCACCTGTTTGAATCCGCGCCCAGGTCGGCGGATGTGCCGGGGGGGACGGAGGCGGATAGTCGCCCCATCGATACGGCTGTCGAGCGCCTGGGGCTGGCTCCTTCGCCGTCGGGATCGGCCCCGCAGCGGCCGGAGGTGGCCTACAATCCCGAGATGATCTGGCAGGTGCACAACAAGTATATTTTGAGCCAGGTGGCCTCGGGACTGGTGATGATCGATCAGCATGTGGCCCATGAGCGGGTCCTTTACGAAGAGGCCCAGGAGGCCTTGACCAACGAGGCGTTGCCTTCCCAGACGGTGCTGTTCCCCCAGGTATTCGAATTTGCCCCTGACGAGTTCTCCCGGCTGGTGGATATTATCCCTTACCTGGAGCGTCTGGGCTTTCGCATCCGGGAGTTCGGTAAGCACACCGTGGTCGTCGATGGCGTCCCTACCGACGTGGTGTGGGGCCGGGAGCGGGAGATCATCCGGGATATCCTGGACCGCCATGACGAAGGCCAGGGAGGGGCTGAATTTTTGGACAAGATGGCCGCCACCTATGCCTGTAAGGCCGCCATCAAGGCGGGCGATCCCCTCACCCTGGAAGAGATGCGCACGGTGGTGGACCGCCTCTTCGCCACCAAACATCCCTACTATTGCCCCCACGGCCGGCCTACGGTGGTCCACCTCTCCATGGCGGAAATGGACAAGCGCTTCGAGCGGATTTGAGGGCCTTCGCCAGGCCCGTATGTGAGCCGTAGCACGCCGCCCATTTCCCCCTGATTATCTCCCTTCCCGCGCAAGGGTTCAACCGTTTGTATATTTCGGCACATTGCTAGGGCTGGGCAATAGGGAGGCGATCATGAAATCCGTCGCATACAGAACTATATTTATGATCATGGCCCAGCTGGTCTTGGTATTGGATGCCCAGAGCGTGGGCTCTTTAACAGGGCGAATCACTGACCGTGACACCCACCAGCCCCTGACCGGTGCCAACGTGGTCCTGGAGGGTACCGACCTGGGGGCGGTCGCCGATGGGGCAGGCGGATTCGAGATTGTCAATATACCCGTTGGCAGCCACGCCGTCCGGGTGACGATGATGGGTTATAAGACCCAAGCCCGGGCCAACGTGCACGTGGTGCCACAGCGGGCGACCGTCGTCAACATGGCTCTCGAACCGACGGTACTGGAGTTAGAGGGTGTTACGGTAACGGCTGGATATTTCGAGAAAGCCAAAGGTGCTGTGGTAAGCGCCCGAACGGTGGACATCGAGGAGATTCGGTCCGATCCCGTGGGGTCGTATGATGTGATGCGCATGATGCAGGCGCTCCCATCGGTGGTTTCGGGTGCGGATCAGACGAACGAAATCATTATCCGGGGGGCAGCCCCAATGAAAACCTGTTCGTCATGGACCATCTGGAAATACCCTATCCCAATCATTTTTCCAGTCAGGGCTTGGGCGGTGGGCCGGTGACCATGGTGAATACGGCCTTCATCGACCGCATCGACTTTTACGCCGGCGCCTTCTCCGCCCGCTACGGGGATAAGCTTTCCTCGGTCATGGATGTGACCTTGAGGGAAGGCCGCCGCAGCCGGCACATGGCGGAATTCGACTTCAACATGGCCGGGATCGGTTTTCTTCTGGAAGGTTCCGTTACGCAACGAGGCGCCTACATGGCGTCCGTGAGCCGGTCCTTCCTGGACCTGGTGATACGGCAGACCGGCCTCATGGCAATTCCCCAATATTCGACGGTCCAGGCGAAGGTGGTTTATGATCTCGACCACCGGCGCAAGCTTCTGCTCAACTTCCTGGGAGGGGTCGATGCTATTGTTATCGAGGGTGAAGAAACGCCACAAACCAGAGGCGCTGAAAACGTAGACTTTCGCAGCAACCAGGTCACCCTGGGGTTGACCTATAAGGACCTTTTCTCACAAAACGGCTATTTTCTGTTATCGCTGTGTCAAACCAGGACGCGCTTTGATGTCGATGTGTACAAAGTTTTCCCAGATGGCGAACACGATGATTATTTCAACAAAGACGATGTCGAGATCGAAACCACACTGAAGGGTGACTGGATATACAAGCTGAGCAAAGGCCTCGAGTTGAGCAGCGGTCTAAATCTCAAGCGTGTGGCCCTTGATTACAATGACCGCTATGGCGGTGAACCCCTTATCGTCTATGGCTATGCACCCGACCTCCTGACCGCGCCTGCGGTGGTATCCCGGATCTATTTCGACCAGTACATCTTCGGGAATGCCGCGGCGGTGGTGGTCCCCCTGGATACGCTCGACGACGGGGATCCCTGGAGCCGGGTGTCCCGGATCGGTTTTCTAAAGTCGGCGCTCTATGGGCAGGTCCGCTGGCAGCCCCTGCCCCGCCTCTCGCTGGGCATGGGGGGTAGAATAGAACACGTGGGACTCACCGGCGCCGCCGATTTCTCACCACGGCTGAGCCTATCGTATAGCCTGTCTGACAGGCTGAAAATCAATGCCGGTGCCGGGCGGTACTATCAGTCACCCTTCCATGATCAACTCAACTCCGAGGGGGGCGAGGGTAACAATCTGAAAAATTATTATGCCGATCAGGGGGTGGTGGGGCTGGAAGTCCTGCTGCGGGAGGACATACGGGCCACCTTGGAACTGTATGGCAAGGCCTACGACGATATGGTGATTCCACACGCTTGGACCACCTTGGACACCAGCGACGAGTTCGGCAGTTGGGTCAACGCCGGGGCGGGGCGGGCCTATGGCGTTGAGTTCTTCATCCAGAAGAAGTTCTCCAATCACTGGTACGGGACGCTAAGCTACTCAAAATCGGTGTCCCAGGGCATTGACCCCCGCTACCCGGATGAGGACCGGACCTACGCCTGGGACTATGACTTTGGCGACGTGATGACCCTCATCGGCGGCTACAAGATCAGGTACATGGACTACGACTGGTATCATCGCTTCAAGAAGACATTCTGGGCCAAGGCGTTCTCGTGGATTCCGGTGATGCCGGCCGATGAGTATGATATAAGTTTTCGCGCCCGGTACGTAGGCGGTAGACCCTATACGCCGAAGGTCTACGATCACAACGTCCGCCGGTGGTATACCTATCAGGGCCAGGAGTGGAACACGTCGCGGTTCGGTCACTACTTCCGCTTTGATATTATGCTGCTCCAGCGATTCTACTTTAATAAGGTGAACCTGGTAGCCTTCTGGGATATCATGAACATTTATAACCGGGATAATCCCTGGGACTGGCAATATATGGAAGATGGGACCAGGGAGATGGTCTGGCAGTTCAAGACCTTTCCGGTGGGGGGCCTGACGTTGGAGTTTTAGGGTCGTGTATCGTTCTTGCCGGCATCTATAGCTGGAGGAGAAAGAAATGAACCGCCAAGCCCGCCCTGAGGTATGCCAACATACGGGCCGAAGGGACGCCAAGAATAGATAATAATCACTGTGCCCCTTCGGTCCGTCAGCCCCACTCATCATCAGGATAATGTTGGGCCGGAATCCCCCCCGCCTTAACATCCGGCATGGCCGGGCCTCTTTCCATCCTCACCATCGTCGGTCCCACTGCTTCGGGCAAGACCGCCTACACCATCGGGCAGGCCCTGGAACTGGGCGGCGAGATTGTCTCTGTGGACTCGCGGCAGGTTTACCGGGGCTTTGTGATCGGTACGGCCCAGCCCACGGTTGAGGAGCAGGCCCAGGTCCGCCACCACCTGATCAATTGCCTTGATCCCGGGGAAAAAATCACCGCCGGGCGGTACGCAGGGCTGGTGCACGGGGCACTGGCCGACATTGTCGCCCGTGGCAAGACCCCTATCCTGTGTGGCGGTACCGGGCTGTACATCCGGGCCCTGCGCCTGGGGCTGGCCGAGTTGGGGGACACCGATCCCGACCTCCGCTGCCGGATCACCGCCCGCATCAAGCGGGAGGGGGCCGAAGCCGTTTACGCCGCCTTTGCGGAAGTGGACCCGGACTACGCCGCCAGCTTTCATCCCAACAATACCCGCCGGTTATCCCGTGCCCTGGAAATTCTGGAAGC
>CAZJBG010000131.1:5814-7989 GCA_964543925.1 uncultured bacterium
AGGAGCGGCCCGTTATCACGGTGGATGGGGTCGGTGAGGTGACCTTCAAGCTGGTGGGCATCGAGCGGCCACGGGAGGAGCTCTATCAGCGGATCAATGACCGGGTCACGGCCATGCTTGACCACGGTTGGCTGGAGGAAGTGCGGGGACTGCTGGCCGCGGGCCTAGCGCCCCAGGCCCAGCCCATGCAGGGGGTCGGTTACCGGGAGTTGGCCCAGGTCATCCGGGGAGAGTCGACACTGGCGGAGGCAGTGCCGCTGATCCGGCAGCGCACGCGGCAGTTCGCCCGGCGGCAGATTACGTGGTTTAGGAAAGAGCCGGTGGAGTGGCTCACACCGGGGGCGGCTACCGGCTCATGAGGATATGGGTACTCCTGGAGTGGCGGCTGCTTCCATACCTTACCGATTTGGTCCCGGCGCGAGGCGCGCAATTCGTTCCGTTCATGATCGTCGCCGTTCGGACTAGTGAGGTTGGCTAACGCCTGAGTGCACTGCATCTTGGAGATTCAGCGGAAAAGCCGCCCGGCATAGCGCCTTGTTAGGCGATTTAGAATTGCTTGCCATGAATAGTAAACTTGGGTGAATTCTTCAATTTATCCGATACAAATGACTCATCACGAATGAACAAGGTATTGACTGAGTTCAGATTCTTTCCTTGAAGATTGACAAGAGTTCGATCCAGTGGATTGTATGAATAAGTCCTAAAGCCATGATCAAACATCATTTTCAGGATTCGTGATTCATCAAATCCGTAGCGGCTACCACTTCCATTAAGCTCTATGATTACGGAATGAAGCGTTTGTTTTTTCAATGTTTCTAAGGCGCCTTCCAGAACTGGAGTTTCATATCCTTCGACATCTATTTTCAGTAGTGTGGGCGACTCGCCTCCTAAAACCGCATCCAACGTGGATACTTCAACACTAATTGTGTTATCACTCTGCTCCCCAGATGCAAGCGCGTGATTTTTTGTATCCATGTTGCTCGTGAAGGTAATGCTTCCTTGCTCACGACCAACACCGATATTGAGACATTTGACTTTATTCTCTAAGTGATTAAGACGGATATTCTCAATAAGTCTTTTATAAGTGCTTGGGACAGGTTCGAAGGCGTAACCATTAGCCCCAATGGCAGAGCAGGCAAGAATTGTATATGAGCCAACATTAGCGCCAACATCAATGAATAAGTCATCATCCCGCAACACATGGAGTAAAAATGCCATGTCTGGAAACTCGTGGAGGCCCGCATAAATATTTCCAGTTAATCCCCTTTCTCCAGTCCTTACTAGAAACTTCGATCCATTGATCCAGTCGTAAACAATTGCACCGGGCGCTAAACGACTTCCAATTTGCCACTTCACAAAGCGAATGATTGATTTGAACTTATTGTCTCTGTTGAGTGGATGGGTCGTGATAAACTTGACTATTTCTATTATAACAGACATGCTATTTCCTTTGTACGCCTAAGGCCTGAATTAAGCGGAGCCGGGAAGCAGCTTCCGCTTGAATTAATTGTTATGCGCACGCCCTTATTGTCCGAAATGACTTCGATGATGGGGAGTTTGACCGAATGAGCGCTCTTTCCGAACTTTACCGAGGGTACTTGATCATCGTCTCGCTGCCCCTCGGCTTCCGATGCGCCAACGCTGCCAATCTCCAAGAATCTGAACATATGCCCCTTTGGCGAGAGGTCACTGTTCTCGGTGCTGCACAGCACATCAAGCTCTTGATCAAGTTGGCTGAGTTTCTCGACAAGCTCCTCAACCCTCACGTTCCATATCTCCTGTTTGCGGAAGACCGCAATTTTCCTGAGCGAGCCTAATTACTATTTATGAAGAAACATTCCAGGCCGTTGAAATCTGATCTTGCTTCCGGTAGCCATGCCCAAGTTTTAAGTTGCCGGTGCCTGTGGCACGGTATCGACTTCGACGAACTCGCCCACCGAAGAGGGCAGCGGTACCGGTTCACCGGCGGCCTGGAGCCCTTCAATATGGAACTCGATCGCTTCCTTGATCAGTTTGAGAACTTCTGCCCGGGAATCCGCCGCCGCAACGCACCCGGGAAGGTCCGGCAGATGGGCGCCGTAGCTGGTTTCACCTTTTTCAATGACCACGATATATTTCATGTCTGGGATAATTCCTGCGCCAATTTAATGTTGTTGCAGGAGTTGCACAATGGGT
>CAZJBG010000132.1:0-7918 GCA_964543925.1 uncultured bacterium
CCAGGCGCTCGTAGGCCCGGGCCATCTCCTCCTGGAAAATGGACTGGTAGTCGATATCGAGGGTCAGGCGAACCTGATCGCCGTGGCTGGCCCGGTCCGATCGACGACCGGGATAGGGGAGGACGCCTCCCTTCGCGTCGCGCCTGAGCAGTTGGCTACCGTCTTCACCACGCAGCAGCCGGTCGTAAACCAATTCGATGCCGGCAATGCCTTTATTGTCCACATCGGTAAATCCGATGACCTGAGCGGCGATCTGGGTGTAGGGATAGCGCCGCCGCATTTCCTGCCGCACAATGAATCCCTTGGTCCGGAAGGCCAGGAGCGCTTCGCATTGGGCTCTGGTCACGTTGCGCTCCAACCAGACAAAGGACCGGCCGGTGTTCATCAGCTCGAGATAACTCTCTGCAGAGCGTTGGAAAGTGCGTGCCAGCCGTTCGGCCAGGGCGACGGGATCCTCAAGGACCTGGGGATCTACAGCGAACGAATAGTGGGTGATGTTGGCGGTAAGCGGTTCTCCATGACGGTCGACAATCCGGCCCCTGACGGCCGACAGGACCGCTTCCTGGGTGCTTTGGCGCGCCGCCTGGCGGCGGTAATCGTCGTGGTGGTAGACCTGGACCATGAACAGCTTGGCCACCACCGCCAACAACAGGGAGGACAATAACACGTTCACCAGGACAACCCTGGGCCGATATTGGCTGTACAGGCGCGTCACGGCTGCACCTGGGGCAGGTAGACGATCAGTGATTCGGCCGGGGGGACGTACATGTTCAGGTCGTCTCGAGCGATGCGGGTAATCCGGTCAATTCTTGCAAGGTTATCGATCGTCGACTGCAGCTCCCGGTTGGTGTTTTCGAGCTCCTGGATCAATGCCTCCTTTTCTACCCTCGCCAACGCCACCACATCGGTCTGGTTATAGATCCACAGGTAGGCAATCGCCGCGCTAACCAGGAAGAAGGTCCAGAAGAAAAAATTGATGAGCGAAAGGCCGTAGCTTACTCCGGACCTTCCACGGGAGGTCGAGCGGACCTGGCGGCGCACCCCGGCCATCAGAGCCGCTCCAGAATGCGGAGCTTTGCCGACCGGCTCCGTGGATTGCTGACCTGCTCGTCCGGTCCAGGGACGATGGGCCGCCGGGTCAGCACCTTGAATGTCGCCCTGTGGCCGCATTGACAGGTAACGATCTCCGGCGGGCAGATACAGTCCCTGGACTCCCGAGCAAAAAACTGCTTTACGATGCGATCCTCAAGGGAGTGAAAGGAGATGATGGCCACCCGGCGGCCCGATTCAACCACGGCGCCAAATTGCTCCAGGGCATTTTTCAAGGTACGCAGCTCATCATTGATGAAGATGCGCAGGGCCTGAAAGACACGGGCCAGGGTTTTGGTGACTTGGGGCCCCTTAACCACCGATTTCACCACACGGGCCAAGGCCCCAGAGGTGGTGAGCTCATCGGCGGCTGTTGCGTGGATGGCGTTGGCGATGGCCCGGGACCGACGCTCTTCACCGAAGGTAAACAGTACGTCGGCCAGGGCGCCCGAGTTCAACGTCGGCAGCACCTGATGAAGGGGTCGGCCTCGGCTCGAGTCAAAGCGCATATCCAGGGGCTCGTCGGTCTGGAAACTGAACCCCCGGCCACTGCCCTCCAGGCTGAAACTGGATAGCCCCAGGTCGAGGAGTAACCCTTGACAGCACTCCAGATCGAGATCCTTCAAGAACTGGGGCACCTGGTCGTAGGAACCGTGACGAAAAATCATTCGCGATGACTCACCGGCCAGCCGCTCCCGGGCCCGAGCCAGAACCTGGGCATCCAGATCAATACCCAAGACCCGCCCCTTCGGGGAGAGCCGGGACAGGATGGCGGCGGCGTGCCCACCGGCTCCCAGGGTACCGTCCACGTAGAGGCCGTCCGCTGTGGTGATAAGTCCGTCGAGCACCTCCTCCACCATGACCGGAACATGGTTGACGGGCTGGCGGTTGCCGGGCATGGTGGTTAGAAATTGATCTCATTGGCAATAGATTCCAGTTCCTCCCGACGGTCGATAAATTGGTCTTCAATCTCATTGAGCTGCTCCGGGTCCCAGATTTCAATACGATCGATCATGCCCACAATCTCGATGTTTTTGTCGATCCCGGCGTAATCGATCAGGTTGGTCGGCAGAGCAATGCGCCCCTGGCTGTCATACCGCACCGCCTCGGCATGGCGGATGAAGTTCCGGGTAAAGTGCCTATGCAGGGCCTGCCCCTTACTGAGGTTAATGAGTTTGCTCTCAATGGCGTTCCAAACCTCCAGGGGATAAATAACGATGCAACGATCGGCGCCCCGGGTCGCCACAAAGGTGCGGTCGTTGGATGGACTGAGGGCCTTGCGCATCTTAGACGGGATGTTGGCCCGGCCCTTGGCGTCCAGAGCATAGCTGTAACTACCTGTAAATGAGTTACCTAACGAATCCAAATCGTCAACCCACTCTGCTGCATAGGACTGTATATACCTCGGTGAATAAGGTTATTTAAGGGATTTTAACCCACTTCTACCCACAAACCTATTGGTTTTACACCCCAATGTCAAGAAAAATGGGGGCCGGCTTATCCTGCTCGCGGACCGGCCTTCGTCGTAATGGTTTGTAAGGCCGGTAGACAGCCCTTAGATTTAAGCAACCACACGGGATTCCAAACTGATTAAACAGGTACACAACGATGGCTTGCCATGCACGGTGGGTGGCCCTCCTGAGTGCCAAAATGAAGGAATAATGGATGTCTACCCAATCTTTTGATTCAGTCCAATATAAGGCCGGGCAGCGCCGGGAGTGGGACACAGTCGCCGAGGGGTGGCATAAATGGTGGAAAACATTTGAGCAGGGGGCTCAGCACGTCAGCGACCGCCTGGTGGCCCTGGCGGCGATTGATCCCGGACACCAGGTACTCGACATCGCCACCGGGATCGGTGAGCCGGCCCTTACCGCTGCCCGTCGTGTCGGTGCCAACGGCCGGGTCATGGCCACGGATCAATCCTCCGGGATGCTCGACATTGCCCGGGAACGTGCAGACGATCTGGGGCTGGACCACGTGGATTTCAAACTGGTGGATGCCGAGTCCTTGGCCTTTGACGGCAATACTTTCGACGCGGCGGTGTGTCGATGGGGGCTCATGTTCATGCCTGATCTGGGTCCCACCCTGAAAGACATTCGCCAACTCCTGAAGCCTGGCGGCAGGTTTGCTGCCGCCGTCTGGAGCACCCCCGACAAGGTTCCGGCACTCCGTATTCCCATGGGTGTCATCCGAGAGCTACTCCAGCCGCCGCCGCCTCCACCGGAGGCCCCCTCCTTGTTCAAGTTAAGCCCGCCAGGCGTGATCGAGGAGGCATTTACCGAGGCCGGCTTTACCGATGTAAACAGCGAGAAGCTGATGGTCGACTTTGGGTTTTCCACCGTGGAGGACTACATCACCTTTCTCCAGGATGTGGCCGCAGTGATCACCATTCTGATGGCCAATGAGCCAGCTGAGCGGCAACGGGAAATTTGGCAGGCCATCGCCGAGGCCGTGGGGGGATTTGTCACTGACGACGGCGCCTTCCAGATGTCCAACGAGACCATTCTCGTCGTGGGGCGGCGGCCGGCCTAGGCGCCGGGGGCTATCCGGCAGGGCAGACCAAGGTCATGGAGAGCCCTTCGGCTCCGCATCAGGGCAAGTTGTTTAGCCCTCATGCTGGGCGGATTGCACGCTGGTTCAGCCACTTCTGGAAGGATTCCTGGCTTTCTCCAGACGGTCTCCCAGCCAGCAGTCCTTCCACGCTGATATCCTCATCGATGTCCTTCCAGTGGATGCCCTGTCCTTTGCCGATGAGTCTCCAGTTCTTTCTTGCCTCCGGTGTCGCGTGCAGCAGCCGGGGGAACCAGGCCAGGGGAACCGAAATCGTTCGCCCATCACTCAGGTCCACGCTCAGGCTATCCGCCGTCACCGATACATTCTTAGCGTCAGGAACATCTATTTCAACGGCCGAAATAGTCATGCCAGGCCTCCATCAGTTGGGTGTGATGCTCGGCATAAACAAATGCATCAATATATCCTTATGCCCGTTCCAAATGGCGCCGACGATGTAGGTACAGAATCTGTGCAATCCCCCAACGGCTTTCCCGGGTGGAAACGACTTGAGCGTCTTGTCGATGTAACTGCACTCACTGTCGGTAAGCGCAAAAAAAGGTTCGTGCGCAGCTTTATTCCTGAGACGACGAAACCAATCGAGGATCTCGTAGAAATGATTGTTGATCAGGCCAATCTCGTTCAGAAGGACGAGCTTGACAGAGTGCGGGTAGTCTCGGGAATCCTTGATCTTCTTAGCACGCTTGCACTTTGCTTCTATGATAACATTCACCAGTAACTCAATGAACCCGTGAGTTACGAGCACGAGAAGCCGTTCGTTGTCCTTAACTCTTCCGATTTCTTTGTGAAACCTGATCAGTTGATCGTCTTCTTTCATCGCATTAATCCAGGTATCATCGCCCATAAACCGCGAGCGTTTAGCGGCAAGTGACTGGGTACAGGCCGATCACCGGGTGATTGTTGCATATTTCACGAGTAAGTTTGCTAGATCCTCGGAGATCAAGCTGATCAATCCACCGAACAGAGTGAGGCCAAAGCTGACTAACATACATAGGAACACCAACAGTGCAGCCAAACCGGCCGATATTGCAAAGTTCTTGCCTTGCCAAGTCCGTTCCGATTCAAGTTCGAGGCTATGCATAATCATACTAACTGGCATCATTCCAAGGGTCATCACACCATAAAAGCCCAGCATGGAAGAAAACTCTAGGAACTGACTTGGACCTTCATAATTGAGGAACGCAGGTTCCCACCGCCATAGCGCTTTCCCGACGGCCACAAACCAAACGTAGATAAGAATGCGCGAGATATAATCGCGCAACTCTAGATACATGGTCTCTCGCATGCATTATACGTTATGTTTGCAATATATTCTCGTCCCTTTTGGTTGAACCTCACCCTGCTATCCTACGCAGCGACTTTGAATACCGTTACGCAGGCAATGTAAAACGTCCTATCACAATACTTCAAGGGGATTGCAAGACAGGAGTTTCCCCAAAATAATCGGGTGAAGAATGCGAAGGGATAAATCCCATCGCTGAATCAAAGAAACCGCCCTGAAGGGCGCTGTAGGCTTCGTAAAGGCCCCTTTTTTCGATTCAGCGAATTCATTTATGGATTCGCTCTCATCTAGGCGGGCGTGAGAGGCCTGACCGACATCAGATCGGTATCACCAACGGAACGGACATCCCCGATCTGGAGGGTCGCGAGGAACTCGGTTCTCCCAGAGGCCGTCACGAACTCCACTTCCAAGCCGTCAGGCTCGTACAGTGCCACAACCGCCCCAAGATCGCCCTTTTTCAAACCGTGAGCGGGCACATCCCTCGCTAAAACGACTGTGTCAAGAATATTGAATTTCATGGCTTGTTATCCTGAGTAAGCAGTTATCAAACGGGGCACGTCTTCCCCGGTCAAAACGATCCACACTGTCACCACCTCGGCAGATCGTCCCTTGGGACCGGTAAGGGTACCTCGAACTTCGTACTTTGCTCCGTAATCGGTCTTCTCGCTGGATCGTGCTTGGGCGGTAACAATGAGGTCACGAATATCAGTTTCCAATTGCTCCCAACTGTCAGTCGAATAGCCCAAAGACTTGAAGAAACGCGCCTTGAACCGGCCCACGGGATGGGCAGTGGACAGAAGGTATTGTCGTATTTTGGCCGAGTCAATGACCGCGCGATCAGAATTCGGGAGACGCAATTAACCTCCTCAAACAGGCAAGTGGTAACTCGCCCTATTATCATGAGAAACGACCGTCCCGTGTTATGACACGGGCAATGTAAGCCCCCTTACCACGATCTTCAAGGGATTAAGGTACCTCCCCACAGATACCTCATCGGTAGGATTCTCGCCGATGGCTGATTCGCAAGATAAGGGCGGTATCTTCAATGATGGTATAAATCACGCGATAATCTCCAACCCTGAATCTTCTTAATCCGGCGAATTTCCCCTTCAATGAAGGAAAACGATCAGCCTTTTCAGGTAGATCTACTTCGATCTTTTTTAAAATCCGGTCCGCTTGATCCGGTTCGAGTTTCTTGAGGTCGCGCGCTACAGACTTCTTGAAGGCCAGTTTATAGCTCAAGCACCTTCCTCATATCAGCCGCAGTGACCACCCCATCGGATGGATCATGCAGCCGGTCCAACGCGACCTGCAAATCGGCGATTTCGGCCAGATAAGCCTCCAGAGCCTTTTGCACATGGAAAGACTTGGGCCGCTCCGTCTCCCTGGCGATTTCAGCAAGTTTTACGGCCAGATCATCGGGCATTCTTATGGAAATGGCTTTACTCATACATTACACTCCATGCATTGTATTACAATGTATGCACTGCAGGCGGAAAATACAAGATGTAAGGAGTAGCACGTGACAGCACACACCGAATGGGGATTACAAGCCGCAACGTGGACAAACCCAGCCGCCCCCAGACCACCAGCTGTGGCCGGGGCAAAACTTATTTCCTGAAAATCAGGCTCAGGCAGGTGAGACTCCCCTCCGCCTTTTCCAGCTCGGAGTTGTCGAGGAGTTCCACCTCGTAGCCCGCACCGGCCACCAGGTCTGCCGTTTGGGGATAGCCGGCGGCCATCAGAATAGTCCCGTCCAGTGGCAGGATGTTGGCCGCCGGCCCTTCGTCCATGGGGACGGGCAAAATCCTGAACCGGTCGAAGGGGGCCGTATCGATCCAGTCGGTGGCGGCCAGAATGGTGGTCTCATCCAGAGCCGTGGCGCCGGTGACCAGGTGGAGGCAGTCGTGGACCGGCACGGGAATGACCTGGTAGCCGTAGGGGGAGAGAAAGTCAGCCAGGGCCTGGGTGCCCGCCCGGTTGGTGCGGGTTGACTGCCCCACGAACAGCCTGGTCCCTACCTGGAGCACATCCCCCCCATCGAGGAGTGCCGGTGGCGCCATGTGGACGATCTTCCGGTAGGGGGCCAGGGCCGCTTCGATGGCTGCCGATTCCCCCCACCTCGATTCCGCCGCCATGTGGGTCATGACGGCCACTTCGTCGACCACTACCGCCGGGTCCTCGGTGAACACCGCATCGGGAAAGTCCAGGTTGGCCTCCAGGGTGATCACCTCCAGGCCGTGGGACCTCAGGGCGTCGCAATAGGCGGCGTGCTGCTGATGGGCGCGGGCCAGGTCGATGGGTTGCTGGTCCCGGTAGGTGCGCTCACCCTTGACGACATTCGGAGACACGGCGTGTGTGAGGGCGATCAGCGACATACATGCTTTGGAAGGTGATGGTCAATCATTAGGTGAACCCGACGAAGTTAGTCGGGGACAGGTGAAGGGGGCAAGTGGAGCGGCTCACTCACCCCTTTTCCTCCATCCCCCGGCCCCTTTCGTGGTAAATTATTTGTTCGAATTCAGACCGGTCGCATGGCATTTTGACACTGATCGGTGACGTTATTATAAGCAACAGGAAGGCACAATGCGTATCGGCATTTTAACGGGCGGGGGGGATTGCCCCGGCCTAAACGCCGTCATCCGGGGACTGGTCCTCAGCGGCGAGAAGAAATACGGCTACGAATTCTTGGGGTTTCGGGACGGCTGGGCCGGCCCGCTGAATAACCTTACGATGCCTCTGGACGTCGACTTTGTCCGGGACAAGTACGATGAGGGGGGGACCATGCTCGGCACCAGCCGCACCAATCCCCTCAAAGACCCGGCCATGATCGACCGGATCAAGGCCAACCTTGCCGCCAACCAGATCGACGTACTGGTGGCCATGGGCGGCGATGACACCCTGGGGGTAGCCACCCGGTTGGCCGAGCTGGGTATCCACACCATCGGCGTGCCGAAAACCATCGACAACGATCTC
>CAZJBG010000133.1:0-7779 GCA_964543925.1 uncultured bacterium
TTCTTGTTTCTGCGAGATGAGGAGCTTGGCCGGCCCCGGTGAGCCGTCACTTGAGAGGTGAGTGGGGCGGGAAGGATTCGAACCTTCGACCGACGGATTATGAGTCGAGCCGGAACCCGTCTATAGAGCCGAATCTGGCCCGATAGAGCGAATCACGTCCAAGGAGTTCGGCTGAGTTCGGTGGAGTCGGGGACCAATTTCGGGACCAAGTTTTCGGAGCCTTCAGACCAGCTCGTCGAGCGGCGTCCCTTCGCCCTCCGCAGCCTGCGCGAGTCCCTCTTGCGTCCGCTCCCAGGCGCCAGGGACGGCATCGAGCGTCGCGGAAACCTGCGCCGCGTCAGCATCCGCGAAGTCCTTCGCGTGCTCCTGCTCGTCGGCGCTCAGGGCGTTGCGCATCGTAGGCACTATGCCGCGATCGGATGGCCGCCCGAGTCCCGCGCCTCGAGATGAGCGCGAGGAGGCAGCTGCACGGTGCCCTGGTCGAAACGTCGGAAGCGGAGGAGAACCGCCGCTGCAACGCGTGACCAGCGTGCGAAGCCGTGCGCCTGCTCGGGCTGAACAAGCAGCTCATGTCCGTCGGGGTAGACGATCACGACGGGATCTCCGTCAAACAACGCACGGGTCGCCATCTCGCCCTGGTGAGGATTGTCGGCCGAAATGAAGTGCGCCCGGTTGGGGTAGCGAGCGGCCAGCTCCTCGTCGTCGATGCCGGCGAGGACCCTCCCGGTCGCAGAATCGATATTGGGGTCGTGGCTCATGACTCCCGCCATTGTCTCACGATCTCCGGAGCCTCCGCCTTGGCCTTGCTGATAGCCGCCGCCATCGCCTCGTTCACGGAATCGAATTCAAGGATGACAGGCGGCTGCTTTCCTCCCGCTCGCCCGTGGTCATGCTCGTGATGCTCATCGATCGCATCGGCGTTGTCCCAGAGACGAACCGTCGTCCAATCGCCTTCCTCAAAGCTCTCCAGCGTGATCGCGTATGAAACCGGCGGAGGCGGCTCGCTACGCCGGAACCGGATACGGATGTCCGGCTCCACGTCGATGAAGATCTCTCGATCCGTCGGGACCATAGACAGAGGCTTTCAAAGCCGCCGGCGTGAAATAGCCAGCGGGACTGGAACCGAACACCAGGTCCGCGACAGACACGATTCCTAACCGGCACCGCGATGCGCCAAGCGGCGAGCGAGCGCTGAATCAAGTTCTTTCGTGCCTTGATCCTCGCCCAAGCCGAGCTTCGGAATCCAAGCTCGCAGCGCATTGACTATCTCGTCATGGCGAACGTGATCCACGACGAGGTCAAACCAGGCAGCGTCCGATCTCTGGTACTCGTAGCCAAAGGTATTGATGAAGGCCATGAGCAATAGCTGAAGCGATATCAGTCGATCCCATCGCAGCTGGGCAGGTTCGATCCCATCAAAGAACTCAAGCAGCTCGTCTAATCCGTCGTCGCTGGCAACCAATGCCTCGAACTCGGCGAACTCGATCTCATCTCCCGACGCCCACGCGAGCGAGCACATCTGACGCAAGTGATCGGTGAAGAAATGAGAGCTGGATCGGGACGGGTCATACTCGACGCCGCCGAATAGCGCAACGTCAGTCATTACCCAGCGAAAGGCCTTGGGGTACCGCACAAACGCCTGATCATTGCCCTCGGCAATTCGGGCATCGACGACAATCGCCTCTCGCTCGAACTTATGTGCAAGTCCCGCCAAGCGGATGAACCGAAATGCGGTAGTTCGAAGGTAGTGCTGCCCAGGAGCCCTGTACTCACCGCCTACGTTGAGCCATCCAGACTTCCAATTCAAATTGAGATTGACCAGCCGGTAGTTCATATCGAGCGCCGCCTCCAATAGGCGGCCGTGGTAGGTCCCGATCTTGGCGCGAAGCGCCTTGCGCTGTTCGTGCTCGTACTCGATTTCGACCTGCGAGCGCTGAAGACGTCTATCGACCACCAGGCGAGCCGGTGCGGCAGCCAAAGTCGTTACGAGGGCGGTCGCGGCTGCGATAACGACAGCGCTCCACTCGGTATCAAGGCCTAACAGCCCAAACAAAAGCATCGACAAGCCGTCAATCAGCCCGACGTTCATGCTTGTCAAGCTATTCGACTCTTGAACTGAACGCCTCGCCAGACCGCAATGCTCAAGTTGCAATCTTCGAAATGGGAATGGGGCGGGAAGGACTCGAACCTTCGACCGACGGATTATGAGTCGCGCCGGAACCCGTCCATAGAGCCGAATCTGGCCCGATAGAGCGAATCGCGTCCAAGGAGTTCGGCTGAGTTCGGTGGAGTCGGGGACCAATTTCGGGACCAAGTTTTTGGGCCAGCTGTCCGACTCCGCCGAACAAGCGAACGCCTAGCGGCGGCGGGAGTGGCGGATCTTAAGCCGCTACTAGGACGGCCAGCTCAGAGCCGTCTGCCACGGTGGTATCTGCCAACAAGCCGAACAGCTGCCGCAACGCTTCGGCACCATCGGGCACGGGGTTGGCTGCCATCTGTGCGCTGATCTCCCCCGCACTCAATCCCGGCTGCGCAATGCCTATCACCCCGCGGACAATGGGCCGGCCCAGCGTCCAGGGGGTGACGTCGTCCACCTCCTCACCGACGCCGAGCCGCTGTTCCAGCTCCTCCACCGCGTCACTGCCTTCAACCAGGCTAGCCGCTGGCGAGGCGCCCGCGAAGAGACGCGCCGCCAACTCCGACCACAGCGAGGTGCTGGTTAGCCAGCGACGGCTGCGCAGAGCCTGCGCCGTCACCTCCTGAAAGTCCTTGATTCTCACTCCCGGGTTCGCTCCCTGGCTAGCCTTCGCGTGCCAGAGCGCAAGCCGCACCTCGCCGCTCTCCAACTCCTCGATGACAACGTAGTCGGCAATCTCCCCCGCGCCGTCGTTCTTCAGCAGCCATCGCCGCACTCCGCTGCGCGGTCGGCCGCGCAGCAGCCCCTCAAGCTGCTCGTGTATCGACCTCAGACCCGCGCCATGGTTCATCGCGGTTGCAACCGTCTCTGCGGTTATGTCGGTTCCGTCCCAGTTCTCCACGGTGAGCATTGCCGGGTTAAAGGGCGGTAGTGCCGTCCAGCGGTCGTAGCGGACGGCCCCGATCGTCGTCGTCCCATCCAGGAAGTAAATGGTCGGTGGTTGTGCTTCCAGCAACTCTGAGAGTGCCAGCGGCTCGCTGTGACCGCGACGTACGCTCAGGTCGCGAGTGGCCCTGATCGTTCCATCGGTCTCAATCTCCGCCTGCCAGACGCAGCGTTCACTCCCCGCTGTCCGATCCTTGAAAACGCCAATCACAGCAAGCGGCCCGTTTTCCGCGCCTTCGATGTCCTGAAGGGTTCCGGTCGGATCGTCATTGACGTAAAGCTCGAGATCCTCGATCCCCCCTAGTCTCTGACCATCCTCAAAGAGCTCAAAGCTCATCCCCAACAGGGCTGGAAACAGTTCGGCGGCGAGCGGCCGTGAAACCGGCCACTCATCGAGCCGGCGACCACGATCGACACCCGGCAAGAGTCGTCCCTGCCTCGCCTCGTGCGGATACCAGAGCGTCGTGCAGGTCAGGTCGACCCAATCGCTGAACTCGCGTAGCGGCTCGTAGCGACTCAACCACACCTTTGACTTCTCGATTGCCCCACCAGCGTTCGCAGTGCCCGAATCGGTTTTTAGCTGGAACATGACGTGCCCGAGGGCGCTTCGGGCGAGATCGACGCTACGCATCCCACGGTCCACGTCGCCTCCCATGTAGTTGCGATAGGTGGCCCGCCCACGACTAGCCGCGTCGGTTGATCGGACACCAACTGATGAGACCGAGATCCGATCCAGGCTGTCGAGATAGTCGCCCAAGCGTTCGGGGCCGACTGGCTCACCGATGTCCTCAAGCCCGAGAATCGACACGAAGCGTTGGCGTAGCCCGTCACTGGCGATGTTCAGCATCACCAGCCCTGGGAGTCCAACGTCGGGTGGGGGTCGATGAGCAATGACGTGAAGTTGGTAGCGGACATCCGCAAGCGCCGGATCGCTGCTCCATTTCGGGCGGTCAATGAAACGCACCACCAAGACCAACATCCGCGTTTCTGCGTCAGCACCCGCGTACGCGACGACGCCGCCGCCGAACGGCGCTCCCACCTCCAGCTCGCCGGGCAGTAGATCGCCGAGAAAGGGGGGAGTCCAATCCGCCGGAACCTCATAGAGAATCGCTCGCTTGATTGGTTGCAAGTGGCTCGCGTCGATCTCCGTGTGGGAGGCAGGGAACCTCTCCGAAAACTCGCGGTCCGCCCGTTCCCGTGCGATTTCCTCGTCCAGAATTCCGGGTAGCACAGTCGCCCAATCGGCATCCTCGTCGTAAAGCTCGCGTAGTACACCCTTCAGCTCGGGAAAGACATCGGCATCTGAAACCGTAATCAGCATTGAGGGCTGTGGATACTCCGGATCGACCCGGGCCAAGCGCCCTATCAGCTGCACCGTCGCCGGCACCGAGCGATGCTTATCGTGGTAGGCGACCAGCCGGATCGCGGGCAGATCGAAGCCCTCTCCGAGCATCCCTACCACGCCGACTGCGCGGACTTCCCCACTTCGCAGCCTCTCGACCACCTGGCGCTGGCGCGCATCGCCCATCGAGTTGTGCAGCAACTCCAGCTCGGTGCCCGCCTCCTCATAGATCTGGCGCAGCTGGCCCAGTCGCGCAATCGAACCGGCCCGCACCAGCAACACGCTGCTCGCGTGCAGCTCCGAATCCAACATCGCCACCGCCCGCTCCGCAATCGCACGATCAGAGGCAACTCGATCAGCGCCCGGGGCAAGCAGCACCGGCTCGACAGGCTTGTAGAAGCCCTCATCCAGCGCTCGTCGCAGCGGGTAATAGTACTGCAGGGAACCAGGGATTCGTCGCCCGTCCCGCCGAGTCGGGGTTGCCGTCAGGAGTAGCTTGCGAGCAGAGGCGAAGTGGTCGAGCACTGCCTCCCAGGACCTCGCGGGAGAGTGGTGGGCCTCATCGACGACCAACAGATCAAAAAGGTCAACAGGCGGGCAGCGGGCAGCGTCGTAATGGACTGGGCTGATCGAGTTTGGCAATGCAACAGTTACGTCATAACCTCGCAAGGTATCCCAGTCCTGAGCCATCCCCGACATCTCGAAAACGGTCGGTCCTTCTTCTCCCTCGGGCAAAACACCGATCCGCTGCAGCTGTGCATAGGTGGAGATATTCCGGACCAACTGCTCCCGGATCGCTCGCGATGGCGCTAGGATCAAAACTCGTGTTGGCGGCTCGCCGCAAAGAAAGGGCGAAGCCATCGCCACCGCCGTCTTGCCCGTGCCGGTGGGGATACTGATCAGCGTCGCCTCCTGCTCGGCGAGGCTCCAATGGGCCATGGTTGCCCCCAGCGCTCCCAGCTGCGGCGCTCTCCAGCCATTCTCTCGCGCGCCCATTAGCGAAACTTCCCCAGCCACACGTTTAAAGAAATTGGACATCGCTTTCGAGCGCCCCCTAGACCGGAGTGCTACAAGGCCGCCTCAATCCGGCTAATCGCTGCCGGAACATCGCCTGGCTCTCTAACGACTGCTACAACTGCGCCTTCTTTTGGCGCATCGAGGACCTCGACCCGCTCGTATTGCTGGTCGGCGTCAAAACCGGCACGAAACGCAAACTTCGCGCCTCCCGCGAGGTATAGGTTCACTCCACCAGCTCCCTTGCCGAGATGCAATTCATGGACCTGCTCGTCGCGAGCAACCTCAGAGGCCAAGAGACCGTTCATCAACGCCCCGGCCAGCGGTAGCAGCGCCTCGGCATGATGATCCAAGCGCTTGGTGATCGACATCGCCTGACCCTGCCCGTAGGTTCTGATCATCGAGGTACCCCTTTCAGCCATGTGTCGAGAATTTTCTATATACGAGCTAATAATTTATTCGGAACTTCGCGATGCTAAAGGACTTTATGACTCGGCTTGGACGGCACCGAGACAGAGGTCCAGGCACCCCACCGGGTCGGGACCGCCCCTAGGAGAGGCTGCGCCGCGAGGCTCCGACCATCCGCCGGGCGGCGTCCGCTGCGTTTGATTGATTCATGTCGCTCCTTTTCCTGGCTGCACCCAGAATTGCAACCGTTGCAACCGTGTGGGAGCCACCCAGGGTCACCTCAGCGTCGGACGAGGTCTTCGCGTTTCAAGGCCGCAATTTGCGGGCCTAGCAACGATGGAATGGCGCCAAGCGATCGTCGGGTCGCTCCGGCGGGCTGCCTTCGCGTGAGCTATCAACCCAGCGGCTTCTGGGGGGCCGTGACCTGGGCGGTTTCTGTGGCCTGCCCCGTAGGGAGGGACCGCCCGAGTTCCTGCGACAGCCTCGGCCCCCGAAAAGCCGCTGTCAGCCCCAGACTGCCCAGCCGTCCTTTCCGCTCAATCGCTTGACGTGCAGCGCAGGCCGGCTGGGCAGGACGAGTAAGCCGTTGCTGTGGAGCAGCCCCTCGCCGACCAGATCGCGGACGGCGCGGGCGAGCGCCATGCCACCGACGAGATCGTCGGGGTTCTCGAACAGCTCGCAGGCGATGGCGGGGAACGTGAGCAGCACCGGGTATTCACGCAGGACGACGGTCAGCACGACTCGTTGCATCTCCTGATCCGTCGTGACAGTGAACGACGGGGAGCGGAGTGGCGGCGACGCCAAGCGCCGCCGCCACTCCGCCACATCACCTCGCCTCCGCGCTGAGCGCCGCAAGCAAGCCGTGCAGCGCGTCGTGGTGGGCGACGATCTCGGTGTACTCGCTCGCCTCGTCGTAGGCGTTCGCCACCGCTTCGACAGCAGCTCTCGCCGCCTCGTCGGGGACGAGGACCCGACCATCCGCCATCTCCGGCAGCAGCCGCTCGAACGCTTCAGCGTCCTGCGGGGCGGCATCGGGGCTTCTCAACCCCTTGGGGTGGGCCAGGTCGCGGCGAGCGTCCGTTACCCAATCGGCCAGCAGGCCGCAGAGGATCCTGACTTGCGAGGGCGGCAGATCGAGCGGCACAGCCCGCCTGCCATGCGTAGGGTTCTTCTCAGCCATGAGGAGGTACACGCTCCTTGTGGTCAGGCGGCCCGTCGCGTTAGCGCGCGGCCCCTCTCTGCCAACGTCGCGTGAGACGCTCATGACCGAGGAATTACTGAACCCCGAGGGCGTGATTGGCAGACCATCCGCCTGCTCGACAACGCCCACGGTGACCACGATATGCACCGCTACACTGGTTCTGAGAAGCAGCCTGCGGAGCGGTTTTCCGAGGGTGCGGTCAACGAGGTCGCGCCCCAGGCCATCCGCTACTTGATCGATCATTGGGAAGCAATCGCAGAATCATGGAAGAGCTAGAGCGCAGCAAGTTCACCGCAGCGGGCGAGATCGCCAACGAGCGGCTGATCGACGCTGTGCTCGATCCTGATCGCTACCCCGAGGGAACCACCTTTATCGCCGCCGATCAGGAGGGCTTTGGCGCGGCTCTCGCCGAGGCCGTTGTGGAGCACCGGCCGCTAGCAATCGTCTACCCGGACGGCCGCGAGATCGTCGCCGCGCCCCGAGGTGGCGCGCTCGCCTTCTTCGAGCACCTGCTGACTCGTCGCCGCGAGGTCAAGCACAGCGAGCCCACCGTGCCGCTGCCCGCCGATTATCAGGTCGAGATCAGGGACCCACAGGCCCTCGCTGCCTGACCGTAGTGGGGCGGGAAGGATTCGAACCTTCGACCGACGGATTATGAGTCGCGCCGGAACCTGTCTATAGAGCCGAATCTGGCCTGATAGAGCGAATCACGTCCAAGGAGTTCGGCTGAGT
>CAZJBG010000134.1:0-5250 GCA_964543925.1 uncultured bacterium
CAAAAACATCAATCTGCTGAGTTAAGGAGAGAGCATCGGAATATGGAATCTTAAAGTTTCTATCCTTGTTCAGATAGCCGAAGCCGAGGTTAGCCATAGTTGTCCAAACTTCATCTTCAAAAGCAATGTCATGGGGTTTAGGTCTTTTCATCCTGGTTTTTGTCTTGAACTCCTTCAGCGGGATCCAGCCTTCAGCGATTCGCCTTTCTACCATTTCGTGGGGGAAACTTTCCTGGTCGAATGATCTTTTTCGATTGGTGGCTATCCCGCCAAGTTGCCCCGGCTGGGTAAGGCCCGCAAGAATCTGTTCCCGTTCGCCTGCATTCATACCGATTCAAATCCCGTATTCATGAAGATCAATTCGGTTGCTTTTCCCCGCTTTGCTTGAGCCCCCCCGATGAGGTTGGCACGCTCCAGCGTCAGTACCGTATCCCCCTTGTCGAATAGATCAGTGATTATATTGTGATCTGCATTTGTGAGTATGTAATATGCGCCTCGCCTCTTGATATAGTCAACAAGGATGCTTAGCCTTTGTTGGTCCTCCAATGAAAATAGCTTCTGATTATACTTGATAAATCCATTATTGTAATGGGAAACAGTGTAAGGGGGATCAAGGAAAACGAGATCTCTGGGACGAACATTCTCTTTAACAAGTTCAAAGTCGCCATCAGTAATTACCGCATTAATTAACCGGGAGCTCGTAGCTCGTAATATCCTTGGTTCTAAAAAATTCTTAGTTCGATAGCCAAAAGGAACATTGTATTCTCCTCTTAGGTTCACTCGATAAATTCCATTGAATGATGTTTGATTGAGAAAGATAAATCTGGCGGCATGCTTGATCGGACTTTTTGGAGACTGCGTTCGTGTCCTATAGTAAAATTGTTCGCTATTCTTGTACCTACTTAGCTGGTCGATTATTTCCTCGGGAGAATCTCTAAGGCATTGATAGGTCGATATAAGTTCGGTGTTTAGGTCAGATAGGTAAGCCCTGTCTTGAGGGTTGATACGAAAGAAGATTGAGCCCCCGCCTAGAAAGGGCTCGTGGTAGGCCCTAAAACCTGTGCTGGGTAGCAGACGGGGCAAGTGCTTTACCAGCCAGTTTTTCCCACCTGCCCACCTGAGGAATGGTTTCAGAAGTTTCTCATCTTGATCGAATTCCGACATGCAGATTTCTCCATCAGATTGCGTAATCCTGTAAAGTGAGGAACAGCCGAAAGCTGGTAGTTCCAAAATTATGGGTGTCGTAGCGTTTCTTTTGGGCTATTAGTCTATTATAACTCCAATGCTGCTGCGAGAACATTTGTTTCTGGAACCAATGCTCCTTCGGTGGTTTATAGACATAATGTGTTGTAAATCGGTCTTTTTATCGGTTCCAGAATGTAAATCATAAAAGGACCCCTACATAGCGGTTTTTGATGCCTACCAGATAAATGATCGGGGGCGATTGCGGGCGTGCTCGGCTTAGGGCGGCTGAGGGCGAGATCGCCACACCCCCGGGAGGGTGAGCGAGACCCTTCGATCCGCCAGTGGGCGGACTGAATGCTGACGCTCAGGGCAGGCTCACCTCAGGGTGACAAGGGGGGGCAAGTTGCAGCTTGGAACCGCCGAAGGCCGCCTTTAGATTCCGGGCGCAGTTTCCCCGGAATCCGGGGACCGAAACCACCAACCTAGGGAGATAGAAAACATGCTTAGAGATGCGAACGTAGCACCGACGTTGCCGGTCGTCAATATGGATCGGGCGGAGAAATTTTACGGAGAGACGCTGGGCCTCAAGCTGGTCAATAAGGATGTGGCGGGGGTCACCTTTGAGTGTGGCGACTCCCAGCTCTACCTGTACGAGCGGGAAGCCACGAAGGCCGACCATACGGTAGCCTCGTTTAGGGTCGATGATGTTGAGGCCGAGATCAACGATCTCCGGGCCAAAGGGGTGAGGTTTGAGGAGTACGACCTGCCCAATCTCAAGACCGAGAACGGGGTGGCCACCCTGGGCGACCTCAAAGTGGCCTGGTTCAAAGACAGTGAGGGGAATATCCTGGCGGTGTCTAACGGCTAAATGGGCCGGCCCGGCCGGGGGCGGTTTGAGGACGAGATCGCCACTCCGCCAGCCGGCGGATCGCGATGGCCCTTCGAGGGCCTCAGGGTGACCCTTCGACAGGCTCAGGGCAGGCGCAGGGCACCCGATCCTGACTGACAAACGGGTACCGATTGGGGGGGGCGGTCAGGAGGCGGCACCCCCTAAATGACCCCTTTTACGCTGAGTCCCCCAAAATAATTCTTGACATTGCGACCATTAAATCTCGATATTTAACCGGTTACTTAACCGATAACTTTACGGATTGCGTTACCGATTTAACTCCTTGCTGATGCGTGTCTATTAATGGTTAAAAAGCATAGACTTACACTTCAGGATATAGCGGATGAGCTGCATATCAGCAAGGTTTCCGTATCCAAGGCGCTCAGAGATCACCCCGACATCAGTCCCGAGACAAAGCTAGCCGTTAACGAGACGGCTCAAAGACTGGGCTACCTGCCCAATTTCATGGCCCGCAACCTGTCTGCGAGGCAGTCCAATACCATAGGCGTCGTTGTCCCCAAGATTGCCCACAATTTCTTCGCCGCGGTCATCGAGTCCATCTACGAAACAGCCTACCTGAACAAGTACGAGATCATTTTGACGGTCTCCCAGGAAAACCCCGAGAATGAAATCAAGCACATACAGACGCTCCTGTCCATGCACGTCGATGGCCTACTCGTCTCGGTTTCGGCCCATACCAAGGATTCGGCGGTGTATGAGACGGTGAGACAGTTGAATGTGCCCCTGGTATTCTTCGACCGGTCCCTGCCGCATCTGCGATTCAGCAGTGTGTGTACGGATGATGAGCTCGGCGCCAGTCAGGCCACGGAACATCTGATAAACAGGGGCTACACCAAAATCGCCCATTTTTCCGGCTATGCCCATACCAATATTGGGCAAGCCCGGCGTGCCGGATTCATGAAAACCATGGCAGCCCATGACCTCCCTACACGAGATGAGTGGATTATAGAGGGTGGATTCAGTGAAGAGGATGGTTATAACGGGTTTAAGAAACTCATGAAGAGCCCCGACCTACCTGAGGCAATCTTCTCGGTAACCTACCCCGTCGCCTTAGGCATCTATGCGGCCGGGTCTGAAATTGGCATCACCATACCCGATGACATTGATATTGTATGTTTTGGTTCAAGTAGCCACCAGCGCTTTTTTTCACCCTCGATCACCTTTGTAAGACAACCTACAGAAGAGCTTGGCAGAAGAGCCATGGAGCTCCTTCTGGATGAGATACGAAATCCTGAATCCATACGGCCTCAACTGGTCGCTTTACCAACTGAACTTGTTCTAAGTGAGGATCAAGAAAAGAACGCTCCGGCAGAGGAAGCGTTATAACCTGAATGTACAGCACCAGGAGGTGTCAGTATCATGATAAGCATGCCAGGAAAGTCTCAGTTCATCTTGTTTCAAACCAACCAGAACTGCCTTGACGGCGGCCATCGGCGTCGCCGGGGCTCGGCGAGGTAAGCAGGTGATAACACCGTTAACAGTATGGAAACGATTCTTAACTAAAATCAGTTAGGGGAGAGAGTACGTCATGAGGAATAACTTGGTATTAAAGTTTCTGATTGTGCTGGCTACAGTTGGGATTACCGTGTCGCAAGCCCAGTGGGATGTGCTGGATGGCACCATACTACCTGTAGATGCCGGCTGGACCGAAAGCAATGCGACTCGTGGAGACGGCGTCTCAGAGATTACCACGGTCGTTAACGATCCGGATATTGGTGGTAACAAACTGATCAGGGTCGACAGTTACGCCTTGGGAGCCTCATTTAAGGAGATGTGGAAGAAAACGATTGGCGGCGATCCCGCCGTTGGCCAGACCTTGGTCTTCCGGGCCGCGGCGCTGGATACCTCGCTGTTCGAGCGGGGCATCGACATGTACCTGTATGATGGCGCTTTTCGGGATCGGATTACCACCAGAGGCGGTACGCTGATCAAGTTCGACAAGGCGCTCACAAGTGCGGCTATAAACGCAGCCGTTTGGCATACCTATCGCATGACGGCGGTGGACGACTCGTTCACCGTTTACCTCGATGAATCCACAACGCCCATCATTGCCGGAATTTCTCCGGCCAGCGATACGAATAAGTATTTCCGATTTGGTGATGGCGGCAGTAACACATACGGCGCCATCTATGATTGGGTCATATGGGATACCACCGGTGCCTATGCGCCTGGTGCGGGCACTGCCCTACCGGGCAGCCTGAGCGTCGCTGTTGGCACGGTGCCTTCGTTACTGCCTGGGTGGGATGTGTATACCGCCGATCTGCTCCCGGAAGAAGTTGGTTGGACCGAGAGTAATGCAACCAACGCCAACGATACAACCGAGATATTGACCTTACTGGGTGATCCGGATATTGACGGTAATAGTCTTGTCAAGGTCGATAGTTACTCCCAGGGGGCCGCCTTCAAGGAGCAGTGGAAGATGGTGATCGGCGGCGACCCGGCTGTTGGTCAGACCGTCGTTTTCCGTGCCGTTGCGCTGGATACCTCGCTCTTTGACCGTGATATCGACGTCTATCTCTATGGCGGCGCTTTTCGTGACCGGATCACGACCCGCAATAACGGTACGCTGATCAAGTTCGATAAGGCCCTCACTGAGGCGGCTTTGGATGCGACCGTATGGCATATCTATCGCATGACGGCTGTGGATGACTCGTTCACCGTCTATCTCGACGAGTCAACAACGCCCATAATCGCCGGCATTTCACCCGCCAGCCATACGGATAAGTTCACCAGATTCGGCGATGGCGGTGGTGATATCTATGGAGCGGTCTATGACTGGTTCGTCTGGGATACCACCGGCGCCTATGCCCCCGGTGAAGGTGCGGCACTGCCAGATCATCTGAGTGCGGCAACCGGATCGGCACCGTCGACCTTGCCGGCCTGGGATCTGTATACGGGCGATCTGCTCCCATCCGAGGTTGGCTGGACAGAGAGCAATGCAACCAACGCCAACGATACGACCGAGATATTGACCGTACTCGACGATCCGGATATTGCCGGCAACAAAGTGGTCCGGGTTAATAGCGATCACTTGGGGGCCGCCTTCAAGGAGCAGTGGAAGATGGTCATCGGCGGCGATCCGGCCGTTGGTCAGACCGTTGTTTTCCGTGCCGTTGCGCTGGATACCTCGCTCTTTGACCGTGATATCGACGTCT
>CAZJBG010000134.1:5350-7763 GCA_964543925.1 uncultured bacterium
TCACCGTCTATCTCGACGAGTCAACAACGCCCATAATCGCCGGCATTTCACCCGCAAGCCATACGGATAAGTTCTTAAGGTTCGGCGATGGTGGCGGTGATTCCTACGGAGCAGTTTATGACTGGTTCGTCTGGGATACGACCGGCGCATTCCCTCCGGGTAAAGGCGCCGCTCTCCCGGGCAATATCTCAACTGTCACAGGTACAGGCAGTGGGGTGCTGCTCGAGGTTGTTGCCGATGAGCAACTTCCCGAGAGCTTTGAACTCAGTCAGAACTACCCCAATCCGTTCAACCCGATCACTGAAATAAAGTTCAGGGTTGCCGAAGTCGCGCGGGTGCGTCTGACGGTCTACGATCTGACCGGTCGCCTGGTGACGACGCTGGTACACGACATGAAACAACCTGGATCATACCGTGTGCAGTGGAGTGGCCGTGACCGAGTTGGCCGGACTCTAGCTTCAGGTGTATACTTCTATACCCTTGAGGCCGGTGATTTCAGAGATACCAAGAAAATGCTACTGCTGAAGTAAAATAGAATAAAAGCACCGACAGGCCAGGAGAGGCCGACTTTCCTGGCCTGTTGCTTTTGGAAAATTAAACTGGAACTGAAATTAAGAGGAGGGATCTCATGAATCGAAACTTGTTAATAGCGTCGCTTGCCGTGATAGCTGGGCTCGGCCTCACGACGGTTTCTGGTCAGTGGGGGGTTTATAGCGGAAACGTCCTGCCACAGGACGGTGATGGACTGTGGTATGAGGGCAGTGGGGTGGTTGATCCCCCCGATGATCTTACGGACTTCCTCGTCATGGTGGCGGACCCCGACATTGAAGGCAACATGCTGGTAAAAGTTGATGGGGTGATTAGTAACTGGGGCTATCAGGAAACCTGGAAACATCCTCTGGGCGGAAATTCCAATGTGGGGCATACCCTGGTTTGGCGTGCGATGGGTTTAGATACCTCAGTTTATGTCCGTGAATTCGATATTTATATGTACAATGGAACGGTTCGGGAGCGTATCATAACCAGAAACCAGGCCATAAAGTTTGACAAGGCCGGGGTAGAAGTGGTTAATGATATTACAGTGTGGCATGTCTACAGGCTAACGGCACTGGCAGACCAGATTAACCTGTACATAGATGAAGACCCTATAGCGTGGATGACGGTTACAGGCCAACCTGCTACTGAATCTCCATTTTTTCAGTTTGGTGACAACGGCGGGGACCTTTACGGCGCGCTGTACGATTGGTTTATCTGGGATTCCACTGGCGCCTATGCTCCCGGGGAGGGGACCGCATTCCCCGATACATTGACCGGTATCTCACAGTTCCTTGCCGTTGATGATTTAGATCAGACCCCACGGGATTTTTCATTGAGCCAGAACTATCCGAACCCCTTCAACCCATCGACGGTCATTGGTTATAAAATCGGTGCAGCCGCAATGGTAAGTCTCAAGGTCTATGATATCACCGGGCAGCTGATTACGACATTGGTCAATAGTGAGCAGCAACCCGGCGCCTATAAGGTAGAATGGGACGGTCGTCACACGAACGCTAACGGCGACATGGCAGCATCGGGCGTTTACTTCTATGCCATGCAGGTCGGTGATCAGCAGTTCACCCGAAAAATGCTGCTTTTGAAATAGGCAGCAAGTCTATCCCCTTACGGACCGGGCGGATTGTCGCGCTCCCGGTCCGTAGGGGTGCCACGGGCAACGGCCCACATTAGAAGACCTTCATTTAACTGCGCCTACTGTATAATGAGAACCCGATGATACATCTAAAATCGATGATGCAAGAGATCAGGATGTTTACGGCGGTTGGCCTTTTGCTCTGTTCAGCCCTGCTGACCGGTGCACTATCCTGTCGCGGGAACTCTGAGAAAGCCGCCCTGGACGGAGAGTTAACGGCTGCCTACCATATCAGAATGGCCGACTCTGAAATGGCTCGTCAGGGTGATAGGCTTGATTATGGGGGCAGCGATCCAGCGGCGAAATGGCGTTATACCACGGGCCTGTTTTTAAAGTCCGTTTTAGCCGTGTGGGACATAACCGGCGACCCACAATATTTCGATTACGTCAGGAGGGTGATGGATTCTTTCATCGCCGCCGACGGGACCATCGCCACCTATAAAATGTCCGATTATAACATGGACAAAATTAATTCGGGCAAAGTGCTTCTGGCCCTTTATCGCGCTACCGGTGAGGAAAAGTACAAACTTGCTGCCGGCATATTACGAAGCCAGCTCGCCGACCAGCCCAGAACCCAATCGGGGGGCTTTTGGCATAAGCAGCGTTATCCGTGGCAGATGTGGCTTGATGGCCTATATATGGGAGCGCCGTTTTATGCAGAGTATTCCAAGATGTTCAACGATCCCGCGGGCTTCGACGATGTGGCTAAGCAGATCATTATAATTG
>CAZJBG010000135.1:0-4587 GCA_964543925.1 uncultured bacterium
TCCTGTTCAACCTGAGCGGCCACGGCCACTTCGATATGCAGGCCTATACCGACTATTTTGCGGGCAAGCTCATCGATTACGAGTATAGCGAGAAGGAAGTGGCCATGGCCCTGGCGGGGTTGCCGTCGGTGGGGTAGGTTTTGTCGCTATATCAGCCGATGATGATTGCTGGGTTCATGGGGTACAATGGGGCTTGCCGAGGGAAGCGGCGGGCAGAGGAATAACTCGAAGCCAAGAGAGGAAAAACCATGAAGCGGTCAATCTGGACACTTGTGCTGCATTCCGCCTCACCGCTTTCTGGACAGGTAGATAGCCGCAGCACTGATCGGAAAAGGGAGTACAACCGGCAGCTCGCTAATCTTCTTGCCAAGGACGTAGCACCATGAAACGCCTTGCTTGGACACTCCTTCTTATCATCATTGGTGGCTGTGCGCCATCGACTCCCTCATTAATTGTTTCAATCCATCCCGAATCACGTCTCCCCCCAATAGCCAGCGCATCGGTAAATCAGAATGTGCACCTGAGTCAGTACTTAAGAATTGCTATTGTTGGCATATCGCGACACTCTATCCCCACACTTGAAACCAGATTGAATGAATACAGGGATGCTAAAACAGAGGGGATGTTGGATCTACGGCTCGGTCATATAACCGCGAGATCCAAAGCTGACTCTATGGCGTATCCATATTTTAAGGAAATGGCTCAAGCAGCTGAAGAATTCCAGGATAGTCTTTGGGGCGCTCATATGCAAACCCTAATAAATGACCATACCGCTAATGAACTATTTTTAAATAGAGTTACATATGAGGCATATGAGTCGCAATTCCTGAAGTATGGCTTTGATGTGATCGAGCGTGACCGGATTGACGCTGTATTGCAAGAATTGAACTTGTCTGAATTAGGTTTAATAGATGATGAAAGCGCACTAACGGCGGGCAAAATGCTTGCGGCCCAAGCAGTCTGTTTAATTGAAGAATATAGCGTAGATGGCGAATATTCTGAGCCTCCAGACCCAACAGTTTCAGTTTTCCGAGAGACCTTTAAAGTTATAGTGGTTGAAACTGGTCAAATTGCACTGACTGGTATGCACCAAAACGTGGTCAACGGAGTGGAATTAATGTTCCGCCTTTTGGAGATCAAAATTCTAGCGCAATATTCCGCCGGCACCCCATGACCTACGAATCCCGCATCATCGACCGCATCAGATTTTTCCCCTGTAGAGGAGGAATGCTACACCCGCTAGTCTCCTGGCCGTCTGGTGCCCCGGTAGCCCAATCATATCGTTAACCGAAATAAAGATTGACGTGACCCCGCCGATAATGTACATTGGAACAGTTATTACGCATCCCCTGTTACGCAGGGGAAAAGCCGAGGACGCAAGCGATTTGAACTTATTACCCACCGCCGAGTCTCTCTCAGCGGTTGTTACTACCCCAGGGAGTCGAAAGGCTCCCTGTTTTATTTCCTATGAGACAAATAATAATGGGAACCGCCATGAAAGTGAAGATTTTCATTGATTTCTGGAATCTTCAGATAGCGTGGAACGATTACCACGCTAAACAAGGGGCTACTGAACGAGTCAAGATTCCTTGGGAGGAGAGGTTACCTCAAGTCGTATGTAATCTCTTGGGAAGTGACGCAATCTATGCTGGTACTCATGTATATGCGTCTATAGACCCATTAAGCCAAGCCGACAAAGGTCTTAGGCGGTTTCTAGATGTTATGGACGGATTTCGGGGGTATACAGTAACAGTCAAGGACCGAAAACCAAAAGGTCCGCCTAAATGTTCTAACGATGGATGTCGAAAAGAGATCAAGATTTGCCCTCACTGCAATAATTCTCTCAGACGTACAATTGAGAAGGGTGTTGATACTGCATTAATAGTTGATCTAATTCAGCTTGCATTCGATAATATTTACGATAGAGCAGTTCTGATATCAGCTGATCGCGATCATGTGGGAGCTGTAGAATTTATCCAAAATAGGATGAAGCCAATAACCCATCTATGGTTTGGCCATGAAGGTCATTTTCTCAGGAAAGCCTGTTGGGATCATTATACTCTTGAACAAATAATGGGACAACTTTTACCACCCGCAGAAACGTCCAATTAAGTGATATGCCCTCCCGCATCTACCAGCGCGGCAAGATTTGGTACCATGGCAACAACTGCAATCCGTCCAACCGAGTGCGCTGACTGCTGACCACTGACGACTTCTTTGTACCCCGGGCGGGAGTCGAACCCACGACCTCTGGTTCCGGAGACCAGCGCTCTATCCAGCTGAGCTACCGGGGCAGTTGGCGTCAAGGCGCGGCTTACTCTGGGGCCGCCCCATCCCCTGCAGTTGCCGGGGTCACGAAGCCGATATGCTTTTCATAGGGACTGGGGAAATCGAACCCGTCCCGGCTGGGAAAGTGAACAATACTGGCGATCAGTTCCCACCGAATGAGAAAGTTAGCCTCTACCCGCTTCTGGACCCGTTGATCCTCGGGCAGCGGCTTGCCCTGCTCGTCGTTGGCCCGCACGATCACGTAACTGGGATGGACCACCCACAGGCCCACATCATCGATACCGACAACTTGCAGGAACAGGGATGGGGCACTAAACCCCAGTTGGGACAGTCCGTCACCATCAGTCAGGAACAGCTGGACCACATCGCCGACGATATCCGCGATGGTCATAACCTTCATGTCCTTGGTATTTCCCATGCTTCAATTTAACCTGAGGGGGAATCTACGCCAGCAGTTAATTCCGCCGCCAGGACCGTGTTCTTTACCAGCATGGCTACGGTCATCGGTCCCACACCCTTGGGCACAGGGGTAATGGCATGGGCGTGATTCATCATCTCGCCGGTGGCCACGTCCCCTTCGAGGTGATAGCCCTTGGGCGAGTCATCGGCCACTCGGTTGATGCCCACATCGACGATATCGACCCCCGCCTTGACCATCTCCCGGGTAATCAGCCCGGCCCGGCCCGAGGCGACGATCAGGAGGTCGGCCCGACGGGTATGTGCGGCGATGTCGGCGGTGCCGGTGTGACAGATGGTCACTGTCGCGTTGCCCCGCTCCCATTTGTGAGCTAGCAGAGCCATCATCGGTTTGCCCACGATCGTGCTGCGCCCGACGATTACCACGTGGCGACCGGCGGTAGCGATGTGATAGTAGTCCAGTATCTCGAGAATGCCCTGGGGGGTGCAGGGGATGAACCTCGGCTGCCCGGCCAGCAGTCGTCCCAGGTTTTCAGGATGAAAGCCGTCCACATCCTTGCCCGGCGACACCTTCTCCAGCACCCGGCCGGGATTGATCTGGTCCGGCAGGGGCAACTGGACGAGGATACCGTGATATTTTTCGTCGGCATTGAGCCGGTCGATGAGCTCGAGCAGCTCGTCCTGGGAGGTGGAGGCAGCCAGCTCAACGGTATCGGCCACCAACTCCAGCCGTTCAAAGGCTCTGGTTTTAGACCGGACGTACACCTTGGAGGCCGGGTCATCCCC
The DNA here is from genome assembly GCA_964543925.1 of uncultured bacterium. GTDB lineage: Bacteria > Fidelibacterota > Marinisomatia > SCGC-AAA003-L08 > TS1B11 > JADFNF01. Next base: position 3,493 of record CAZJBG010000135.1, read on the forward strand.
CACCCGCACGACCACCAGTCCGGGCACGACGCCACGCTTGCCTAGAGTCGCTATGCGCGGCGCCAGACCCCCGTAAGCGGCTTCGGCTACGGGCTTGCCGGTCATCATGACGGTTTGGGTCGTCAAACTGCTGTTACCAGGCCCTAGGATCGATTTGAAAGCTGTGCTGAATCTCGTTTGCGGTGTGGACGATGAACGGTTGCTCAATCCTTGAAGGAGGTTTCCAGAGCCTCCTCCACCCGTGAGGCGATGGCCGTGGCGCGCTTCTCGACCAAGCTCATGGACGAGGCCCGTTTACGCCGCTCGGTGAGCAGCTCGTCGGTGATGCTCATGGCCGCCAACATGGCGATCCTGGTCGGCGACTGGGTGCCGGGAAGGTTGAGCTCCGTCTCCCGCATGCGCTCATCCACGTAGGCCGCCACTTCGGCGATATACTCGGGGTTGGCCACCGCTCGCACGGTGTACTCATGCCCATAAATATTGACGCGCATCATATTATCATCTTTATCGATCATGGGTCGCTCCCCTGATGCTGTGGTCCCTATGAACGGCGCCAATGCGCCTGATGTTGCTCGCGCAACGCATCGATGATGCGCTGCACCTGTTTATCGACCTCCCCATCCTTCAGGGTCCGATCAGCCGACTGGAAATAGAGGCGGAAGGCCAGGCTCTTTTTATCTTTATCAATGCCTTTACCGGAATATAAGTCGAAAATACGGGCATCGCGCAGATATTTACCCCCCTTTTGCCGACAGGTATCCAGCAGATCGCCGGCCGGCGTCGTCAAGGGGACCTCCAGGGCGATGTCGCGCTCTACCACGGGATAAGGGACGACGTCACGATAATGATCGTCCCCTTTCCGGCTCAGTTGGCCCAGCTGATCCAGGTCCAGCTCCGCAATCACTACCGGGGTCCCCAGGTCAAACAGCTGCCGGACCGCCTCATCCGCCTCTCCAAGCAGGCCCAGGTCCACCCCGTTGGACGATACCTGCAGGACGCCGGTGAGGTGCTCAGCCGTCGTCGGCACAAAGGTGATGGCTGGAAGGGCCAACGCCTGCAGAAGCCGGGCCACGACCCCCTTTAAATAGTAGACGT
>CAZJBG010000135.1:4597-7726 GCA_964543925.1 uncultured bacterium
TACCCTTCCAATGAAGGTCACCGGTCCCCTTCCCCGCCGATACGACCAGCCCGAGTTTGAACGTCTCCCGGGTCCGGTTGTAGGCCCGGTCGTCCCGGTGGTGAACGGCGCCGATTTCAAAGAGTTGGATATTTTTCTGCCGATGGCGCTCGTTAAAGGCCACGGCCTGGAGCAGCCCGGGGGTGAGGGCGGTCCGCAGGCAGGCCATTTCGCTGCTCAGGGGATTCTGCAGCTCGATGGCCGGGGCCCCGGTAAACAGGCCCGCATATTTCCGGTGCGTCAGGGTGTTGGCCTGGTGCTCATGGAAACCCCAGGGAACCAGGGTGCCGCGGACCTGGGAAAAATGGGCCTGGGCATCGGGAATGAACGACCCGAGGCGCACCTCAACCCCTTCCACGGCAGGCAGGTTGTCGTACCCTTCCAGACGGGCGATCTCTTCGATGAGATCCACCGGCTGGGTCAGTTCGGGACGTGAGAGGGGTACCACGCAGCGCAGGGTATCCTCGCCGGTCGACGTGACCGCGATCCCCAGACGCTCCAGGTTATCGGCCAGCTGCCCGGCGGGCAGGTCCGTGCCCAGCAGACGATTGGTAAAGGGGATGGGCAGATCGATCTCCCTGGGCTCGTGGACCCGGGGGTAGACGTCGAGCATGCCTTGGGCGACAGACCCGCCGGCCAGCTCCGCCACCAGGGAGGTGACCCGGTCCAGGGCCAGGACCAGACCGTCAATGTCCGTATCCCGCTCGAATCGTTTGGAGGCATCGCTGCTCAGGTCCAGGGACTTGGCGCCCCGGCGAATCACCGAAGGAGCAAAATAGGCGCTCTCGATGAACAGGTTCACGGTCTTATCGGTGACCTCCGAATTCCGGCCGCCCATGATGCCGGCCAAAGCCACGGGTCCATTGTCATCGGCGATGAGCAGGTGGCGGCGGTCCAGCTTGCGCTCCACGCCATCCAGGGTTGTAAAAGTTTGACCCTCACGGGCAAAATGGACGTCGATGTGGTGCCCGGCCAGGCGGTCGTAATCAAAGATGTGCAGGGGATGGCCCAACTCCAAAAGGACGTAATTGGAGGCATCCACCACGTTGTTGATGGCCCGCAGGCCCACCGACTCGAGCCGCCGCACCAGCCAGTCGGGCGAGGGACCTACGGTTACGCCGGTGATCACCCGGGCGGCGTAGCGGTGGCACCCTTCCGGGGCGGCGATGGTCACCTTGGCCAGGTCGCCGACAGGGGTGGACCCTTCGGTGATCGACACGTCCGGCAGCCTCAGGGGGCTGTTCCATTTGGCGGCTAAATCCCGGGCCACCCCCAGGTGACCGAAGCAATCACCCCGGTTGGGCGTCAGATCGAGATCGACTGTTTTCGCCCCCCGGGACTTCAAGTATTCCTTAAAGTCCTGGCCCATAGTGGCTTGGTTATCCAGGACCATAATGCCGCTGTGGTCATCCGATAGTTTAAGTTCATCCTCGGCGCATATCATCCCCTGGGAGGTCTGCCCGCGAAGCTTGGTCTTCTTGATCTTGACCCCGTCCGGAAGGACGGCGCCCACTCTGGCCACCGGCACCAGCATGCCTTTTTTGACGTTGGGCGCGCCGCAGACCACCGGCACGACTTCCTCGCCCAGGTTCACCTGGCAGAGCAGTAGATGGTCCGAGCCCGGCAGAGGCTTAACCGCATCGATGTGTCCCACGACGACCCCTGAAAAATCATAGCTCGCGGCTTCCACCGTGGCCTCCAGACCCAGGTCGGTGAGGACGGCGGCCAGATGGTCGGCCGACAGGTCGAAGTCGACAAACTCCTTGATCCAGTTGATGGAGATTTTCATGGTCAGAACTGCCGCAGGAAGCGGAGATCGCCTTCAAAGAAATGGCGGATGTCCCCTATGCCCCACTTGAGCATGGCCATGCGCTCCAGCCCCATGCCAAAGGCGTAGCCGGTCCATTCAAGGGGATCCAGGTCCACGGCCTTCAGAACGTTGGGATGGACCATGCCGCAGCCGAGGATTTCCAGCCAGCCGGTCCCCTTGGTGATGCGATGGTCCCGGTCCGTTTCCAGCCCCCAGTAAATATCCATTTCGGCGCTGGGCTCGGTGAAGGGGAAGTAGCTGGGGCGGAAACGGGTCCTCGTGCCAGGGCCGTAGAGCTCCCGGGCGAAATGGGTCATGGTGCCCTTCAGCTCGGCCATGGAGACCTGGCGGCCTACGACCAGGCCTTCAATCTGGTGGAACTGGCAGTGGCTCCGGGCATTGATGGCCTCATTGCGGTAGACCCGCCCCGGCATGATGATGCGCAGCGGCGGTTTCATATGCTCCATGGCATGGATCTGGTTGTTGGACGTATGGGTTCGCAGGAGGAGGTTCTCGCCCAGGTAAAAGGTATCCTGCATGTCCCGGGCCGGATGATCAGCCTGAAAATTGAGGGCCTCAAAATTATAGAACTCGGTTTCAACCTCGGGACCGTAATAGATGGAAAACCCGATACGGGTGAAGATGTGTTTGATCTTCGACTCGATCTGGGTCACCGGATGGACCGAACCCAGGGGGATCGGATCACCGGGCAGGGTGAGGTCAAGCTGCGATCCTGGGGTGCCATCATTCAGGGAAGGCCCCGGCTGCAGCTCAAGGAGGGCTGAAGCGATGGCCTCCTTCAGGGCGTTGAGCTGCTGACCTGCGGCTGGGCGCTCCTTCGGGGAAAGGGCTCCCAGGCCGGAGAATAACCCGGCAACGGCCCCTTTCCTCCCCAGGAAGTCGATGCGGAGCTGCTCTGCATCATCGCTTCCGGCCTGCCCGGCAGCCAGACGGGCCTGAACGGCTTTGAGACGGTCGTCAAACTCCGCACGGACCCGTTTGATGTCCGTGTGAAGACTCATCTGGAATTTAGGAAAGTGTTTTGACGAGTTGTTCGAAGCTCTGGGGATCGTTAACGGCCATTTCCGCCAGGGTCTTGCGGTTCAGCTCGATATGGTGTGCCTGCAAGCCGTGAATGAACTTGGAATAGCTCATGCCGTGCTGGCGGGACGCGGCGTTGATGCGGGCAATCCATAATTGACGCAGCTGGCGCTTGCGCTGGCGACGGTCCCGGTAGGCATAGGTCAGGGCCTTGATGATGGCATCTTTGGCCGTCCGGA
>CAZJBG010000136.1:0-7595 GCA_964543925.1 uncultured bacterium
CGAATCCTGACCACCCTTACTTCACCGACGAGGCCAAGGCAAAAGCCCGCTATCGGCAAGGGGTGCTGGCCTTCAACGCCGGGGACTTCTATGCTGCCCATGAGCACTGGGAAGACCTCTGGTCTGATCCACCAGCCGGCGGACTCGCGGACAAGACCTTCATCCAGGGGCTGATCCAGCTGGCGGTGGGCTGTTTTCACCTGACCAACGACAACCTCAACGGCGCCCGGGGGCTGCTGGCCAAGTGCCTGCCTAAACTGGAGCCTTACCAACCTGCCCAACGCGGGTTGGATGTCACCCTCCTGGTAACCTTCGTGAAACAGGCTCAGGAGCAGGTGGCCACGATTCAGGCCTGCGCCGACTTCGACTGGTCCCACGTGCCACAGCTGCCCACTAACGGACGGCTGAGCCGCCAGGCCGTGCCACGCGAGAGCACAGCCCGCAAGGCCGAGCGGGCGGTCGAGATCAACGGTTGGCTGGCCCGCGAGTACCCCGACGCCGCCTGCGCCCTGGTGCACAACAGCGCCTACCAGCTGCTGGTGGCCACCATTCTATCGGCCCAGTGCACCGACAAGCGGGTGAACCTGGTCACTCCCGCTTTTTTCGCCGCCTACCCCAATGCCAAGGCCCTGGCGGAAGCGCCCCTCAAGGCTATCGCCGAGGTCATTCGCTCCACCGGCTTCTACAACCACAAGGCCAAAAGCCTCCAGGGGATGGCCCGCCAGGTGGTGGAGCAGCACGGCGGCCGGATTCCCGATACCATGGAAGCCCTGACCCGGCTGCCCGGCGTGGGGCGCAAGACGGCCAACGTGGTCCTCGGCAACGTCTTCGGGATTCCCGGACTGACGGTGGACACCCACATGATCCGCCTTAACAACCTGTTGGGCCTGGTCCAGGGAAAGGATGCGGTGAAGATCGAGCAGACCCTCATGAAACTCCTGCCGCCGGTGGAGTGGACCATGTACAGCCACCGGGTCATCGAGCATGGCCGCACCGTCTGTATTGCCCGGCGGCCCCGTTGTGCGGACTGTGTGCTCAATGAGCTCTGTCCCTCGGCCCTGGCACCGGTGAAGCCTGCCAGCTGACACAGGTTGGAAAAGGTCATGGCCGGGCAACCTTTGCGGAATTAAATTTTAAGCCCCAGGAATATGAACATCATACAAGCATCATGATCGTATTGACCAAAACCTTCAAGTTCTGCGCCGCCCACCGCTACCACAATCCCCGTTGGTCGCAGGAAGAGAACCTGGCGGCCTTTGGTGACGACCACCGCATCCACGGGCATAACTATGAGCTGGAGGTGAGCCTCACCGGTGAGGTGGACCCCGATACGGGCTTCCTGGCCGATCTGGGGGTCGTCAAATCACTGGTTCAGCAGCGGGTCATCGATGTCCTGGACCATGCGCAGATCGAGACGGATGTACCCTGGTTCGCCAACCGGCAGCCCACCTCGGAAAACCTGGTGATTTTCATCTGGGACCAGGTCGCAGCCCATTTTCCCGATGGGGTCCGTTTGCTGCGGGTGCGGTTGTATGAAACACCGAGCATTTTTACCGAATACGATGGCGACCTGTCTTCCGCCGTCCCCACCGTGAGGACCTGACCATGACCACCGAGGCCCGCGACGGCATCAAAGCGCTGACCCGCCAGCTTCTGGGCCATATCGGAGAAGACCCCGACCGGGAAGGTCTGGTGCGTACCCCGGAGCGGGTGGCCCTGGCGTGGGAACACCTGGCCAGGGGTTACGATCAGACCCTTGAGGCGGTGGTGGGCGATGCCTGCTTCGCAGAGCAATACGATGAGATGGTCACGGTGAAGGACATCGACTTTTTCTCCATGTGCGAGCACCACCTGCTCCCTTTCTTTGGCCGGGCCCATGTGGGCTATCTCCCTGACGGGCGGGTCATCGGCCTGTCGAAAATCCCCCGGATCGTCGAGATGTACGCCCGTCGCCTCCAGGTCCAGGAGCGCATGACCCTGCAGATCGCCAATGCCCTCATGGACGTTCTGAAACCCAAGGGGGTCGGCGTGGTGGTGGAGGGGATCCACATGTGCATGCAGATGCGGGGGGTGGAAAAGCAGAACAGCTATGCCACCACGTCTCACATGGTGGGTGAGTTCAAGTCCAACCAGAAAACCCGGGAAGAATTCCTGCAAATCATCGCCATGGGGAGGAGAAATTAATGGCCATACTGGGGGCACACGTATCTGCAGCCGGGGGCGCCGCGAATGCGCCTGGCCGGGGGAAGGCTATCGACGCCGACGCTATCCAGATCTTTACCGCGAACCAGAACCAGTGGAAGGCGCGTCCCCTCACCGAGGCCAACATCGACGGGTTCCGGGAGGGCATGACCCAGGGGCAACCCCAGGTGAGCATCACCCATGACAGTTACCTGATCAACCTCTGCTCGGTGGAGAAGTGGAAGCTCAAGCGGGCCGTGGACACCTTCATTGATGAAATGGATCGCAGTGAAGCCCTGGGCATCGACTACATCGTCTTCCACCCCGGCGCCCACATGGGGGCCGGTTACGAAGCCGGCTGCGCCACGGTGGCCGAGAGCCTCAACACGGCCCTGGCGTCCCGGCCCGATCACCGGGTGAAGCTGCTGGTGGAGATCACCGCCGGGCAGGGGACCACCGTAGGGCACACCTTCGAGCAAATCGCCGACATCCTGGGGCAGGTCACCTCGCCGAAGCGCATGGGGGTCTGCTTCGATACCCAGCATGCCTTTGCCGCCGGATACGATATGCGTACCGCCAATGGTTGGGAGCAGGTGCTGAAAGATTTTGACAACATCATCGGTCTTGAACAGCTGCGGGCGTTCCACCTCAATGACAGCAAGCGGGAGCTGGGTAACCGGGTGGACCGGCATGAGAAGATCGGCCAGGGGTACCTGGGACTGGCCCCCTTCTGGTGCCTGGTGAACGATGACCGCTTTACCGATACGCCGGCTGTTCTGGAGACGCCGGTGGATGATGAATCGGAGTACGGCGACGAGCTCCGGCTGTTGCGCTCACTCATTGGCGCGCCCGAACCAGAGCCGGTAGCCTGAACAGGGCCAATCGGGGAAATCTCGTGGCGGATAAGTTCGATCTCATCGTGATCGGTGGCGGCCCCGGTGGTTATACCGCCGCCATCAGAGCGGCCCGGCTGGGACAAAAAACCGTGGTGGTTGAGAGCAATCACTTGGGAGGCATCTGCCTGAATTGGGGCTGCATCCCCACCAAGGCCCTGCTGCACACCGCGAAGCTTTACGATGACATCCGCCGGGCAGACGCCTACGGCCTGATGGTGGGGGAGACGCAGGTGGACTGGAAGCAGGTCATTGACCGCAGCCGGGACGTGGCGGGCCGCCTGTCCAAAGGGATCGAATTTTTGTTCAACAAGTACGGCGTGGCCTACCATGTCGGCCGGGGCAGGCTGGTCGATGCCCGTACCGTGGAAGTCACCCCGGGGAAGGGCCCGCCCTACCGGCTCCAGGCGGCGCACATCATCATCGCTACCGGCGCTCACTCCCAGGCGCTTCCGGGCATACAGCCCGATGGGGAACGCATCGTCACCTCCCGGGAGGCCATGGTCCTGCCACAGGTGCCCAAGCGGCTGGTGATCATCGGTGCCGGGGCCATCGGTGTGGAGTTCGCCTACCTGTACAGCGTCTTCGGCAGCGAGGTGACCCTCATCGAGCTGCTGCCCCGGATCCTGCCCGTGGAGGACGAGGAGATTTCCAAGGAGCTGACCCGGCAGTTCAAGAAGCGCAAGATCACCATGCTGACCGGAACAAAAGTTGATCGCATTGACCGGCAAAAGACCCAGGTGAAGGTGCATACGTCAGGGGCTGCCCAGGAGGTCGTCACGGCGGACCTCGCCCTGTTGGCCGTGGGGGTCGCGGGTAACGTGGACGGTCTGGGACTCGAGCAGGTGGGCGTCGTCGTCGAGAAGGGAGCCATCCGGGTGGACGAGTTGTGTCGCACCGCTGTGGAGGGCATCTATGCCATCGGCGATGTCATCGGGCCGCCGTGGCTGGCCCACGTGGCCTCCGCCGAGGGCATCATGGCCGTGGAACAGTTGGCGGGCCGGGATCCCGAACCGTTGGACTATGGAAACATCCCCGGGTGCACCTACTGTGAGCCGCAGGTCGCTTCGGTGGGGCTCACCGAGCAGGCGGCCAAAGAAAAGGGCTACGAGGTGAAGGTTGGCAAGTTCCCTTTCCGGGCGCTGGGCAAATCACTGGCTACGGGCAAGATTGACGGCTTCGTCAAGGTGGTCTACGACGCCCAATTTGGCGAACTGTTGGGGACCCATATCATCGGTGACGGCGCTACCGATCTCATTATGGAGGTCGCTGTGGCCCGTAAGCTGGAAACGACTTATCGGGAGGTTTTAGGGACGGTTCACCCTCATCCGACGCTGTCGGAGGCCATCATGGAAGCCACCGCCCTGGCCTACGGGGAGTCGATCAATTACTAATCGAGGTCGATGGGGGTTCCTCGACTGGCCCGGCTTAACTGCCAGAGGTGCACTGCCGTGGCGATGAATGCGCCGGCGCCGAGGAACAGGCCCAGGGCGATGAGGGCGGCCACCAGCCGGGGGAAGGTCAGGACGAAGATAGCGGCCAGGATCAGCACCAGGCCGACGGACAGTATTTTAGGCCATGACCGACCGAACCAACTTTCCAGTTGCGGCGATATTTCGGTATAAATAATTCGTGTGACCATGTTCATTCCTTCTACGTTATGATAGCGGATTTAGTTTCAAGGATCGTGCCGCCCGCACATAACCTGCCGGGATGTGGGTGGGTGCGACAAAATGGCATAACTACCTGCCATTTGCGGCCTCATGAGAGGAAAATGACCGAAGCATGAAAAAATCCCTGATCCTGCCACTGGGGGCGGTCCTGGCCGCCCTTCTGCTGGGCAGCTGTGCGTCCCGCCTGGCCGCAGTATTCTGGCCCAGGCCGGGCTGGACTATGATTCCCTGGTGACGGCCGCCGCCCAGCCCGGTTTCAGGCCCATTCCCCTGGGGCTGCATGTTTCCGGCTATGTCAGGACGACGATCCGGCAGTTCACGTCCCATAACGTCATGGCCCGATTGACCGGATCGGAACGCCCGGACGAGTGGGTTCTCTATACCGCCCATTGGGATCACGAGGGGCTGGACACCACCCTGGCAGGGGACCAGATTTACAACGGCGCTGCGGACAACGCCACCGGGACAGCCAGTATCCTCGCCCTGGCCGAGGTCTTCGCCGGCCTTGATCGGCCACCGCAGCGGTCCATCCTGTTTATGGGCTTTACGGCGGAGGAAAGTGGCCTGCTCGGTTCCCGGTACTACGTGAATCACCCCGTTTATCCGCTCATTAAAACGGCCACCGTGATTAACATTGACATGTTGGTTCCCTTGGGCCAGACCCGTGATATCATTATTATTGGCCACGGCAAATCGGAGTTGGACAAGGTTGTGGCCCGGGCCGCCAGGCGCATAGGCCTGGTCGTCCAGCCAGACTTGTGGCCTGAGGAAAATTATTATCTCCGGTCCGACCATATCAATTTTGCACGGGAAGGTGTGCCGGCCCTCAGTATGACGCCGGGCATGGATCACGTGGTATCCGGGCAAGACAGCACCCTGGCAAGGTTCGATGAATTTATGAGAGAGACGTACCACCACGTGTCCGATGAGTTTGATGCCTCGTGGAACCTGGCCGGAATCAGGGACTACTTGCGTATTGCTTTCGATGTGGGCTACACCATCAGCAATCAAGCCAGGTTTCCCAACTGGTATCGTGGGGACGATTTCAGGCCTATTCGGGACGCAGCTATGGAAGCGGCCCGTTCCAAATAGGTTGACTTAGCAGAGGAGGATACGGGTTTCATGGAGAAATTTATCGCGTTGATGCGGTCTCAACTGATCATCGCCGGTCTCTTTTTATTCAGCGGTTGTGAAACCGTGAGCCAGGATTTGGCCTCCGCCCAGGCCAGCCTTTCGGCTGAAGATCTGGCGGCGGATATTGCTGTTTTGGCGTCGGACGAGTTTGAAGGGCGGGGACCCTCCACCAGAGGGGAAGAGCGCACCATTGCCTACTTGCAGCAGGAGTTTGCTAAACTGGGGCTTGGGCCGGGCAACGGGGAGAGTTACCTCCAGGAGGTCCCCCTGGTGGAACTGACGACCAGCCCCGGATCAGGGATGGTTATCTGGTCGCAGGAGACCACCACGGGTCCCAGCTATCGACGTGAATATGTGGCCTGGACGAAGCGAATGGTCGACCATGTTTCCTTGAGTCGCTCCGACCTGGTTTTTGTGGGCTATGGCGTTGTGGCGCCGGAGTACGACTGGGATGACTACGCCGGGGTGGACGTGCGCGGGAAAACGGTGGTCATGCTGGTGAACGATCCCGGATATGCCACCCAGGACAAGGAGCTGTTCAACGGCAACGCCATGACCTACTACGGCCGGTGGACCTACAAGTTTGAGGAGGCGGCCCGGCAAGGGGCGGAAGGGGCCTTCGTCATCCATGAGACCGGCCCGGCCGGTTACCCCTGGGACGTGGTGCGCAGCAGTTGGACCGGTCCCCAATTTGATCTGGTGGCTGATGACGATAACCTTTCCCGCTGCGCCGTGGAAGGGTGGTTCACCGATGAGTGGGCCCGCAACCTGTTCGTGCTGGCGGGACAGGACTTTGACACCCTCAAGGCCCTGGCGGCCCGCCCCGGCTTTACGGCGGTCCCCCTGGATTTGGAAGTTTCGTTGACCCTGACCAATGCCGTCCACCGGTCCACATCCAATAACGTGCTGGCCCTGCTGCCGGGCAGCGACCGGGCCGATGAAGTGGTGGTCTACATGGCCCACTGGGATCATCTGGGGATCGATCCTCGCAGGGAGGGGGACCAGATCTACAACGGCGCCCTGGACAACGCCACCGGGACGGCGGGCCTGTTGGAACTGGCCGAAGCCTTTACCCGGCTGGAAAACCGTCCCTCCCGGTCGATACTCTTTTTAGCGGTTGCGGCGGAAGAGCAAAACTTACTCGGTTCCCGGTATTATGCCACCCATCCGGCCTATCCCCTGTCAAAAACGGTGGCGGCCTTCAACATGGATGGCCTGAACATCTACGGCCCCATGAAGGATGTGACCGTCATCGGCTACGGCAATTCCCAACTGGACGATTATGTCGTCAAGGCTGCCAAGCAGCAGGGGCGTGTCGTGCGGCCGGATGCCTCGCCGGAGAAAGGCTACTTTTACCGGTCGGATCATTTCAGCTTTGCCAAGGAGGGCGTTCCGGCCCTGTACCTTGAGAACGGCATCGATCACGTGGAGCACGGGGAGGCGTGGACCCGGGAGCAAATGGACGCCTACACGGCTGAGCGGTACCACCAGCCCTCCGACGAGTTCGACCCCTCATGGGACCTCACCGGGGCGGTGGACGACTTGCAGCTGCTGCTGGACATCGGTTACCGGCTGGCCGACGGATCGTCATTCCCCAACTGGCGAAAGGGCAACGAGTTCCGGGCAGCACGGGACGCCATGATGAAGGGATCAGGGGCCGGTGTACGCTAGGCATGGGAAATGGTTCCGGGTGGCTAGGGCAGCGGGATGACGG
>CAZJBG010000137.1:0-1300 GCA_964543925.1 uncultured bacterium
GGCTTTAAGGGCGAACTTGACCGGGTCTTTGCCCAGGGAGGCATGGTTTTCAGCGCGGCCATGCTCGTAGGCAGCCTGGGTGGCGGACTGCTGGGCACCCTGGACTTGGCGCTGCCCTATGTGGTCCGGTCCGGGCTGCTGGTTGGGGTCTTTGGGGTCGCCTGGTTCACCATGCACGATATCGGCTACACCCCCCAGGCCCTTCACCTGCGGGCACTGCCCCGTGAGATGGGCAAAATCGCCTCGGCCAGCATGACCTATGGCTGGCGGGTGTCCAGCGTACGGCTGCTCATGAGTATATCCCTTATCCAGGCGATATTCATGGCCTGGGGCTATCATTCCTGGCAGCCCTATTTTCTGGGCTTGCTGGGTCGGGGGGGTGACATCTGGATTGCAGGTGTTATTGCGGCCCTTATCTCGGTAGCCACAATGATCGGTAACGGGCTGGTGAGTCGGTTAGGGCACCTTGTCACCTACCGGTCGACCATTTTGCTATGGGCCTCCGTGGGAGCAGGTATCGGCGCGGTGGCCGTAGGACTGGTCGGCAATTTTTGGCTGGCCGTGTCGCTTTACCTGATATTGATGGTAGGCTACGGAGCTGCAGGACCGGTGAGACAGGCCTACCTTCACCAACTCATCCCCTCTGAACAGCGAGCCACCATCGTCTCGTTTGATTCATTGATGGGGAGCCTCGGGAGCGGGGGCGGGCAGGTGGGCTTGGGATACCTGGCGCGTCAAAGGTCCCTTTCGGTGGGTTATATTACCGGCGGTTTGCTAACCTTGTTAGCCTTGCCGGTGCTGCTGCTCCTGCGGCGGTTGCACCAGCCAGCTGACCGAATGAACTCTTCCAGCGGTTCCGATTCGGCGTAGGCGGGGCAACCGTTGCTGGCCGCGCCCCCTGTGATATTAGGGGACCTCAGTTCTTCGTGGGAGTGATGGACAGTACCTTGTAGAGTCGCTCTTCCACGGCCTGGGGCAGGTGATTTGGATTGGGGTGCGTCTGGCGATAGAGGGTGACCGTCTGCTTGATGCTATCGAACTGGGCGCGGCAGTCGGGGCAGTCCGCCAGGTGCCGGGCGACTTCCTCGCAGAGTTCGGCATCCAGGTCTTCCCCCAACTGCTCGCAAATGGTTCGTTTGAATTGATCAGAATGCGGATTCATGAGCGGGGCCTTTCGGGCTGTTTCAGGTGCGCCAGGAGGTTCCGTAGCTGGATACGCGCCCGCATGAGCCGGACCTTGACGTTGGCCTGGGTGATGGCCAGCAGGTCCGCCGTTTCCCGGGTGCTGCGGCCGTCCACA
>CAZJBG010000137.1:1310-1842 GCA_964543925.1 uncultured bacterium
CGATCCAGGGACTGGCGGATAAATGCCGTGTCTTCCCGGTCGTGGCCCGGCAGCAGCCCCTGGTCACTGCTCCAGGAAGCCAGGTCCTCAAAGTCTTCCGGCGCAATGTCCACATCAGGCGACTTCTGCTGCTGCCGCAGTTTGCCCAGGGCAATGTTGGTGGCGATTCGGTACAGCCAGGTATAAATAGCGCTGCGTCCCTCAAAGGAGTCCAACTTGCGCATGACGGTCAGGAAGGTCTCCTGGAGCACATCTTCGGCATCGGCCTGGTTCTGGGTCAGGCGCAGGGCCACCCCGTATATCCGGCTCGAATAGCGCTGGACCAAATCGCTGATGTCTGGCGGGGCTGGTTCGGCCACGACTCCTACGGATCCCGGTTAGCTGGGTGGGCACCATGCCGACCACATGAAGAACCGAATCTACGACCGCGCCGGCTCGTTGGCCAGGTAGTAATCGAGCTTGGCAGTGATCATCTGCTTGGGTACGGCACCGACAATCTGATCGACCACCTGTCCGTCCCTGAAAATGAGCA
>CAZJBG010000137.1:1852-3159 GCA_964543925.1 uncultured bacterium
CCGAACTCCCCCGGTTTGGCATTCTCATCGGCGTTGAGCTTGCCGACTTTGGCTCGGCCTTCGTACTCCCCGGCAATTTCTTCCACGATGGGACCGATCATCCGGCAGGGGCCACACCACGGTGCCCATATATCCACCAGGGCCAGTCCCTTGTGTTGGGTGATTTCCTGTTCCCAGGTTGCATCAGTTAATGTCACGGGCATGTTACCCTCCTTGTCGTTTTGCGTTGTCAACCTTGTCGCGTCGTTTCATCAGTTAGATGCAAACGAATCGGTTTGGTTACAACGGTCCTGTCGATCGCCTTGCCCCACCTGGTAGAGTCATCTAAATTCCCGGCCACAGGATTTCCGGCTGGGGCGGGTGCCCTTCGGGATCCGTACCGATGATAACCGCCCAACAACCGGGGAGGCTTCGATGGGCAAATATGTCATGTGGATAGGCGGTGTCGCGGCACTCCTGGTTGCCCTGTTGCTGTTTTATCCCAATCTGTTCTTCCGTGTGTCTGAGCCGGTCCGTTCCGGTGAGATCACCTTGCCGGGCCTGAATCAGCCCGTCACCGTCCACTATGACGCCTACGCTGTGCCGCACATCTATGCTGCAAACGAACATGATCTCTTTTTCGCCGCCGGGTACGTCATGGCGTCCGAGCGCCTGTTCCAGATGGATATGGTCAACCGGGCGGTCCAGGGGCGTTTGGCGGAAATGAATGCTGGGCTGGTCAATGCCGATCAATACCTGCGCACCTGGGGCTTTCATCATATCGGCCGGCAGATCGTACAGGAGATGGACCCGGTCACCCGGCAGATCATCCAGTGGTCCTGTGACGGCATCAACGCTTACGTCGGCGCCCATCTCGATGACCTGCCGTTGGAGTTCAAGCTGGCAGGGCACCGGCCGCTGATGTGGGACCCGTCGATTGCGACCGGTTTTGGCCGCCTTCAGGGGGAAAACCTGAACGAGGCTTGGGATGCTGAACTGGCCGTTGATCAGCTGCACAGGGTCCTGGGCGACGATCAGGTTCGCGATCTCATCCCCCCCTATCCCGGGCAAAATTTGGCAGGCCGGCCCCCCGCGACAGATGCCCTTCTTGCAGACTTACTGGTGGCCCGCACAGCCATTGCGCAGGAACTTGATGCCACCTTGGGCAGCGTGGGCCGGTTCAGGGGCAGCAACAACTGGGTGGTCTCCGGCAGCCGCACCGCGACCGGGTCTCCCTTGCTGGCCAACGACATGCATCTTGGCTTTTCCCAGCCGCCCGTTTGGTATGAAATGCACCTGGTGGGGGGCCGGTTCAATGTGCGGGGCGT
>CAZJBG010000137.1:3169-7594 GCA_964543925.1 uncultured bacterium
GCGGCAACAATGGCCATATCGCCTGGGGGCCCACTTACCTTACTGCCGACGACACCGATTTTTATGTCGAGGAAGTGAACCCCCGTGATTCCACAACCTATCGCTACCGGGACCGTTGGCTACCCTTCACCGAGCGGGAGGAAATCATCCAGGTGAAGGATGGTGACCCTGTCGTCATCACTGTCAGGAGCACGGTCCACGGTGTCGTCATCAACGACCTGGAGGATCTGGCCCGTCAGACCGGCCAACCGATCACCATGCGCTGGTCGGGGCAGGACTTTTCCGATGAAGCCACCGCCTTTCTGAAGTTGAATCTGGCCGAGAACTGGGCCGATTTTTCCGCTGCGGCTGCCCTGTTTGCCGTGCCGGGGCAGAACATGGTCTACGCCGACCGGGAGGACAACATCGGTTGGCGGCCCTTTGTCCGGATTCCCCTACGTGAGGGTGGCGCCAGCCTGAGACTGCTGCCCGGCGCAAGCGGTGAGTACGACTGGCGGGGCTACCTGCCCTTCGAGGAGCTGCCCTATAGCTACAACCCTCCCGAAGGATATATCGCCACCGCCAACAATCCGACCTTCGATGAGGCCTTCCCCACTTACATCTCGGCCTATTGGGCCCAGCCCTTCCGAGCGGATCGCATCACTGAACTTTTGGCGGCTCGTGAGGATCATACACCGGAGACGTTCATGGTCATTCAGAACGATGTGCTGTCCAACTCTGCCAGGGATCTCGTACCGGTGCTGCTGGAGGCCTATGCCGATGCGGCCGATGATCTGAATATCCCGTTACAGGTAGCTGATGCCCTGGACCAGCTGCGCCAGTGGGACTATCGCATGACGACCGAATCGACAGCTGCCACCATCTTCGTGGCTTGGTATGAGCAGCTCAAGGAGACCATCTACCGCGACGAATTGGACCGGGCCGGGGAGCATACCTACTCCCTGTTTTTGCGCTCCGGATTTGTCTCCAAAAGCCTGCACCACCTGTTCAAGCAGGGAGACTCGCCCTGGTTTGATAATGTGAACACCCCGGCGTTGGAAGACCGGGCTGCTGCAAGCCGCCAGGCACTGGAAGTGGCGGTGGCCCAACTCCATAGCGCACTGGGCCGGCGGCGTGCCGCCTGGGGCTGGGGTAAGCGGCATACCCTGACCCATCCACATGCCCTGTCGGGGGGTGGGCGGTTGGGTAAATTTCTCAACGGCTGGTTCGCCCTGAATGTGGGGACTTTCCCCGCCCCCGGTTCGGGCCGTACAGTGAACGCCATCAATTACCGTCCGCAGGAGGGCTATAGTTCTAACTGGGGTCCCAGCCAACGGAGTATCGTTGATTTGGCCGATCCGGATAACTCCCGCATGGTCCTGCCCACGGGCCAGAGCGGCCATCCCTTCAGTCCCCATTACCGGGACCAGGCGGAGCTGTACAATGCCGGGCAGTACCGGCCCGTGGACTTCACCCGGGCAGCGGTGGAACGGGCGACCGTCAGTACGCTAACCCTGAAGCCATAGAATAACGGGTCATGCCGATAATCCCCGCCGAGTTGATCTTCATTATTGCCGGTTCGGTCGTGGCCGGGGCCATCCGGCGTCTGTGGTTCTGGCGGGCCAGGGAGACGCCTTTTTACCGTGAGGGCCGGCTCCTGTGCCTGGGTCATCGGGGGGTTCCCTCGTTGGCGCCTGAAAATACGCTCCCGTCCTTTCAGGAGGCGTTTAAGGCTGGCGTTGACGGCATTGAGCTGGACGTGACGGAAACGGCTGACGGTGAAGTGATCGTCATGCACGACTTTGACCTTGAAGGGACGACCGATGGTGCCGGCTATGTATGGGATATCACTTATGAACAGCTCGCCCAGCTGAACGCCGCCCACACTTGGCGGGGACGGAGTCCCAAAACACGACCCCCCCGGTTGGCCGAACTGCTGGAGCTGGTTCCGGAAGAGATGATGATCATCATTGAGTTGAAATCCAATAGCTGGCGTTCCACCGGCCTGGAAGAGAAGGTGGTGGCCCTGGTACGCCGGTATAGGTTGGTCAAGCGCACCATTATCTCCAGTTTCAACCCCTATTGGCTGATGAGGGTTCGCTGGCTGGAGCCCGAGTTGAGGATCGGCTATATTCTGTCGGATGTCGATGTGCCGTGGATACTGCGTCGACCCTACTTGCTGAACTTGGTGCGGCCTGACCTCCTGCATGTCGATGCGGAAATATTGACACCCGAGATGGTGATCAAAGCTCACCGTCGGGGCATGCGGGTGAACGTTTGGACCATAAACAACCGGCCCATGGTTGAATACCTCAAGTCCATCGGTGTGGACGGCGTCTTCACCGATTTCCCCGAGCTGGCGCTACCGGAAGATGGGGTTTCGTGATGCGACGTTTCCCCATCATGATCATCCTTCTGGTCGGGTGCGATCTCATTTTTCCCCCCGATCCGGGACCAGAGTTCACCGATCCACTGAGCCCGGCCACGCTGCTGGCGCACGTGGAGTTTCTCGCCGCAGACAGCCTCTATGGACGCCGGGCTGGGTCGGTGTACGAGTTGCAGGCAGCCGAATATATCCGTAGCGCATTTGTCAGCAACGGGCTGGAACCGGGTGCGCCGGATTATTTTCAAACCTTTATCTTCCCTGATTCGGAGCTGACCAAATCGGCGAGGGGGCGCGGGGGGCAGCTTTCCGGCGTTGAATCGCGCAACGTCCTGGGGAAGTTCCCCGGTGAAGGCTCGTTGCGCGGCCAGTGGCTGATCCTGGGGGCCCATTACGACCATCTGGGCTGGCGAACGGCCGATTCTTCGTCGGGATCGGCAGACTCGATCATTATCTTCAACGGCGCCAATGATAACGCCTCGGGTGTCGCCCTGATGATGGAGGTCGCCCGTTACCTGGCCCACTATCTTACCCTGGGTGAAGGTTCGGGAGCCGACCGGCGCTCCATCATGTTTCAAGCCTATGGCGCTGAGGAGTTGGGACTCCTGGGCTCGATCCATTTTACCCGCAACCCGGTGGTGCCCATGGACAGCATTGCCGCCATGATCAACCTGGATATGGTGGGCAACCTGCGAGATGATGAGCTTATCGTCATGGGCGCCACGTCCTCACCTTTATGGAAAGCACTCCTGGGTGAGGTGAACAGCGAATCCCTGATGCTGGTTTATGATGATCAATTCATCGGGCGAAGTGACCAGTTCCCCTTCTATCAGGAGGAAAGGCCGGTACTTTTTTTCTTCACCGGCATGCACGATGAGTACCACACCCCCCTCGATGACGTGGTGCTGCTCAACCTGGAGGGGATGGTCAGAGTGGGCAATCTCGCTGTGGCCGTGCTGCTCAATGTGACCAATCGGCTGGATGCACCGGCCTACTCAGGAAAGCCAAAGATTTTGGGCCGGCAGGTACCTCTATAGGGCCGGTAAATGCGTTGCGGCGAATCCGGCCCAGACGACCGTGGAGACCAGGCGACTTCGCGATTGTCCGGGCCGCGACGGAGGGCGCAATCCCCGTTTGGCATGACGACCCTTGGTAGTAAATTGCCCGGGCTTATCCATTTTCATCACCATTGCGGAGGTTATCAATGCTGAGCAGTTGGGGAAGCCTCACCGGTATCGCCCTCATTTTCCTGCTAGTGGCAACGGGCAGGGCCGCGGCCCCTTCCGGCCTCCAGGTAGGCCAGCCCTTCCCGGGCCTGACGCTGCCCGCTCTTGAAGGTGGTCAGCCTACCTCCCTGATGGATTTCCGGGGCGAGAAGGTCATCCTGCACATCTGGGCATCCTGGTGAGCCGGCTGCCGCAGGCACGTGCCCGGGTGGCACGAACGGACCCAAGCCCTCCAGCAGACCGGCCAGGTGAAGATGGTCGGCATCCTTCAGGAACAGCACCCCGACCGCGCCCGGCTGTTCATGCAGTGGAAGCAGATGAACTGGCCGAACCTTATCGATCCCCTCAACCTGCTGGGACTCTCGGTGGTGCCGGTCACGGTTCTGTTGGATGAATACGGCATCGTCCGGGCCATCAATCCGAAACAGGAAGAATTTCAGCAGTTTATGGAGGAGACGTACCCTCAGCCGAAACAAGAGGATGTTCCCCGGACTGCCCGCCCCGACCTGGCTACCCTGGAGCAGGCCGCACTGAGCAAAGACCCGGAGGCTCTGCGGAACTACGGCCTCCCCGTAGCCGGGACGGCCAGGGCCGACGCCCTGTTCCTGTGGAGCGATGAGGCGCACCTCGACGAGGCCATCGAAAACTATACCCAGGCCGTGCAAAAGGATCCCAAGGACGGGCCGACTCACTATCGCCTGGGCGTTGCCTTCCGCAAGCGCTACGAATCGTCTTTTCGCCGAGCCGACGACTTCAACAATGCCGTTCAATACTGGGGCCAGGCCCTGGACATCGATCCCAACCAGTACATCTGGCGCCGCCGCATTCAGCAGTACG
>CAZJBG010000138.1:0-5803 GCA_964543925.1 uncultured bacterium
GATTGCCTCCCCCAGCTGGACGTCCTCCCTGGGCGGCGCTGCGGTTGCCACCCGGTCCACCTGAAGCCCGTTCTCCCCGGGCCATCCCCCGTCTACCCCCCGGCCCTCCACTCTCGTCCCCACCTTCATTGTCCCGCTTCGGCTGCCGGGCCGCAATGGCCTGGATGGGGACAGCGATTGCATCCTCCAATCGGGCTATGATGATGGTCGACGTGGCCGACATGCCGGGCCGGATCCTGGGATCGATGCGCCGGGCGCTGGGGTCTATGTCGAACGTAACAACCACTTCAAAATTGGTGACCTGGTTCTGCGTACCGGCCCCCTGGATGGTGGCTGAATGGGCCACCCTCGAAACCCGCCCTTCAAATACCGTATCCTGGATGGCGTCCACCTCGATCTTGACCAGATCGAGAACTTCGATGTCCACCACATCGGTCTCATCCACCTCCACCACCACTTCCATCATGGACAGATCAGAGATGATGAGCAACACATCGGCCTGAAAGGTGGAACCGAGGGCCATTTCGCCCACCTCTTTGTTGAGCTTGGTCACCACCCCGGCTTCGGGGGCCACCAGGGTCGTTTTCGCCAGGTCGTCCCGGGCCTGATCCACGGTGGCCTCGGCCTGTTCCCTCCGACTTAACGCCCCTTCGTCATTCGCTTGTAGAATTTCCATGTCCTGTAGACTAATAAGGCTCTTCTCGTAGAGCTGGCGGCCCCGGTCCCGTTCGGCTCGGACCTGCTTCAGGCCTGCTCTGGCCGACCGGAGGGCCGACTTGGACCGCTCGTAGGCCGCCTCATAGCGCAGCCGGTCAAGGATAACCAACGTATCACCGGGCTGGACTTCCTCCCCCTCCTCCACCAGGATAGCCATGATTTGGCCGCTTACGGTAGAGGATATTTCGGTCTCGAATACCGGCTGAATCTTACCAGCAGCCGTCACGGTCTGTTCCACCAGCTGCCGGCGCACCTCTGCGACCTGCACCGCAATGGGTGGACCCGGGTTGTCCGTATCCCCGCTCCCCGCAGTCGTCAGGTTGGCAAAAATGATAATGACCACGACCACACCGATGCCCGAGCCAATGAGCAGACGCCGGCGATTCATATTTTTATAATCGAGTAAAGCCTTAATATTGATCTTCATTGACCGATGGTCCCCATAAGAGCGTCGAGTTGGGCTTCTGCCGTCTTGATATCATAGGTTGTCCGCACCAGGGTGCTGCGCGCCGTGATCAGTGAAACTTGGGCATCCAACAGATTAAGGATAGAGATGGCGCCCAGCTTGTACTGTTCATCGGCCAGGCGGACATCCGCTTCGGCAGAGGCTAAGATATCCTGGTTAATCGGGTAAATGCTATTGAGCGATGCAAGGCTGGAGAGGGTGTTTTCCAGTTGCCCCTTCAGATTCCGTTCCAGGCCTGCCAGCCGTTCTTCCTCAGCCAGGGCAGAATGGCGCGCCCGAAGGAAACGAGAAGAGTTCTGGAAACCTGTGAACAGGGGGAATGAAAAACTTAGTCCCGTGCTGGATTTGTCACTGGAATACTTAAACGCCTCTCCCAGCGTACCGGCATCTGCCGATTGGGAGTAGCCCAGCGAGATGGTCGGCAGGAGGCTCCCTCGTTGTATTCTGGCATTCAGCCTGGCATTTTCCACGGCAAGGTGTTGGCTTCTAAGTATGGGATTATGTACCATGAGCGACGTAAGGGCCGCTTCGCGGTCTAGGACCGGACGGACCATCACACTGTCACGAACCACGCTCACTGGGGTGGACGGGTCGAGCCCCAGGGCAAGGTTCAAGGTGGTTGCTGCGTTGATCAGAACCTGGTCGGCTTGCAGGAGCGCAACCTCGCGCTGTCCTACGTTCACTCTGGCCTTGAGCAAATCCGTCTCCCGCACGGCCTGCAGACGGAACCGCTCCTCCACCAGTTCCAGCTGTCGGCGGCTCAGTTTCAAAGCCTCCTCCGCAACTTCCCGCAGCTCAACCCGCGACAAGTATCCATAAAAGGCTTGCTGGATGGAGAAAATGGCCTGCTGATGGGTTCGCTCCAACTCCGACACGGCTCTTTCCACCCCCACGGTCCCTACCTGCCGATTGTACCATGAATTTCCCCCATCGAAAATGGTCTGGGATAGGGATATCCGGGAGCTGAAGGGGGTGGGCTCGTACGGCACCCCATCCCGCAAAAAGGACTTGCCGGGGTCCAGGTCCTGACTGACAGAGGCGGATAATCTGGGAATCAGGCCAGACATGGAACTGCGCCGGTCGGCCCGGGCGCTGGCCAAGTTGCGCTCGGCGATGCGGATGTCACTACTGTTCTCCAAGCCGATCTGAACGAACTGATCCAGACTCAAGCCCGGGGGCGTTTGTGCCCCCAAGAGGCCCGTCGCCAGGATCAGGCCGGCACATAGTTGGGAAATCGATTTCATATGAGACCTTGTACCTTAGATGCTTTAAATCGATGAATGGTTAATAAGTTTCATTAACAGTCCTCTTGGCAGCTATCCCGGTCCCCGGCCGTCGACCACCCAGGCCAGCAGAAACATGGCCACGGCCCAGGCGCTATAAAGCACGGTGCGGGCGCGCTTCTCGGGCACCCGGTAAACCAGGGCCATCCCCATGGCCACCAGAAAGATCTTCCACATGGCAAAGAAATCCAGCCGGTGGAAAAACCGGTAGAACAAGGTCCCATCCAGACTCCCAGGCAACAGCAGCGCCAGACCGGTCTCCACCTGCAAAGTTTGCAGCTGCAACATCAGTGGTATTTTCACGGCCATCTCGAGGAGGCCCACCATGCTCGCATAGAGCACCATGACCCAGCTGATCCTGAATGTCCCTTGGCCTCCCAGGATGAAGGTGCCGAAGAACATGACGATCCCCGTCAAAATGGCATACCAGGCCACGGTGGTAGCCATCCCGAGGACAACACCCAATGGGCCGGCCATCCGGCTGCGGGCCTTGTCCATGCTATCCAGGATGGCCTCCCTCTGTTCCTCAGAAATATCCTCCCGCTGGAGAATGTTCTGTACCTGTGTGTCCATTGCCAGCGGCCTGAGCAGCTGTTGGGATCCCGCCGATAGTGCCAGGAGCACCAGGAGGGGTATGGCTATATCCCTGATATGAATAGACTGGGCTATGCCGGAAAACGTTGCCCGGGGCGCCATAAATACGCCCCAGATGCGCCTGAGGGGGCTCGTACCGCCTTCGACTGGGCGGGTGGCTTCCATGCTGACCCCTTTCCATTATTCGTATAGTAATAGTATGCCAATTGGACGCGTTTCCGTTCAGGGCTGACCGGCTATAACGATTCAGAAAACCGACGATCCTGCCTGAATAAGGAAGCCGGTCCGCGAACGTTTCAAATTTAAGATACAGCCAGGTTCTTTCGATAGGTAAAGAATGTTCCGGCAAAAAAGCCACCCGCCAGCAGCAGAGAAACCACTGTGCGCAGGCTGAAGATATAGCTGGTGAATGAACCAAACAGTTCAATAGCGGCACCGGGTTCGATCTCCGGCCCTCGATCACCCAGCCATTCGTTCCCCAGTACATCACCCAAAACCATCAGGTCGGTCATCATCTCGCGCCACAGGGCGTTGTTGCCCATCAGGTAACGCCATAGCACTCCCAATAGCAGCGGGACAGCTATGGCTACCAGGAGGGGACGACTGCGCGTGACCGTGGATACGAAGAGCAGGTAGGCGGCAAAGGGGAGCAGCCACAGGAGCTGAAGGAGATGAAAGATCAGCCAATCGCCGAACAGGTCCAAAATTGCGATCTGGCTGGCAGCATAGCCGTCAGCCCCTATATACTCGGCCAGTCCGCCGGGAAAGGTGAGTTGGGCAAACAGCACCGATCCCATCCCCAGTATGAAGGATAGTCCCAAAAAACCCACGGTGCCCGCTACCAGCTTGGCAGCCAGCAGCGCCCCATCCCCCACCGGCAGGCTGCGGTAGAAGTAGGTGCTGCCATCGGCCCGCTCCTTGAACACGGCATCCACCAGGTAAAACAGGGCCAAAACCATCAACGAGAGGTTAATAAAGGATACCCCACCCCTGAGCATGTGCATCCAGACAGACAGGATCAGGTCCGCCCGTCCGCTAATCCAGAGTTGTTCCGCCAAACTGGAATTATCCCACTCCATTGGGCGGTCCCACTCTGAATCGTCATCCTCATCAGGGGAGGGGTCGCCATCAGACACGCCGTAGTCATACTGAATGGCGATATGGCCTCGCGTGCCCAGGAATGCGTCCGCTCCCCGGTGAAGCGCCACCGCCGAAACAGTCAGGCCCACCACATAGAGGATCCCCACCACCGCCATGACCATGCGCCATTCCTGCCATTCCCGGATCAGCAGGGCAATGAACGGTTTCATGCTTCACCTCCCATCAACCCCACGAAAACATCGGCCACGGACGGCTCCTGCACCTCCCCAAGGGGTTCCAGGGCCGCGCGGTCCACATCCCGGAGCAGGAAAACTTTCCGCCCGAACAGATCGTGCTCGGTGAGGGGACCCAGTTGGCGCACCCGGTCGGCCTGCTCCACACTGGCCGTGAGTTGGACAAACGTCTGCCGGAAATCATCCATGGAGGTGTAGAGCAAAATTTCACCGTCACGGATAAAGATCACATCGCTCAAGATATGCTCCACCTCCTCGACCTGATGGGTAGAGATGAGAATGGACTTCTCCTGGTCATAGTAATCCTCCAGCACCGAGGTATAGAACCGCTTGCGGAAGAGGATATCGAGGCCGTGGGTCGGCTCATCCAGGATCAACAGGCGGGTTTCGGTCGCCAGCACCAGGGCCAGGTGGAGCTGGGTTTTCATACCCTTGGAGAGCTGTTTCACCTTTTTCCCCAGCTGGATGCTGGTCGTGGCGAGAAAATCTTCGCAGCGCCGGCGATTGAAATGGGGGTGGACCCCTTCCAGGCAGGTCAGCACCTGCCGGACCCTCATCCACGGCGGCAACACCGACACATCGTGTATGACCCCGGTCTGCGCCATGAGCGCCTTGCGCTGGCTCTGGGGCTCCAGTCCCAGAATACTGATCTCCCCCGCATAGCTGATGCTGCCGGTCATGGCCCGCAGCAGGGTGGTTTTACCGGCGCCGTTGGGACCCACCAACCCCACAATGCGTCCGGGAGGGATGTCTAGGCTGACCCCTTTCAGGGCCACGGTTGAGCCATAGGTTTTGGTCACGTCTTGCAGGTGAATAAGCGTCTCCACGGGGCTACTCCTCGAATTTATCCTTGACCAGACCAAGGGTCTCTTTGGAGGATAAACCCAGCAGTCTGGCGCGGCTGACCAGACCGGGTATCTCTTCCCCCTTGAATATCTCCAGTTCCCGCATCATGAGTGCTGCTCTGGCTCCCGCCTTCACAAATACGCCGATCCCGCGCCGTTTCTCCAGGATGCCTTCATCCAGGAGCAGCCGGGTGGCGTTGAGCACTGTCTGGGGATTGAGCTCCTGTTCCACGGAAATCTGCCTCACCGAGGGGATGGCCTCACCTTCAGGGAGATCGCCGGAGAGGACCGCCTCCCGGATCATTCGGGCTACCTGGACGTAGATGGGAGTCTTATGGTCAAATGTTAGGGTAGTGCGCACTGTTTTATTGATCTGGTGTTCTATATGAGTATAACACTTGGACAAGACATGTTGCAAGTACTTTTTCAGGTGTAATGCAACATTGGATCGGAAGGGACCGGGAGCTACTGGGAAGCCTGCAGCACCTCGTCCTTGATCTCCTGCAAATATGCCAGCGCCGCCTCGTAGGTGTTCTCGATCCGCCCTTCCAGGATGGCCTCCTC
>CAZJBG010000138.1:5813-7547 GCA_964543925.1 uncultured bacterium
CCGTTTTGAGCCGGCCCACGGACCGCCCCGGATCAAGGCCGCAAATCTTCATGATTTCATCCCCGCGCACCGGTGACTGGAAGGCCGCCATTTCATCCCTGACGGTGACGTCCTGCATGAGGGCCTCCACCCGCTCGAAGTTGGCCATATAGCGGGCAACCTTGGCCTCCCGTTTGGTGGTGACATCGGCGCGGCACAGGAGCATGAGGTCATCCACATCCTCCCCCGCCTCCCGCATGACCCGCCGCACGGCGCTGTCGGTGATGCCCCCCTGGGCCAGGGCGATGGGACGCAGGTGCAGCTTGGTTAGGTTCATGAGGTAGTCCCGCAGGTCGTTGGACAGATGCATGCGCCGGGCCACCTCCCCCAGCATTTTACGGCCCGCCTCTTCGTGGTGGTGGAAGGTCCAGCCTCGTTTGCGGTCAAACCGCTTGGTCCGGGGCTTGGCAATGTCGTGGACCAGGGCGGCAAATCGCAGGGCCGGTTTGGGGCTCAGGGCAGCGGCGTTGTCCACCACCTGTAGAGTGTGAACGAACACGTCCTTGTGGCCTTTACCTTTGATGATCTCCACACCGGACATGACATCCAGTTCGGGGAACACATGGGCCAGGAGGCCCGTCTCCTTGAGGATGTAGAAGCCGACGCTCGGCCGATCCGCCGCCAGCAGTTTCATGATTTCCTCGGTGATGCGTTCCCAGCTCACGATGCTCATACGCCCGGCCTGCCGGGTGATGCTGCCTAAGCATTCGGGGTCAATATCGAACTTCAGCTGAGCAGCAAACCGGGCGGCCCGGAGCATGCGCAACGGGTCATCACTGAAGGTGGCGTCGGGGGCCAGGGGGGTGCGCAAGGCGCCTGCGCGCATATCCCGGATGCCCTGGAAAGGGTCGATGAGGTCGCCGAAGGTGTCCGGGAGCACCGATACAGCCAGGGCGTTGATGGTAAAGTCGCGGCGGGAAAGGTCGGCCTCAACGCTGCCGGCGGTCACCTCGGGCTTGCGGGAGTCGGGCGCATAAGTCTCGGTGCGGGCCGTGGCCACCTCCACCTGGGTACCCTTCAAGGGAATATGGGCGGTCCCGAACTTCTCGTAGGCCACCACCCTGTCGATACCCAGGCGGCGTCCCAAGGCCTGCGCAAAGGCAATCCCGTCGCCTTCCACCATCAAATCAATGTCATGGGAATCCCGGTTCAGGATCAGGTCCCGCACATAGCCGCCCACAACATAGATCTTCATCCCCTGCTTCTGGCCCAGTTGGCCGGCAGCGGCCAGGACAGGTTGGTGCGCAAGGCGGGAACGTATGAGGTCGGCGATGTTGCTCACAGCGCGACAAAGCTAACGGGAAATGTGGGCCTTATCCAACCCTGCCGATGGCGGGGCCAGGGCCAGTGCGCCGCAGGGAGCCCGCCCACATTTTCCTCCACGCATGTGCCCATAATAATTGCATGAGCATGCATGTGTAATTAAATTTGCACTATCATGCAAATATCATCGCAACAGTCCATGTATGCCTTACCCGACGGGGACACCCTCGATCTCGGGACCCTGGCTGACTCCTTCAAAGCCCTCAGCGACCCTAACCGTCTGCGCCTTCTGTTTGAGCTGCTCGGGGCAGGCCTGGAGCAAAACGTGGGCCAAACCGCCGGCTGCTGCAACGTGGATCTCTCGGTGGTCTCTCGTCACCTGGCCGTACTGCACCAGGCTGGAATTCTCACCAGAGAAAAAAGGGGGAAAGC
>CAZJBG010000139.1:0-7244 GCA_964543925.1 uncultured bacterium
GACCCTCCTGATGACTTTTTTCGTCCTTTTGTTCTCCATGTCGACGCTGGATCCCGTGAAGATCGCGGACCTGGCGGCCGCCATGGAGGGGAATCGTACAGCCAGTGGCCAAAGGGACCAGGTGAAAACCAAGACCCAGAGCCAGATCAAAAGGGAAGTCAATGAGGCCATCGAAAGGATGAAGGCCGATTATGCCCAGGTAACCAGCAGTCCCAAGGGGACCACGATTACCATTGACAGCCGTTTCGCATTCGAGGTGGGCAGCGCTGAGCTGAAGTCGGCTATTTTTCCGTTTCTCGACAGTGTCATTCCCATTATGGCCGACAGGGGCAATCACTATCCAATTGCCGTAGAGGGCCATACGGATAATCTTCCGACCGTCGGCGCCATTGCAGAACGGTATCCCACCAACTGGGAGTTGTCGGCGGCCAGGGCAGCCAGTGTGGTGCGGTATTGCATCGGGAAGGGCGTGGCCAGTGGGAGACTGCGAGCGGTAGGATACGCCGCCCAAGTTCCCTATGGAACTTCGTGGTACGAAACCCGTCTCGGGGTGACCGAAGAGATGGTGCAAGCCCGGAACAGCACCCAGGAGCTTCAGGCCGCCAACCGGCGGGTGGAGATTACCTTTCTTTCCGTCGGCTAACCAGCACAGGAGTCGTCGATGCGTCTGCGCAAAATACATTTTCCAACCCTTCTCCTGATCCTCATCGGTTTCATCTCCCTGGTGAGGGGCCAGGCGTCGGGTCCCCTCTCGCAAAAACTCCTGCTGGAAGGGACGATCCAGCAACGCGTCACCCATGCCATAACCAAGATTCTGGATGAGTCCCAGTTCGTGGTGGATGTGGCCGTCGATCTGGGCGCCGCGTCGGGGGGCCGGGTAGAGACCGCGCTACGCACCCCTGACGGCCGTTTGATCGAAGGTGGTGAGCGACGCGCAGGGGCACTCCCTGACCAGAGCATTACCAATCCCTTCCCCATACCCGGATTCCCCGAACGGGTGACCGGGTTCGATGAGCAGGTGCGCGCGCTGGACGACGGGGAAGAGGCCCCACTTTCCGGCGGGGGGAGTTTGCAGGAGCGTTCGGGCGCCGCCGCGGAGCTGGCTGAATTGACGGCGAGCGAGGCCGCGGGTCTCCCACTCATCAAGTCCATGGCCATCAATATTGTCCTGGAAGACGGCGTCTCTCCCCAGATCATCGAAAATGTCCGTCAGGTGACCCTCATTGCCTCCCGCTTTGACCGTGATCGTGGCGACGAGCTCTCCATTACCACAGCCTCGTTCAAGGATCGCCGGGGCGGTTCCCGGAGACTGGGGGCCGGAGGCGCAGGTCAGGGCGACCAGAACGATGTGCTGCGCGAAACCCTCCGGGAGGCGGAGGAACGCAATACGGCGCTCATGGAAGAGCTGCGCCAGCGGGAACTGGAATATTTAGAGCGCTCGGAGGAAGAGCGCAAGCAGGCCCTGTCCGATTTGGCCGATGTGCAAAACGAGCGGGCGAAGGACCTGATCTTCCTGCAACAGCAGCGGGAGGAACAGAACACCAAGTTGCAGGAAGCGCTCCTTAACCAAATTGATGAGCTGCGTAAAGAACTGACTTCGGGCGGACTCAGTTCCAATGAGCAGGACATAAAAGCGATCCAGGCCACTTCCCTACAGGATTCATTGCAAGCCATGCGCCAGGCCTTCGAGGAAGAGAAGGAACGTCTCCAGGCACAGATCGAGGCGACCCTGAACCGGGAACCGCCGCCCCGGGGTCTCAGCGGCCTGTTGGGGGGAAACCAGGGGGTCTTTATTCTGGCTGGACTGGCGCTCCTGGCCGTATTGGTTATTGTTACGGTTCTGATTGTTACTTCCCGAAACCGGAATCCACTGTCAGCGATGGGAGTCGCCTACCCCGGTGGACTGCCACCACCCTACCCGCGCAGGCGACCGACGAGGAAGCGCCGGCCGCGCCGGTCGGGGAACAGGGATGAACAAGGACGCAAGGCCGAACCCGCCGCGGTTGAAACGACCCGTCCAATTAAAGAGGCGGCGAAACCGGAGGGCGCCTCGGACCCGGCCGTGGATGAACTGGAAGTTCTCCGTCAGGACGTCAATGCGATCCGCCAGTCGGTGGTATCGATGAGCGTGGGCCGTCAGGCTACCGCCACGCGGATTCTGAAGGATTGGCTCGAGCAAGGGGACCAGACGTCCGGAGGGGAGGAAGGCGAGGAGGACGCATCAGGGGTCAGCGACGCCTTACGTGAAGAGGAGCAACCCTAGCATGAGTGACGCCGCCTTAACCGGGCTGGATAAAGCCGCCATCCTGTTCCAGATTCTGGGTGACGGTCTGTCGGTTACGATCTTTAAGGAGATCGACGAGGAGCAGCTGCGCCAGATTCGCCGGCGGGCACGGGAGATTACCCAGGTTCCGTGGGAGGTCAAGCGGGCCATCCTGGAGGAATACTATTTTGGATTTCTCACCGAGAAGTACAAGGAAACCAGTGAAGACTCCCGCCGGCCGTTCGCTTTCCTGGACAAGCTATCCGATGAGCAGGTGGCTTACCTGATCCTGGGGGAATCATCCGTCGTGATGGCTATGGTGCTGGCTCAACTCGACAGCGGGCGTCAAATGAAAGTCTATGAGCAACTCGATCATGATCAGCGGATTGAGGCCCTCACGGCGCTGGGTGAATCTGAAGCCATGAACCTGGAAGCGGTGGTGAGCGTGGCGGGCAATTTGGAGGAGCGGGCCCGCTACCTGCCCAAGGGCACAACCTATGAGCGGGGGGGCGGCGAGAAACTGGCCGGTATATTGAACGGCATGCCACTCGATCAGGCTAACCTGTACCTGGAAAAACTGAGCCAGGAAAATCCGGAGCTGTTCAAGGATGTCAAGCGGTATTACCTTACTTTTGACGACATCTTCAAACTCCCCGATGGGATCATGCGGGACATCCTGAACGCGGTGGAGTTGGACGATATCGCCATGGCCATGAAGGGGGTGAGTGAGGAAACGGTGGATCGGGCCATTGAGGTGCTGCCCAAGAAGAAGCAGGCCATGTACGAGCCGGTGGAAGGGCCGGCCTCCAAACGTGAGGTCAACGAGGCCAGACAGAAGATCATGTTGCGAATTCGCAAGATGCAAACCGACGGCGAGATCAATGTGGCCGATATCCTGAGCGGCGAGGTGGTGGAGTAGGGCGGCCCTCCGACTGCACTCTACCCCCGATGACAGGCTGTGGGCCGAATATTTTACGGCCCTTTTTACTTTAACTTGACGCATAAGCCTGTTGTGTGCCTTGCGACCGGACCTTTATTTTGCGGGTGATAAAATCTTCCATGAAAATGTGAACTCGATTGAACCTGCCACCGCCCCCCGCGCCAATCAACCAGGCTGCGTAGTGAGTCAGACCATGATAGACACTTGCCCATATCTGCCTGAAACTTTCCTTCCACTGATCTCCGACTTGACGAGGCACTGCCTGTGAAATCAGTTCAGGTGGCAGGCCTCATAGGCATGATCGGGATGGCCACCGCCGCCCTGGCACAGACCGGCACCCTTACCGGCCGGGTTGCAGCGGCGGATAATGGAGCGCCCCTTCCGGGGGCCAATGTCATCCTGCTCGAAACCGATCTCGGCGCGACCACCGACTCCGCCGGGGCCTATGTGCTTACCAACCTGCCGCCGGGTACCTACCGCCTGCAAGCGTCCTTTATCGGCTACACCCGCACGACCGTTGAGGATGTAAAGGTGCTGTTCAATCTCACCACGGCCATCGATATTGCGCTGCAGGCAGAAGTGTTGCAGGGTAAAGATATTACGGTGGTTGCCAGTCACCAGAACATCAAGCGAGAGGTATCGGCAAACCTGGCCATCATGGATGCCGAAAATCTCCAGGACCTGCCGATCGCAACCATTGAAGATGCCCTTCGGCTGCAAGCAGGCATCGAACCGGATTTGACGATACGCGGCGGCAACATCAACACCGTCTCCTTTCTGGTCGATGGTGTAAACCTGCGCGAAGGCCGTACCCATGCCCCTATCATGGGTCTGAGCTATACGGCCTTGGAGCAGATACAGGTACAGACCAGCGGCTTCAATGCCGAGTATGGGAATGTCCGCTCGGGCCTCATCCAGATGGTCACGAAGAATCCGCCCTCGGACCACTATAGTGGCGATCTTTTTATTCGCTACCGCCCCGCACAAAGAATGAATTTTGACACCCGGGAGGCGCCAGAATCGGCCGGGTCGCCGGTCCCGGCGAATCAGACCATCGATGATCCCGGGCACGATTTGGACATGACCATCGGGGGCCCGTTGATCCCGTGGGCCAGCCAGGCGCTGAGGAAGCTGCGCTTCCTGGCTTCCTACCGTCAGAAGCTGGAACCCTATCTGGACACGTATGACCGCAATGCGCGGCTGGATAGAACCTGGCAGGTCAAACTCGTTTCGGATATCAAATCGGGCATAAAACTGACGGTGGCGGGTTTATATAGCCAGCAGGACGGTGTGGCCGATTCCGCCAGTTCCATGATGCCGGGGGGGGTACCACCTTATCCCTGGGGCCTGGAAAACGATTTTTTCAATAGGGAAGGTCTATTTAAGACGAACAATATCGGTCTTTCGGACATCGAACATCAGCTCCTGGGCGCGACCTTGCGGCATTCGCTGGGCTCGCATACGTTTTATGAACTCAAAGCCCACCGTCTGGCCTCCAATTATTTCCTGCGCCCCGGGCCACTGGAATTGATCAAAGACCGGGACACATCGAGCGTCGTAGTCTGGTCCGGTAAGTTCGACATAACCAGTCGTATGAGCGACCGCACGCAGTTTAAGGCGGGAACCGAGTACATCATCAGCCAGTATGATATCGCCTCCGAAGTGGGTGATCCCTGTGCAACCAGGGTATCCGCTCTGGGCTCAGCCTGGACGTTACTGTGTGGTGATCGAGATTTTGAATCCCCTTTCCACTTATACGAGGCCTGGACCGCCGCACCCCACCAGGGAGCGGCCTATGTTCAGAGCAGATTTGATTATAAGACAATCGTCCTGAACCTGGGTGTCCGTCTGGACTATTTCTATGTGGGCGGCACGCGCTATTTATTCGATGACTTCAGTAACTACCTGGGCCAGCAGGACCCGCAAACACGCGAGGATTCCCTGCGAACGGAGAATGCAGAGCGACAATTCGCGTGGAGTCCCCGATTGGGCGTCTCCTTCCCCGTCACCATGAACTCGAAACTCTATTTCAACTATGGCCACTTTTATCAAATGCCGCAGGCGGAATATTTATACAGGATGCTGGAAAAGTCCTTTGAGACCACTCCCGGTCGAAGCTCGGTATCGGGTCTGGGCAATCCCAATATCCCCATGCCCAGAACAATCTCATACGAGGTGGGCTATGATCAGAGCATCTTTGATCAGTACTTACTAAGGATATCAGGTTACCTTAGAGATGTGGACCGGCAGACCAGCTTCCGAATCTTCATCAGCGATGATGTATATTATACGCAAGCCCTTCCGCTCAATTACAACGACGTCAGCGGTCTGGAACTGACGCTCACCAAGCTCAAGGGGGAACGGGTGCGCGGCTTTGTGAACTATACCTACATGTCCTTCAGTTCCGGGAACTTTGGCCCGGCTGCCGTGATCCGTAATCCCCTGGATGAAATAGATTACGATCTGCTTACGCAAGACCACTACCAGGCTGAGGCGGCCTCTCAGCCCTACGTACACTTTAATCTGGAACTGCTCGCACCGTCCCATTTTGGGCCCCGGCTGCTGGGTGGGGAACCACTTTCAAACTGGCGGATGGACCTGCTGGGTGGTTGGCGGGCAGGCCAAGTTTTTACCTGGAGCGGGCCGATCATCGATGAGGATAACGATGCCGACGGTATTCAGTACACGCCGCACCCCTCACTGAATAACAACCTGCGGACCAGAGATTTCTATCACCTCGATTTGCGCCTGAGCAAGAAGATTGACCTGCGGTTTGGCTCCGTGCAGCTGTTTGCTGATGTCAGAAATCTTTTAAACCTCAAATACATGTATTTCGAACGTTCCTTTGCCATGTCCGCGGGCAATCCGCTCGGGGATTATAATGACTACATGGCCTCATTACACCTGCCCGAGGACATGTTCAGGAACATTGCAGAGGACGAAGACCTATACGGTTTCGTACCGGGCAGCGATCGCCCGGGAGACTATCGGGAAGCCGGGGTGGCCTTTGTCCCGATTCATGTGATTGAAAGCCCGTGGCAGCTGCCGCCGAATCCCGGTCCCTCAGCGGGGGACGGCTCGGAGCTGTATTACGTGCATACCACAGGCAGTTATCATCAATTTGAGAATGGTGAGTGGCAGACTGCGAACCCGCAGCTGGTCGATCAGGTCCTTGAGGACCAGGCCTACATCGATATGCCGGACAAAGGTTATCAGACGTTTCTCAACCCGAGAAGCATCACCCTTGGCATCCGGATTACTTTTTAAGGGACGTTATCTTGACCAGGTAAATTTCACCGCTGTTATTCAGGCACTAACTTTCCCCCAACTTCGCCTGGGCCGCCGCCAGACGGGCCACCGGCACCCTGAAAGGGGAACAGCTCACGTAGTCCAGGCCCAGCTGGTGGAAAAACGTGATGGACTCGGGATCGCCGCCGTGCTCACCACAGATCCCCAGTTTGATGCCCGGTTTCACCCGGCGGCTCTTCTCGACGGCGATGCGCATCAGTTCCCCCACACCGTTTTGATCGATGCTCTGGAAGGGGTCATGGGTATAGATGCCCAGATCGATGTAGTGGGGCAGGAATGATCCGGAATCGTCCCGGGAGAAGCCACAGCCCATCTGGGTGAGATCGTTGGTGCCGAAGCTGAAGAAGTCGGCCACCTCGGCGATCTCATCGGCGGTGACGGCGCCCCGGGGCACTTCGATCATGGTACCCACGGAGAAGTGGGGGATCTCCCCGATGCCGGCCTTGACCTCTTCATAGACCCGCAGAATGATCTCGCGCTGATGGGCCAGCTCCTTGACATGACCGACGAGGGGCACCATGATCTCCGGCCGGGCGTCAACGCCGTCCTTAATCAGCTCCGCCGCCGATTCCAGGATGGCCCGGGCCTGCATTTCGGTGATTTCCGGATAGCTGATCCCCAGCCGGCAACCGCGATGACCCAGCATAGGGTTGAACTCCTCCAGCGCCATCACCCGGGCCCGGATTTCATCCGGGGTGCGGCCCATCTCCGTGGCCAATTTGATCTGGTGGG
>CAZJBG010000140.1:0-2604 GCA_964543925.1 uncultured bacterium
TATAATTGATGGGCATACGCGCGATGCCGAAACGGGTCTGCGTTATCATGGCTGGGATGAGAGCAAAGCGCAGCGCTGGGCTGATCCGGTTACCGGGACCTCACCGCATTTCTGGGGACGGGCTATGGGCTGGTATGCCATGGCCCTTGTTGACGTCCTGGATTTTCTGCCGGAAGATCACCCGGAAAGATCTAAAATAATATCTATTCTTGCCGATTTGGTGGCGTCCATCAGCAACTATCAGGACGATAGCGGACTCTGGTACCAGGTGGTCAATTTAGGCGACCGCGAGGGCAACTATCTTGAGGCTTCGGCATCGGCCATGTTTGTTTATGCGATAGCCAAAGGGGTCAACCACGGCTATCTCGACTCGAAGTTTTACCAGGTGGCCGAATCGGGTTTCAACGGGCTAGTCAACAGGTTGATATCTTTTGATGAGGATGGCGCCATAAACTTGAATCAGGTGTGCAGTGTTGCCGGACTGGGCGGTGATCCTTACCGGGACGGTTCCTATGAGTATTACATCGGCGAACCGGTTGCAGTCAATGATCTAAAGGGTGTGGGGCCGTTCATTCTCGCCAGTATTGAGTTGGCAGCAGGAAATTCTGACTGATCGGAATGAGGGGTTACGAATTTCAATAAAAAAGCAGATGATAAACCCACTTCATAACACCATTTTGACTCTCGGTATAGTCCTTTTGGGGACCGGTACTGCGACCGGGCAGCAGATTGCATTCCCTGGAGCTGAGGGTTATGGGAAATTCGCCACCGGGGGACGCGGGGGTGTGGTGCTGGAAGTCACCAACCTGGATGACAGCGGACCCGGAAGTCTCCGGGCGGCTGTGGAGACCACGGGGGCCCGGACGATCGTATTCCGCGTGTCAGGGACGATCTATCTGGAATCAAACTTAAATATCAACAAGACGAACGTGACCATCGCGGGGCAAACCGCGCCGGGCGACGGGATCACCATAGCCAAGCATTCAACGATCATTGATGCCAGCAACGTCATCATTCGCTATATGCGTTTCCGCCTGGGAGATTTGGCCTGGGAGCCACCGGCCTATTTTGAGGCTGATGCCATGAGCGCAAACAACCAGCGAAACATTATTATCGATCACTGTACCATGAGTTGGTCCACGGATGAGGTCCTCTCGGTTTACGGCACGGAGGATATAACCATCCAGTGGACCTTGATTGCCGAGGGCCTGCGGCTGTCGGGCCATCAAAAAGGTCCACACGGCTATGGCGGCATCTGGGGCGGATTGAGGAGCTCCTTCCACCACAATATGTTTGCCCACAATGACAGCCGCAATCCCCGCTTTAACCGGGCCGACCGCAACAACGATTATCGCAATAACGTGATCTATAACTGGGGCGGTAACAGCGTCTATGGCGGCGAAGGGGGCAATTATAACCTGATCAACAATTATTACAAATCCGGACCGGCCACCAGCAGGAGAGATCGAATTGCAGAACCTTACCAGGATCCTGCCTATGGTGGATTCGGACTCTGGTATATCGAGGGCAACTATGTCGATGGTTATCCCGATATAACGGCGGATAATTGGAGCGGCGGTGTGGATGGCGCCTTTGAGAGCGATGTTCGTGCCTATGATCCCTTTGATTATTCTCCGGTGGTCACCCATTCACCGGAAAATGCTTTTGAACTGGTGCTGGCCGATGTGGGCGCCTCTCTGGTACGCGACAGCCATGATGCCCGCATCATCGAAGAAGCCAGGACCGGCACGGCGACCTATGGCGGTGCATCTTATGGGGCCGGCACCGGGATTATCGACTCCCAGGACGATGTAGGCGGGTACCCGACGCTGGCGACTTACGGCACGATTACCGATGCAGACCATGACGGGATGGCCGATGACTGGGAAGCCGACATGGGCCTATCTGCAAGCAATCCTGATGACCGGAACGATGACCTGGACGGGGACGGCTTCACAAATCTGGAGGAGTATTTAAGCAGTTTGTGCGAACGTACAGACTACCTTGCCGCCCCTGCCGGCCTGAGCAGTCTAACCCTTGCTCATGATTCAGTCCGGCTACGTTGGCATGAGGCCGCATTGAACGAAACAGGATTTAGCATCGAACGATCTACCGGCGATGCTAATTCGTTTGCCGTGGTGGCCACTGCCGGTGCGAACGATACGTTATTCATCGATACCGGCTTGACTCCACTGACGACC
This sequence comes from uncultured bacterium, assembly GCA_964543925.1. Classification (GTDB taxonomy): domain Bacteria; phylum Fidelibacterota; class Marinisomatia; order SCGC-AAA003-L08; family TS1B11; genus JADFNF01. Next base: position 2,202 of record CAZJBG010000140.1, read on the forward strand.
TATTATTACCGGATCAGGGCCATCAATGGCACCACCCAATCGATCTATACGGGGACTGTTATTTCCACGACAATAAGTGAGACCGGCGAACCGCTGCCGAGTAGTGATCCCCAACCGGCAGATGGGGCAACCGGAGCCAGGATAGATGTCCGGCTGGGCTGGAGCGAGGCCATAGCGGCCCAGTCCTATGATTTATATATTGGCGAGACCAGCCCGCCCCCGTTTATCACCAATCTCACCCAGCCCTACTATTCACCTCGCTTTCTCAGCGACTCCACCCGGTATTTCTGGCGGGTTGATCCGGTCAATGATAACGGCACCACCACCGGCATCGTCTGGGATTTTACAACCGTGCCATTTGCCGAGGCCGCGGAAGGCGCGGTGCTCCGCGCCCAGCGCATAC
>CAZJBG010000140.1:2614-7193 GCA_964543925.1 uncultured bacterium
CACAAGCTGGACGGGTGGTGTTGACGGGCAATCACTGCTTTTTGATGGCGTAGATGATTACCTGCGCGTCAATAACCATGACTTCATCGACATGTCGGTTCGCGGATTCACCCTATCGTTCTGGATGGCGCCCGTGGCAGCCACGGAGACGATCCACTGGATATCGAAGGCCCTGTATGATGGAACCGGCCTCACGAATGGCTATGAACTATACTATCGCCCCGATCTCGGCAAGGTAAGGTTTGCTGTATCCGATGGTGAGGTGAGCACCTCGGCGGAGGCGGCAGATGATCCTTTTTTTGGCGGAGATTGGGTATTTGTAACCGCCGTCAGGGACAGGATAAGCGCCCAATTAAGACTGTACGCCGACGGGCAGCTGGTTGCATCAGCCGTGGATACAACCTGGGATTTATCGACAGGCAGCGACCTCTACCTGGCCACAACCAGTGAGCGAAACAGCCATTTCGAGGGCCGTCTTGATGAAGTCAAGATTTTCAATTACCCGTTGGATACGACCGAGATTCAAATAGCCTATGAGGCCGGCCTGGCCACACTTGATTTGGACCAGGCCAGCCCGGTGCCGTCCAGAATAAGCCTCGCCAATTACCCCAATCCATTTAATCATGTCACCATCATCCGTTATACAACGGTGGGAGCGGGGCATATGAGTCTGACCGTTTATAATCTGCTGGGGCAGCCGGTGCTGTCCATTGTGAACGAAATGACACCCGTTGGGCAGCATAGCATGAAGTTTTCGGGAGAAAACTTACCCAGCGGGGTCTACTATGTTCGGTTGATCAATAGTGGGCAATCGCGGATTCGAAAAATATTGCTGTTAAAGTAGCGATCATTTGGCATATGAGGAGTCGATCCCGATGAATAAAAATAGCTCAGGTTGGGTCCACAGTATCATTCTGAGTGCAATCATGACACTGACGATGGTACCCGCACACGGTCAATCGGCAGGCAAGATTGTCGGTGAAGTGGCCGATGCTGACGGCAACCCCCTGCAAGGTGTTAACATCGTCGTTCAAGATACGTATCTGGGAGCAGCCACCAATGCCGATGGTTACTTCTATATTTTGAACGTACCTGTCGGTGAGCATGCCATAACGGCAACCATGATTGGTTACACCACGGTTACGGTTATTGATGTACTGGTGACCCTTGATCAGACCGCCAGCCTGAAGGTCACGCTGGGCACAGAGTTGATTGAAGGCGAAACTGTCGTTGTAACTGCCCAGCGGGACATACTGCATAGGGAGGTCTCAAACAGCCAGCAGGTCGTAACCGCAGAGCAGCTGGACGAAGCCCCGGGCGTACAGACCATCAACGAGTATTTAGGGACGATGGCTGGTGTCACGGGTGGACGCAACATAACTGTGCGGGGCGGTTCCGCGGAGCAGACGGGTACCCTGGTTAACGGCATGAGCTTTAATAATCCCAGGATCGGGAAGGCCGAAGCAACCATACCGTTCAGCGCGGTGGAACAGATCTCGCTCCAGGCCGGTGGTTTTAGCGCCGAATACGGCAATTTCCGGTCCGGTATTTTAAACGTAACGACCAAAAGCGGTGACCGGGATGCCTATCATGGGTCCTTCCAGTTTTCCAGGAATGTACCTCAAATGAAACGGTTTGGGCTCTCGCTTTATGATCCCATGAATGCAGGATTAAGGCCCTTTACCGATCCAATAACCGGATTTTTGGGAACCAGTACCGGCTGGCTCGCTGCGACGGGCGGCGATTCAGTTGAGGCACAAGTGCTCGAACAAAATCATGTCAGTTTCATCGGCTGGGAAGCTACCGTGCCGCGGTATAATCGTGGCAAACCGGTCGAAGAACAGGCCACAGCCATGGACCTGTATCTTTTCTCAGCATGGATGCACCAGACGGTACCTGATTTTGATGCCCTGGAGGAGCTCTATCCTGAGTATCCGATAACCGCCGAACAAAAACAGGCGTTACGCGACCATGCCCACACACCTGAAGGCGAAAATGAGGATTACAACATCGATTTTGGTTTTGGTGGCCCCGTGCCTGTTATTGGCCAATTGCTGGGTGATGCTACCTTTTACATTTCGAACAAGACCACGAATTTCAGGTACGTTCAGCCGGTGACGCGCGACGGCGAATACAACTCCATCACCATGCTCACCGTGAAATCGAACATTGGCAAAAACATGATCCTGAAATTGAACGGCCTTTATAGAAAAATTCAGGGCTCCCAGACCACTTTCCCCACCGATGGCACCATCCCTGACCTGGTGGGGGGCGGTGACACGATGCCCATTAATAATTTGGGGGTATTCGTCGATGAGACGCCGGGCTCACCTACCGATATCTACTACTGGCACCCCACCTTCTGGCAACCCAAAGACCAGACCACCCTGCTGGGAGGATTAACCCTAAACTCCGTTGTCAGCCCCCAAACCTTTTGGACGGTTACCCTGTCGTATGCCAGTTACTCGGATGTCTTCGAACCGAAGGAAACCAGGGATTTATCGCCCATCATCAATTTTGGCCCTATCTGGGTCAATGAGATGCCCTATGGAGTGACCTTTACGCCGGACACCATCAGGTATGATCCCGATAATCCAGATGTCTATTATGTGCATGACGAATTTGAGGCGCCGTTCGGATTGGCCAGACGCTACTCATCCAAGGTGGGCCAATACCATGAAAACTCGTTGACGCAGCAGCTGCGTGGCCGCTTTGATTTCAGCAGCCAGGTCAATCTGGCCCACCTCATCAAAACCGGCGTCGAGCTGAATTATTATGATATTAAAAACGATAACTGGCGTTGGTGGCAGGGACATGACACCATTTATGAAATGCGCGACCGGCGTAAGCCGTGGCAGCTGGGTGGATTTATCCAGGACCAAATTTCTTTGGAAGGGCTGGAAGCCCGCATAGGCGTCCGGGTGGATTATTATAACTCCGGTGGCGGGGTCTGGCCGACTGGCGACCCATTCAATCTCGATGCTTTTACCAAGGGAACCGAGGCTGATGACATCACCCAACTGCAGGCGGACCTTGAATCAGGTAGGCAGGTCGTTTGGTCCCGCTGGCGCGCTATTGACGAGGCTATGGGAGGCACCTTCCTGGAGAAAACCAAGAACCATCTGACGGTCAGTCCACGCATAGGTATGGCTTTCCCGGTTAGCGATAGAGCAAAGTTCTATTTCAACTACGGCCATTTCAGGCAGCCCACACCTTACTCTGAGCAGTTTATGTATAAGATGAGGTTCTTCAAGCAGGGATTATTCGACCTGGGCAATCCTAACCTTGAACCGCCACGGACGATCTCCTATGAGCTGGGTGTGGCCTACAATCTGGGGGACAAGTACCTCATTGATGCCAGCACCTACTACAAGGACATCACGGGTGAATCGGCAAATATTCGCTTCACGAACAGCGATGGAACCATCAGTTACGACAGCTTCCTGAATAACCGCTGGGAGAACGATCAGGGCTTCGAACTGAAGATTACAAAAACCCTGGGCCCGATCCTGACCGGCTGGGTCAATTTCTGGTACGTCATTGATAAGAATGGCCGCACGGGCAGACGGACGGCCTATCAGGATGCGATACGCAATGCTGAGTCGGGCACACTGTACGCAGGTGATGAAAACAGTCCCAACCTGTTACCCCGATTCTCTGCGAACGTATCGTTCCACACCCCACGAAATTTGGGTCCCCAACTGCTGGGTATGGACTGGCTGGGAGGATGGAGTGTCAGTGTGCTGCCTACCTGGCGCCGGGGCAGCCTGTTTACTTATAATCCGGCCGATATCCGTAATCTGAGTGATAATCTGCGCTGGCCAGACTATTTCATAACTGATTTCAAGATGTCCAAGACATTCGTGCTGGGTGGCGTTAGCGCCAATTTCTATGTAGATGTCAGAAACCTATTCAATCTCAAGGTCAGTCAATTGCAAGATGCATGGGCCTTTACAGATGAGACAGACCGGGATGAATACTTCAAATCGTTACGGCTGGACATCTACGATTCACCGGAGTACGATGACCTGAGAGCAAAGAATCCCGGTAAATATATCGTTGGCGACGACAAGGTCGGGGACCTGCGGTCTGACGAAAAGGATTACATCAACGACCCCAACTACAACATGTTCCTTTATGGTAGGCCCAGGGATGTCTGGTTTGGCCTGAGATTCAGTTTCTAAGCCGGCAGCTCGAATCATCCCGACGATGATTATTTTGACAATCGAATCAGGAAAATCAATTGATGCAGAAAATTCAGTTTCATACCAGTAAAAAAGTTGCCGCGCTGGTCACGGGCCTCATGCTAGCGTTGCTGCTGTTGCCCCCCAGGGCTCTATTGGCCCAAACGGGCGTCATTCGCGCCAATCGGGTTTGGTGCGGGATCGTCGAGAACGGCGGTACGGGCAACTTCGATTACGTCAGCGGGTGGTTCCCGGCGGATTATAACGCCATGGGCCCATCATTGGCTGACGGCTCCAGCATGACCGGCTCGAACATTATTATGGCGACCACCAGTTGGACCGATCCCGACGGTGTGCTGATCCCCAAAGCCGTGATCAGGCCGGTAGATGTCTAT
>CAZJBG010000141.1:0-7154 GCA_964543925.1 uncultured bacterium
CAGTTACCCACCACGCTACCCTTGGCCAGCACCGGCGGCGCCGCCGGCGGCAATACACCGGTCAGGTGTTTGTAGCTCTGCTGGAGCAGCTGGACTATGTAATCGGGATTGTGGATGCCGTGGCTGCCATCGTCTATAATATAGATCCAGTTATAGCCCACCTCGCGCCAGAGCACCGGAATTTCCGTTGAGTCGGTGGCGCTGAAGAAGTACCACTTCTCGCCAATGTAATCTTCCAGGGAGTCGCCGGCCCACCAGCCGGTGGTATCGACGCCTGCAGAGATTTTAAAGCTGTCGATCAGCGCCTGGGCCAGCACATCCATCAGCCCAGCAACCTCACTCTGGACGCCCTCGAAGCTTCCATCGCCATCGAAGTCGTCCAGGGCCATGATCTGGTCGAAGCTGGTGATGCTGCCGTGGCACTGCTGGCAGGCAGCCACTGTCGGCGCAAACGTATGGCCGGTAGCTGCACTGTCCTGTAGAGTCGTATTATACTCTATCTCGTGCATATGGCAGGTGACACAAGATTCCTCTATGTATAAGTGGGACGCCTGGGCCCAGATGAATCCGACATCAGCCACTCCGGTGTTGGCACTCTTCCCGGCCACCACATCGGCCTGGTTGCTGTGGTGGGGCCCGAAGTGGGCATCCCCCGGGATGATGTGCTCGTCACCACTGTGCCGCGCGTGATGGCACTGCATGCACAGTTTGCCGGCGCCCCCAGCGGTGATGGGAGCCGGGGTGGCGCCGTTGGAGTCGATGAGCTGAACGTCAGCCACAGTGCGGAGCTGATGCTCGTTGGTGGCATCATGGGGGTTATGGCAGGTGGCGCACACCAGCTGCGCATTGGGCTGTACCTCCACAGTAGGACGGGCTGCAATTGCGCCGCCACCGTAGTAAGCGCTCAGTTCGCCAGACAGGCGAATGGAAGCCGCCACGCCTTCGTGACAGCCCTGGCAACTGGAGCTGCCTTGGGGATAGCCGCTCAGATTGCCGTGGCCTGATGTGGCCCATTCCGCAACGTTGGGATTGTGCGACCCACTGTGGCAGTCACCACAGACGGCCACATCAAAGGAAATGGTTATATCGGCTGCGCTCAAAGTGCCCGCGTGATCCGAACCGGGACCGTGGCAGTTCTCGCACTGCACGTTCTGGAAGGCGCTGATGGGGGCATCATCCCAGCCGGCATCGCCGGCCACCGGGTCGGCTAGCCCCATGGTACCGGTGGTGTGGCACGGTTCGCAGTAGGAGGCGGGGTGATCGCTGGATTGCAGGTCTGCCCAAGCGTTAGCGTGGCCGGTTTCCACCCACGTACTGTACTGGGGCCGATCACCGCTGGTATGACAGACCGCACAGGTTGAAACCCCTGCATAGTGGGGATCGGCAGTGGGGGCATACATGCCCACACCGATGTTCTGGCTGCCGATGCCGATGTAAACCCCGTCAGTGACATGGACCGTAACCGTGACCGGGCCGCTTGAATCCGGGGCTGTCCAGGTGACCGTATCGCCTTTAGCGTCATCAAAACTGCCCGCCGTGGCAAACCAGTTATAGGTCAGCGCACCGGCGTCCGCACCGGCGGTCACCGTGGCGGTCAGATCGAGTGATCCGCCCCCCTCAACGGGCTCGTTCAGGGCGATCACCGTGTCCACGCTGATCACTTCCACCACGATTTCCACCGTGACGGTATCATGTACGAGCACTTCAACTTCCTTCTCACAGCCCACGAACAGGCTGCTCACCAGGAACAGAACAAAGCCAAAGGGGACAATGGCAGCAAGAAATTTGCCGGAACCGTTTTCCCTGGGCATGACCTTACCTCCCAATCATCGTTCAATAATTTTTATAATGTGGCAAATGTTCTTCATAGAACCGTCATAAATCTATTAAGGAATCTTAATCAAGACAAGTATATCTTTTTATCCATTTAAATAACCTGTGCGCGCCGGTATAGCACCTGACAAAGAAAATGGGAATAGCCTGATAGCCCCGAGGGTAACGGCCGCTTTTGGAAGGGTACGGTTAGGGGAACTCGGCGGCCGGCTACAACCGGCCCAGACGGATGGCCACCACCGGGTGCAGGTGCAGAATCTCGGTCCGGGGCACTGAGCGATCGGGGTAGGCCGGGTTGGTGGAGCGCAACAGGAGCTCCTCACCCTTGTAGTAGATCACCTTCACCATCGCTTCCCCAGTCTCGGTCACCACCACGGCCAGGTCGGCGTGCTGGCAGCTGGCCTCCAGGGAGGCGATGACGATGGACCCCGGTTTGATGATCGGTGTCATGGAGTCCCCGTAGACCCGTACGCCGTAGACCGCCGCATCTTTCAGATCGTCCGGGCGATCCAGGAAATCTTCTGCCGTAGCTGCGGTGCCGTCCAGATTGGGAAAGAGCCCCTGGCCTGCGGCGGCCAGTCCGATGATGGGGATGGGCGGGAGCCTTCGCCGGTCTTCGTATGCAAAAGCCTCGGCGGGCAGGCCCGGGTTCTGAGCGCGGAACTTGGCCTCGGCCAGCTCGGCGTAGGGGGTATTCAAAATTTCGCAGACCTGAATGAGTCGACCCTTGCGCGGGAAGGTGATGTCGCGCTCATACGCGCTCACCTGCTGGTAGGCAATACCCAGGCGATCGGCCAATTCCTGCTGGGTCAGCCCAGCCTTCTCGCGGCTAAAGGCCAGGAGGTCACCGAAGGGTAGGTCGCGCTGCTTGTGCGGGGCCATCATCTTGCGGAGAATATAAACAATTCACCAGCAAAATACACTATTAATTCAAGAATACAAAATGTGCGTATCTTTAGTTGGTCAGCTACTGCGGTTAAGCGAGGGCCGCATGGTTCGCCTGTAGCTTTTTCAAACGGTCGTCGTAGGCCAGCTGCTTTTCCCGCTCATTGTCCACGACCTCGGCCGGCGCTCGGCGCAGGAAATTTTCGTTGCTCAGTTTTTTCCCGATGGCTTCCAGCCGCCCCTGCATCTCGTCGATGCGCTTGGCCAGCCGCTCGCGTTCCACCTGGACGTCGATGAGACCTTCCAGCGGAATAAACAGCTCCAGATCCTCAACCACCGCCGTGGCCGAGTGGGGAGGTTTGTCCACCGTCGCCCCACAGGTGAGCGTCCCTAGCTTCGCCAGGCGGCTCAAGTGCGCCACTTCCCTTTGCAGGATGGCCGTCTGCTCTTTCGGCCCGCGAACGGTCAGGTCGGCGCGCTTACCGGGATCGATGCCCAGGTCGGAGCGGGCACTGCGCACCGCCGTAATCACCGCCTGCAACAGCTCAAATTCGGCCACCTGTTCATCGGCGGCCCACCGATCATCGCTGCTGGGGCAAGGGGCCATGATGAGGTCCGGTTCAGCAGCCGATTTGACCTGCTGCCACAGCTCCTCGGTGATAAAAGGCACGAAGGGATGGAGCAGGGTCAAAAATTGCTTCAAAACATGCACGGCCACCGCCTGGGCGGTCTCCCGTGCCTGGGTACCACCTCCCGCCCCGGAAGGTTCCATGGGAGACAGCCGCGTTTTGATAAACTCCAGGTACCAATCGCAGTAGTCACCCCACACAAACTCGTACATGGCCTTGGCAACTTCGTCGATGCGGTAGCGCTCGTAAGCTCGCTCCACCGTACGGATGGTCCGCTGCAGACGGGCCAGGATCCACCGGTCGGCCAGGTCGAAACGCTCGGCAGGCAGCTTTGCCAAGGGAGGCGGGAGCTGATCGTCCAAATTCATGAGAATGAAGCGGGCAGCGTTCCAGATTTTGTTCATGTAGTTGCGGCCCTGGGATACATCATCCTCCGAGAAGAGAATATCCTGCCCCTGGGGCGCAATGAGCATGATGCCCATCCGCAGGGCGTCGGCGCCGTAGGCATCGATCAGCTGAACAGGGTCTGGAGAATTTCCCAGGCTCTTGCTCATTTTGCGGCCCTGCTGGTCACGGACCATCCCGGTGAAGTAGACCGTGGAAAAGGGATTCCGGCCCAGGAACCGCCTTCCGGCCATGACCATGCGGGCCACCCAGAAGAAAATGATATCGGGGCCGGTCACCAGGGCCTGGGTGGGGTAGAACCGCTGCAGGTCGGCGGCCTTTTCCGGCCAGCCCAGGGTTGCAAAGGGCCACAGCCAGGAACTGAACCAGGTGTCAAGGACATCGGGGTCCTGCTCCAGGGTAACGGACGCCTCACCGTAGTGCTCCTGAGCCTGCGCCCGGGCCTGGGCCGGGGTGCGGGCCACAAAGATATGACCATCGGGTCCATACCAGGCCGGTATGCGGTGTCCCCACCACAGTTGGCGGGAGATACACCAGTCATGGATATTGGCCATCCAATGGTTGAAAACCTTTACCCAGCGCTCGGGATAAAATTGGATCTCCCCAGCTGCGACCGCCGCCTGGGCCGGTTCGGCCAAAGTTGGCATACGCGCAAACCATTGCAACGAGAGATACGGCTCCACCATGGTGTCGGTGCGCTCCGAATAGCCCACATTGTGCACATGATCTTCGACCTTCTCGAGCAACCCCTGACGCTCGAGTTCCTTCACCACCGCCTGGCGGGCTTCGAACCGGTCCATCCCCCGGAACGGCTCGGGTGCGTTGTCGTTGAGGGTGGCATCGGGGTTAAGGATGTTCACCACCGCCAGGTCGTGCCGCTGACCCATGGCGTAGTCGTTAAGGTCGTGGGCCGGAGTCACCTTCACCACGCCGGTACCGAACTCGGGGTCCACAAAACTGTCGGCGAACAGGGGTATTTCACGCCCCACCAGTGGCAAGCTGACCTGCTGGCCCACCAGGTGACGGAAACGCTCATCATCGGGATTCACGGCCACCCCCGTGTCGCCCAGCATGGTCTCAGGCCGGGTGGTAGCCACAGTGACATGGCCACTGCCGTCTTTCAATGGGTAGCGGACGTACCATAAATGGCCTGAGGTCTCCTTGTGGATGACTTCCTCATCAGACAGGGCTGTTCGGCCCACCGGGTCCCAGTTAATGAGCCGCTCACCGCGGTAAATCAGGCCCTCCTCAAACAGCCGCACAAATGCCTCGATAACCGCCCGGGAGTAATCCTCATCCATGGTGAAGACGCTCCGGCTCCAATCACAGGAGCACCCCAGCCGTTTGAGCTGCTCGATAATGACGCCGCCATAGTCACGGGACCAATCCCAGGCCCGCTCCAGGAACGCGTCACGGCCCAGGGCGCCCTTGTCGGTCCCCTCGGCCCGCAGCATTTTGACAATTTTAGCCTCGGTGGCAATCGAAGCGTGATCGGTGCCCGGCAGCCAGAGAGTGTTGCGGCCCTGCATCCTGGCCCGGCGCACCAATAGATCCTGGATGGTATTATTGAGCACGTGACCCATGGTGAGAATCCCGGTCACGTTAGGCGGCGGGATCACCACCGTGTAGGATTCGGCGTCAGGGTCTTCGCCCGGCTGGAAGTAGCCCTGCTCTTCCCAGCGGGCATACCACCTGGACTCCACCTGTCCGGGCTCATATATTTTACCCAGCTGCGCACGGGACATGGCGATCTATTTCTCCAGTAACAGGCTCAGGGCAGTTGTTAGCTTGAGGACATTCTTATTGGCCGTAGTCAAGCGCCCGCAGACGATGCGGGTTAGATTCAGCATAACCTTGTAACCGATCTCGTGCTTGTTGACCAGAATTTCGAAAAAATCCCTCTCTTCGAGCAGTCCCAAACGGCAATCGGTGAGCGCCTTCACCGTAGCGGTGCGCTTGCTCTCATTGCTGAAAATCGATACCTCACCAAAAACCGGGCACGTTTCACCTGAGAGACGCACAATCGATTTATCACGGCTGTCATAATTGCCGGAGCTGGACATGGGGAGGGTAAGGGCCTGGCTGATCTCGACATCTCCCGCTATGAGGAAATAGAGGGGGCCACCATCATCGCCCTCATGGAAGACGACCCCTCCCTCCGGAATGAGTTGTTCCGTCAAGCGGTTGCTGAATGAGACCCGTTCCTCGTCCGTCAGACCGGCCAGTAATTTGAAGTTGGCGATATCCCCCGCCGAGATGGCACTCATGGAATGATAATAGCTCCTTCGCCTTCCTCGATAACATGGTCATCGGGCGGATTAACCATCACTGAGGTCCGGCTTCCTTCATCCAGGGTGCGACCGGCCTCTCGCATCTTTCGCTCGATGAAAGCATCTAACGCGGAGGTATCAGCCGAGAGCAAACTCGACAGGCCCGCCTGTTCTTGCTCCCTGAAAAGCCCGATGGTGATCCAGCCGGAATTTTCCCGGTTGTGCTCAAAGAGGTCTTTGAAACTGCGCCCGACGAACTTCCCGGGTATCTTCACCCGCATGAAATGGTGCGTTGAACTGGAGTCCAGCAGTTCCTCGACCGTTTGGGGAATACCGGGACGCAACACGTGAGAGGCGATAATGAACGATCCGAAATTATCACTGAGCACCACATTGTCGGCGTTGGCCCGCTTAACATGGTTGATCGATCCTTGGTCGTGGACATAGGCCACAACCTGTACCTTGGGATTGATGGTTTTGATGGTCAGGCTCGCCAGAATGGTCTTTTCATCGCTGGCACCGCCCGTGGGCAGTTCCGTGGGCAGGAGGATAACCGCCCGGGCATGCTCCAGATTGGCTTGTCTTAATATCTTCTCGTGGGTGTACTCTCCGCGAATATACTTGATGTGGGTGTATCCGTACTGGTTCTTGAGGGCCTGCATGGCATCTTCCGGTTCCTCATTAATCAATACGACCTGGTCGCAGCTCGCCTGGTCTTCGGCAGTGAGGAACGCATCCAGCACACTCTCGATCTTGTGGTGCCACCCGCAGATGATAATATGATCTTTGACTTTAATAGACGTCAACCCCTGATTCGAGCGCAGACGGCGAGTCACGGCGATGGAGGCAATGCTGCCGGTTAAAAAGGAAATCAGCGAGATACCGGTGAACATAATCACCACGGCCAATATCCGGCTGCTCCCACTCTGGGGCGTGATATCCCCGTAACCCACGGTGGTCATGGTGACCACGGCCCACCATAAGGCCTCGCCGATCGAATGAAAATCCTGATGGCCGGCCCTCTGCTCCAGGAATGCCACCGCCGTGCCGCCCATGAGGGCCACCAGCAAAATCAGCCCAAAAACCCGGACGACAGGTTTGCGAGCGAGGATCCGCAAATATAGTTTGAACT
>CAZJBG010000142.1:0-7030 GCA_964543925.1 uncultured bacterium
GAGGCGGCTACCTGGATCAGTTCAAGCCTCAAACTTTTGCCTGCCATGGTGAGGTCTTCTCCTTTCGTGGTGGTCAGAATGGCACTTCCTCTTTGGTCGCTTGCTTGGGGGGCCGCTCGAACGAGACCCGGAAGTTCTTGGCCGGGTTCATCCCCCGAGAGGTTGTCACTTCCCCAAGATATTGTATCATGATCTTACAGTTCCAGGGTGGGTTCAAGAGGTCCATTTTACTGTCCAGAATGGTCGCTCCCCATATCGACACGATTTGCCCATCAAGCGCGAAGAGGTTATACAGGCGTGAATTGTTCGGGCCGATGTCGGGCCGAAAGCCCCGATACACTCCAATGATGAAATCGCCGGGGTTTTCCCATTCGACAGTTGGCGTGACTTCGGGGGCGTCTATGGTCCGGTTGAAATCCATGCCTGGGGGGGCAAGAATGTTTGTGGTCTCAAACCCCCCGCTCACGATCCTTGCCCGCTTGGGCTGAACCTTCTCTTTCTCTGTCTCTTTCTCTGTCATGGCTCTATCTCCTCTTGGTCCTGCGGGGTAAGACTGACGGATTCTCCTTGGGTCAAGTCCGTGAGTAGCTTTCGGACCAACGCCCCGGTTGACATGCCTCGGTGTTGTGCTGATCGGTCAAGCTTGCGCTTCACCGGGCCGGGGATTAAGAGAGTAAGAGGAACGGGGTCTTTAATCATTATTGCCTCCCATCCTCCTCCCCGCCCCCAGGCATGCCTTGAAGCTCTTGAAGTCTCTGTTGTGTCGCGCTGATAATCCCGTTGAGCCTTGCCTTGTGGGACTGGAAGTATGTTGCTAGTTCCTCCATTTTGTTGAAGGCTTCGCTGTTGAGGTCGGATAGCAGCGTGAACCAGGAATTTGGATCATAGTCGCGGGGGGCTGCGCGTTCCGCTTTGCCTGCGGCCTTCTGCTCCTTGGTCTTCCGCTGTAGGTTCCGCGAAATGCGGGACACGCTGGAAAGGTCAAGCCCGGTTAGGCGGGATATGGAGTCAAGCTTCATGCTGTATTTATCCCGCATGATCTTGATGGCCCGGTCCCTGTCGTCCTTTTCTAGCCGCATGCCGTGTTGGAGGTTATATTTCATTTGGAGCGCCACAATTTCGCCGTCATCTGCGGGGCGGCCTATCACTTCTGCCGGGATGGTCTTCGCCTTCACTTCGATGGCCACGGCGAAGCGGTGAAAGCCGTCCACGATCTCGTAAACGGCTTCCCCTACCGCTTTCTTCGCGTGGGTTAGTATGATCGGAGGGAATGGCCAGGTCTTTGTAGTCTTGGTAACCTCGACAAGCTCCTGGACATAATCCTCGTCTGTCTTCTTGCGGATATACGGGGTCTTGGTTTTTCCGATCAGCTTTAAGGGAACCTGTTTCGTCATGACTTTCTCCTTTGTGTGAGGGTTTAACAATAATATAGCAATCCTATTAAGGTTTGTCAAGAATAATATGTGTTGACAATAGGGGGCAATTCTGTTATTGTTTACGCATACTTACAGCCCTTCTTGGATTAACTCTTATGGCAAAATCAAAAGAATCCCTGCGACGGCAACGGATTAGCCGAAGCCTCAAACGCCTTCATGTGGAGCGACGGCGAAAGGAAAAGCTGCGCCGGGAGCGGATCTCTCGGGGCATGCGGAAGTATTGGGGCCGTGTCAAGGAGATTCAGGTAGAGCAAGGAGTGTCCATTCCAGAGGCAAGGGCGATTGTCAGGCTCCCGCCGCCAGCGTTGTTTGAGGGGACAGAGTTCGCCTTTAATCTTCGGGACGTTTTGCCCGACCTGGCAGATCGGTTTGCCGCCTGTAGAACCGTTCAGGGTACGTTGGACTTTGATATATTCAGGACGGTCAAGGGGGCGCGTGATTTTGTAGGCTCAATACCTGGATTGATTATTTTTGATGGAAGTCCCGATACTGATACTTTTTGGATCAACTATCATGCCGCTGTCAGGGATGCCCTGGAAGATGCCACGGAAGACGAGGATTATGAAGACGTGGCCATTGTTGTCACTTCCCTTCGGTGCGTCTGATGCCGTGGCCTGCTTGGTATCGGACGGTGTATCAATCGGGGACGTGTTATATAGATGCGTCCTGGTTTCCGTCGATTATGGATAGGTATAAACATTCGGGACAGGCATGGAGATATAAAACGGCCTGGACAACATATCGACCTAATGGCAAGGTTTCTTTCAAGGCGATCGATCGGTTGAAGATCGAATCCGAGCAAGATTTTTGGAGAATCATGGGCTGTGCTGAATCGGTCAATATGAATCCCCCGACAAGTTTCAGCGATATTTTTCTTCATGCCTACCACCATCCGTTTCCCCGGAAGAGCATCCTTGCCCCGTTTCATGGCCGAGTCTTCGGGGGCTGGCAACAAGTGCGACAACCGGGGCTTTACACCAAGGGCGTGTGGCATTATGACATCATTAAAGCCTACAGGTGGGCGGCGCTTCGGGGTCTTCCAGATGTAAAAACGGCATATCGGACGTGGGACGGGACGCATCCGAACGCGATCTATCTCTTCGAATTGCCTAAAGGAGCAATGCCCTGGATTCGACATGCCGGGAAGTATGTTGTTACGAGCGAAGAGCGGGACATGCTGTTAAAGCGTCCGACAAAGATTCTCTACGGTGTGGCGTTCAGGGAGAATATCTCCCTTGATGAAGTCTTTGGCTTCATCGACATACATTTCCCGTATTGCCGGGATCGAATCAGTCAAAGTTTTTGGGGTCTCTGGAATAGTTTTGAGGGGCCACAACGTTTGACCTTTAAATCCGGTCCTAAAGTTTACGCCATGGGCAACCCTTTTTATAATCCTGTATGGTCGGCCTTCATCACGTCGCGGGTTAAGCTTCGCTTGCTCCACCATTGGGATAAAAGCCTGCATTGTTTCGTGGACTCCTTGCTCTTGACCGAGCCGATAGAGGAAGGAACGGCGATGGGGGATTTCAAGCTTGTCAATGAATATTCTACGGTGTGGATTGAGGGTCCAGGTATATGGGGGACCGGCGATATTCTGATCAAACATAGTGGGAGGAAAACGGCTTGACATGAATCCTCCCTTAACGATAAAATGGCATATGGATTCGATTCGGCAGCAAAGGAGAAAGATGGGACGTGAGCTATACCTGTACGTTCAGGATTATGGGCGTAAAGACCTGTCGGTGGTCCTTGGTCCATTCTATGCGGCGTTGATAGATTTGTCGATTAGGACGTTCCGTGCCGAGGTACGGCCTTGCGTTTCATCTACGCCTTACGGTATTTTTTGGGCCTTTTATTTTTTTGGTGGTGGGTGGAAGCTCCACGTTAAACGTTTCGGGTGGAACCAGGGGACTTATTTATTTGCTTCTTCTTTGGGGGCCTTGTATGGAGCCACGCCGAAAATCAGCGTACCCGAGAGGACTGAAGAGAATCAGGCTCCTTGAGTGCCAGGATTGCCGAATGTTATTTTGGGAAGAGCGATACTCCGGTTGCCCGAAGTGTAAAACGATGCACATTAACATTTTGAGCGTTGTGCTGAAGCGTGCGTTGCCCATCGTGTAGGGGGGAAATCCTTGCTGAAATGTGCCTGCAATGCGGAGCTAGACGCGATGGGGGAAGCTTTTTCTACACGAAAGGAGGAATGGCTATGGCCAAGTCAAAGTCAAAACTGAAGTTCAGGAAAAAGGAAGAGTATCTAGCTTGTGAAGAGTGTGGAACCCTCATTCCAAAGGAGAGCATGAAGAGCACGATTTTCGGTAGCTCTGACGAGTGCCCCAACTGCGGCGAAGATGGGGCGCTGGTTGATCTCGGAGAGACCAAGGAGGAATGACGTGCAAGGGAGCCAAGAGGATCGGGAAACCGAAGAGATTCCCGGGGGACCGGAGCTTCACGAAGTCAGGGAGGCATACCGTGGGAGAGACCCCGATGCCCCCAAGAAAAAGCGGGGGCCGAAGAAAAAAGCGCCGGAGGTAGAACCGGAAATCGCCTTTACCCCGGAAGCCGTTGAAGACCTTGTTTGCCTGCCTCTCAATATGCTTTTCTCACGCTTGGAGACTGATGAGCTAAACGTGGAAGAGAGGCTTGTTCTCGCCAGGGCTGCCGCCCCGGTCATGACCAAGTATGGGAATTGGGTCGCGCCTTTTGCCCCTGAAGCTTTCCTGGCCATGGTCCTGTTTTCGATCTTTGAGCCTCGGATTAAGCAGATGAAAGAGAAGCGGGCAAGGGATGCGCTTGGCGGCAATGGGGGGAGGTCCGGTGTCTAATAAACGCTGTAACGAATGCCTTTTCGTGTTGAGCCTGGATGCCGTAAAAAGTGAGCTACTGGCGGCATACCGGAAGTCAAACGGGAAAGGATTGCTTTTGCCGGTTGGTTGCGCTTGGTGTGGAGCGCGGGCAACCCTTGACGTGAGGCTTGATGTTAGCTCCCTCACAAGTCGTCTGTATCTTCGGTCGCCGGGGGTGGGGCAAGACAACCCGAGCTAAGGCAGAGGTTAAGGGCTGCCTTCGGTTGTTGATATGGGATCCCCTTGGAGAGTACGGCAAAGAGGATTGTCCGGCTGCTGTCATTCATGACTTGTCCTCGTTCATGGACTACCCTTTAGAAAGCCTGTCGGCGTTCCGGGTCTCCTACCGGCCTATCGAAGACGCGGAGGAAATTGAATGGTTCCTTCGCGTGGCCCATGCGATAGGCAACCTTACTTTGTTGCTGGAAGAGGTTGACACGGTCTGCTCTCCCTCATTTACCCCGTTCGATTTGAAACGTGTCCTTCGCCGTGGCAGACATCGGGGCATATCTGTTATCGGGGTCTCGCGGAATCCCGCCGAAGTGTCTCGGGACTTGACCAGGGCCTGCGAACGGTTGATCCTCTACGGGATGCATGAACCGAGAGACCTGGAATACTTCCGCTCCTTTGGTGTCAACGCCAGCGCCTTGACAACTTTAGACAAGTTCCAACCCTATGAGCATACTTTCGCTTGACACGCGGGGCAATTCAGTATATAAAGGAGCCATGGACATGAGTGTTTTGCGGGCCACAATTTGCATTTTGCAAACGGGAGGGAGGTAAGATGCCGAAACAGAACCGATACCGCCGTATCGGGTCCGTGGATTTTGGCCTGAACGCGGTCAAGACCCTGGACCTTCCAAGGGCCTTGCTGAACCATTACCTGAGCCTTCGGCTCACCGGCCAGGTGGACATTGCGACTGCCGTTGCCACGGCCTGGGGGGACGCTCCATGGTCCCTCATTCGACGGGTGGAAGTCGTCGCAGACGGAAAGGATACCATCAAGAGCATACCGGGGGAGTTCCTTCGGCGGTTCAACCGGGTTTTCTATGGGACCGATCCTTCCGCGTCGGCTATGCCAACGGCTATTGCGCCCAACCAAGCCTTCAACGCGCACATTATCCTTCCCTTTGAGATGCCCCGGTCTGTGCGCCCCATCGACACGCTGCTGGACACCGGACGGCTTGCGACCCTACAGCTTGCTATCACCTGGGGGGATGGGAATAGCGTCTATTCTACGACCCCGGCCAACATCACGCTACATGACACGTCCCTGGAAGTCTCTGCGCTTGAAGCCTTCGGCATTACGTCCCGGTTTGCGATCTTCAAGCAACTGTCGCTGACCAAGGATCTTACCGCCGCCACCACGGAGTTTCAGATCATCCTCCCGGTAGGGAACCTGTACCGGGCGCTGATTGTTGATGCGCGGAACTATGGGGCAGCCCCTGCTGACGTGGACCCTGGAACGGGGTCAAACGCGATCATCAACAACCTGCAACTCAAGAGCGGCACGGAGGTTTTCTACAACAAGCGGGCGAACGAGACCCAGGACGACAACAAGCGGCTGTACGGGGTGGAGAACTGGCCTGCGGGACTCCACATTATTGAGTTTGCCCAGGACGGTTTGCTGACGGAAGCCCTGGACGCGCGAGGGCTTTCTTCCTTGGAAATGATTTTGGACGTGGCCAATCCCGCCACGCTGAACAAGGTCAAGGTTTACCCCATGGAAATGATCCCGCCACCGCAACCCCCGGCTCCCCAGGCGCGAATCGCTAGGGGCGCAAGGTAAGGGAGGGGGTGCCTTATGCCGTTCATCTACCAAGGGGGGACGGTGTTACAAAATCCGTCCCTCGCTCCGGGGGGAACAGAGCGGGGCTTGTTTGACGTGCTCCCTCAGATCGGAGAAACGGCCATTCGCATTATCCAGGCCGTGAGGGGGGAGCAAATTGAACCGATCCCGTTCCAGATCGGGTTAGACCCTGCGATACAGGCCCAGGTCGGAAACACATTGCGTATCTCCACCACCATCCTCTTGATCGGGGGCATAGTCTTGCTGGTCGCGTTCATGGGCCGGGGGGGACGGTGACGGTAGCCAATGTGGAACAAGCCGCTTTACGACATACCGGGATTCGATTTTGTTGCTGATCTTATCGGTCCCGTTGTTAGTGGTCTAACAGGCGGTCTCCTGGGTGGCGGGGATGGTGGCGCTCCTGCCGCAACCGTTACCCCTACAACCGTCACGCCTACATCGGCTCCCACGCTTGCTACGCCAACAACCGTGGTCACAAACCCCCCGGCTGTTATCCCGTTTCCGATTCAGACTCCTATCCCTATCAACGTCCCCATCCCTTTCCCGATTGATCGGGGGGGCGGGCCTGGAAGGGTAGGCATTCCCATGGAGGTCATGCTTGCTTTCTTCGGCACCATGGCGGTACTTTTAGTAATCGTCACAAGGGAGTAACCGATGCCCAACGGATTAGGCATTCTAACCGTGCCCAACATTACCGACATATGGCAAAGCCCCCCTCCGCCTGTCGGGACAGGCTCTAGCGGTTCCGGTGGGACCGTTATTGATACCGTTTTTGGTATCCTTGATCGGCTACCAGGCATTGCCGAAAGCGTAGTCCGGGTCAGGGAAGCCTTCACGTCGAGCGGGAAACAGCAAAGCGCTCCGATCATCATTGCGAGACCCGGACAGGCCCCGTTCATGATTGACCCACAAGGCAACATTCAACGGGGAGGTTTCGTGCC
>CAZJBG010000143.1:0-6981 GCA_964543925.1 uncultured bacterium
AACGGCGTCATTTTGCAGCTCAACGATGTCATCCGGTCCAAACTGGTCGAGATGCTGGGAAGCAAACTCCAACCAGCCGGGGAGTGGGTAGCTGCCGATGACGGTGGTCCGCAGGGGGCGCGTTTTCATTTATCAAGCATCCTTTCCCCCGACATGTTCATAGAGTTTGGCCAGGGAGTGGGCATACTCATCATAGGCCCCTTCGAACAGCTCGGACGCCCTTTGCGCTCCCACCAGGGCCGGGCCGGTGAGTACGGTGGGGGGATGGCCGGCGCGGGTCAGCCGTTCGGCCACCTCCGCCTTGATGGCATTCACCAGGAGGCAGCCACCGATGGTGGAACCGGGTGCCACGGGATTGTCCAGGCCGTCGATGGTCACCATGGCATCGCCCACCGGTGCGCCGGTATCCAGCACCAGGTCGGCCACGTCCTGGAGTTTTTTGCCCTGGGGATGTGAACTGGGCGTGGCCTCGGCATGGGCCTTACTGACGATGGTGACCACCTTGATGCCCAGCCGTTGAAACTGTTCAGCCATTTCGATGGCCACCAGGCTGCCGCCACTCGAGGAAACCACCAGGGCCGAGTCACGCTCGCTCAGGTCGAAATTGCGCAGAATGCGTTGGGCCAGACCGGGCGTGTTCTCCAGGAACATGGCCTGGCGCTGACCGTTGGCGCCCACCACCTGGTTGTGGAAGGTCAGGGACAGTTCCACGATGGGATGGAAACCGGGGAACGAGCCGTACCGGGGCCACATTTCTTCGGTCATGATGCGGCTATGGCCCGATCCAAACAGGTGCACCAGCCGACCGGCAAGGATCGTTTCGGCGAACCAGTCGGCGGCCTGTTCAATCAGCGGCAGCTGTTCAGTCACCACGTCGAACAGCTCACGGCATCGCTCAATGTATCTGGCGCCAGGTATCATGTGCTCTTTGTCCTATCAATTATGAGTTGAGGGCGATGCGGCCCCTCGCTGACCGACCAGCCACCGTCTACGGCCATCACCTGGCCGGTGACAAACCGGGACCCGTCGGATAGAAAATAGACTACGGCGGCATCCAGGTCTTCCGGTCTGCCAACCCGGCCACCATCCAGGGGCTGCTTGGTGGCTATGAAATTTACGATGGCCGGGTCGGATGTGGCCCGCTCTGACATGGGGGTCTCCACCAGCCCCGGGGCGATGGCATTGAAACGGATGTTCCGGGGGGCGTAGTAGGCCGCCGATGATCGTGTCAGGCCGATGGCCGCCGTCTTGGCCGCCGCGTAGGCCTGGGTGGCAAAGTGGCCGGGTGAAGGTGACCAGGCCAGCACAGAGCTCATGTTCAGCACGCTGCCCCCCGTGCCCTGCTTGATGAACTGTGCGGCGGCGGCCCGATTGGAATAGAACAGTCCCGTCAGGTTATGCCGGAGGGTCTGCTCCCAGCCCTCATCGGTGATCTCGTGCAGCGGCCCGTCGCCCCATGGGCGGCCACTGCCACCGGCGACGTGATACAGGCCGTGAAAACCGCCAAATGCATCCACCGCGGTTTCGATGGCCTGGGGGGCCGTGCGAGGATCGGTGGCGTCCCCCACCACAACCCGGGCCCCAGCACCCAGGAGGGCCTCGACCTCCGCCACCTTCTGGGGATCGCGCCCGACCGCTACGACCTGCGCCCCCGCTGCCACGCAGGCGGCCGCCGCAGACCTCCCCAGGCCTGAGGTGCCCCCGATAATGACGATCACTTTGTTTTGCAACGGGTCGTTTGACATGGATTTATCGCGGGAGAGTCTGATTGCCCCCATGCTGCCAGGAAACCCTGCGCATTGGCCAACTCCACCAATGATCTCTGAGACCGGGAGTCCCCGGATAGCGCGGGGTAAGTCTAGGATGGTGCCCAGGAAAAAGCAAGACCCATTTAACGGTTGAAGTGGGAATGGGCCGACGGCCATCCCCGGCAAGTGAAACTACCGTCATGCGAATTGATTTATGGCCCTGAAAAGGGTAGATTATAAGCTGGTTTAAGTCGGTAAGAATTGGAAGGAACCCGGATATGAAAGAACAAAAATCTATACCTCAACTGCCAGATAAGCGCATATCCCGGCGGAAGTTCATTGCCGGTGCCGGAGCGACGGCACTGTCGTTTGCCATCATCAAACCTGAATTCGCCCGTGGCTTCGCGGCCAACTCGAAGATCGATCTGGGGGTCATCGGCTGCGGTGACCGGGGGACCTGGATCGCCGACCTGTTCCGCCAACATGGCGGCTTCAACATCGTGGCTGCGGCGGACTACTTCCAGGATCGGGTGGATCAATTTGGCGAAAAGTACCAGGTCGGCGAGGCCCGCCGCTATACCGGCCTGTCAGGTTACCGCCAGCTGCTGGACAGCAAGGTGGATGCGGTGGCCATCGAGAGTCCACCCTACTTTCACCCGGAGCAAGCTGCCGCGGCTGTGGACTCAGGCCGCCACGTCTACCAGGCCAAGCCACTGTCCGTCGACGTGCCCGGCTGCCTCAGTATCGCCGAGAGCGGCAAAAAGGCCACGGCCAACCAACTCTGTTTCCTGGTAGATTTCCAGACCCGGGCCAACGGCCACTATCGTGAGGCGGTGAAACGCGCCCAGTATGGAGACATC
This sequence comes from uncultured bacterium, assembly GCA_964543925.1. Lineage (GTDB taxonomy): Bacteria > Fidelibacterota > Marinisomatia > SCGC-AAA003-L08 > TS1B11 > JADFNF01. The sequence goes on from CAZJBG010000143.1 coordinate 2,609, forward strand.
GGCCGCATCATCTCCGGTGAGGCCACCTACCATGCCGGACCGATCAAGATCAAAACCACACCGGGTAGCGACGAGGCACGCCTGCGCAACTGGATGTCGAACCGGGCCTTGTCCGGCGACGTCATTGTCGAGCAGAACATCCACTCTCTCGACGTCGCCTCCTGGATACTGGATGAGCAGCCCATCAGCGCCTATGGCACCGGGGGGCGCAACAGTCTTGAGGACGACCCCAACGACTACTGGGACCACTTCGCCGTTATCTACCAATTCCCCAACGATATTACCCTCAGCTTCAACTCCAAGCGGTTCGGCCAGGGCCACGGCGGTATCCTCTGCCGCATGTATGGAGTCAACGGCACGGTGGACACCCACTACTTCGGCAACGTGAGTATCCGGGGCAATACGCCCTACAAGGGCGGCAGTACCGGCAACCTCTACACCGATGGCGTCGTGAGCAACATCGCCGATTTTTACGATAATATCACCAAGGACCGGTTCGCCAACACCACCGTGCCCCCCAGCGTGCGGAGCAACCTGACAGCCATCCTGGGCCGCATGGCCGGGTACGCACACCGGGAAGTAACCTGGGATGAAATGATGAAGGCCAATGAGAAGCTGGAGGCCAACCTCAAAGGATTGATGGCCTAGAACTTGAGGGTCAAACGATTGCGGCAACTGGCCCGGTTCGCTATCCGGGCCTTCATCGTCGGCAGCCTAGCCGGTTGCACAACCGGCCCGGACAGCGAACCGGGCGACGTGATCACCAATACCCTCGGTATGCGGTTGGCCTATATCCCGGCGGGCCGGTTCGACATGGGCAGCCCACCGGAGGAAAAGGGCCGGCAACCGGATGAGTTCCAGCACCAGGTGACGTTCACGCGCCCCTTTCGCATGGGCGTGACCGAGGTGACCCAGGCCCAGTGGCAGGCGGTGATGGGCAGCAACCGCAGTCATTTCAGGGGTGAGGATCTGCCCGTCGAGAAGGTATCGTGGCGCGACGCGGTGGCCTTCTGCGAGCGGCTCTCGCAGCTGGAGGGCCAGACCTATCGCCTACCCACAGAGGCCGAGTGGGAGTACGCCTGCCGCGCGACCACCACTACCCCGTTTTTCAGCACCGGCGAGATTGATGCAGTGGCCTGGTATGCGACCAACAGCGGCGAGCACACTCATCCGGTCGGCAGCCGGGAAGCCAACGCCTGGGGCCTCTACGACATGCACGGCAATGTAGCGGAGTGGTGCAGTGACTATTACGGGCCTGACTACCCCGCAGCCGCAGTGACCGACCCTACCGGCCCGGCCGAAGGCAAGTACCAAGTCATACGGGGTGGGTCCTGGGGCTATTTCCTCCGCGCCTGCCGCAGCGCCGCCCGCAGCAGCGCCTTGCCATCGTACCAGCTCATTCAGACCGGCTTCCGCGTCGTCATGGAACTGCCGGATTAAGCGGTCGGCGGGGGCTCAGTCTGAGGTTAAATCGGTAAGGATCTTCGCGTAGGTTTTTTCGTCGCCGTCCTCATAGCCCACATGATGATAAGCCACCTGGCCATCACCGGATATGATGTACAGGGTCGGCAGATTTCCTAGCCCTTTTTCATCCACGACCCCGAACTTTTTCGCCACCACGCCGTATCGGTCAATAAGGACCGGCAACTTTACTTCAAACTCGTCGATATATGCGGTAACCAGGTCTTTGGCTTCATTCACGTCCACAAGATAGATACCGGCCTCCGGGAAGGCCTCCTGCAAAATCTCCAGCTGCGGGATTTCCTTCTTGCAGGGAATGCACCAGGTAGCAAAGAAACTGATAATAAGGGCATCCCTCTGCTCATCGACCCTGGCTTTAGGGCCGACGGCGCGGCTCAGGTAAAATGAACCGCCGCTCTCACGGGGCAGGAAAAACGTGGGGGCTTGCTCCCCCTTGGCGACCTGCCCGTGACCTACCGAGACGAGCAGCAACCATGCAACCAGTAACTTCATCTTCATAAGGTTTTTCCCAATCAGTAGTGCGGCTGAACTTAATTGCCGCTAAGGTATTGATCAATATGCTTTGTAATCTCGGGATAACCGGGCAGTTCCAGAGTGAGGGGGTGCAGCTGATAGTCGCGCACCACGAATCCACCCTCCCGGCGAGCGAGCCGAATTTCACCCACATAGCCGCCGTTGCCGCCGGCCTGGACGATGGGCACCCCCGCCACGGTAATCAGGGTGTCCAACACCGTCTGGGAATGGCCACCGATGATGAGGTCGATGGCCGGATACTGTTGGGCCAGCGTGCGGTCGGCGTCAAACCCAGCGTGAGAGAGCAGCACCCGAAAGATCCCTTCGGGCAGGTTTTGCCCCAGCCAGGCGGCAATTTGGCTCTCATAATCGCCCAACTCAAGGTCCTCAAAAACGAAATCGGGATAAAATCGTGTGGCACCCGGGTCCAGGATAGGCAAAACCGAAAAGGTCATACTCCCCTTGCGAATGGCCACCGCCTCCCCGTGGGCCTGGATCAAGGTCGATAATTCAAAGTAGGTTGCCGGTCCGTAGACGATATCCTGGTCCCCGATGTTGATCACATCATAATCGGTGAGTTCAAAGGCCGTGGTGATGATCATTTCCACCCCGGGGGTCAGGTAATCCACGAAGTTGTCACCATTATCGACCACCAGGACATCCGGGTCCCGCTCACGGTAGGATGCGATAAGTTGCGCCCGTTTATCAAGCCCCCCCAAAGGCGCGTCCGGGCAGTGGCAGTTCTGGTAGACGCCGTTGGCGCTGCCGGTAAACAGGATGGAGAATTCCTGGGCCAAAAGTTGGGAGCCGCCCAGGAGCAGAGACCCGTACATCAAGGGAACCAGCCACCTGTTTCTCATGATGGTTACGCCTTTAAAGTTCCCAATCACAAGTCTCCCCCGCAGGGGGACTTTGCGGGACAGCCCCAGTCCCTACACCCCGGTTCATTTCATCATCACCATCTTCCTCGTCATGCTGTGACCCTCAGCCGTGTAGATCGCAAAGTAGACGCCCGAGGCCAACGGGCTGCCAAACCGGTCTCTACCGTTCCAGCTGACCGTGTAGCGTCCCAAATCCTTCCAGCCATCCGCCAGCGTCACCAGCTCCTGTCCCAGGATATTGTAAATCTTGAGGGATACCCGTGCCGGCCGGAAGACGCTGTACTCCAGGCGCGTGGTCGGGTTGAACGGATTGGGATAATTCTGCTGCAGGGCAAACGCATCCGGCAGGCTCGCCAGAATCTCCTCGGTCGTACTTTCCACGTAGCTCGGGGACCCGGCCACGACCTTGAGATGATAGGGGAAATTCTCCCGGTAGCCGGTAATCACTAGGGGCGCACTGCCGGGCAGAAGATCGACCACCTGCCGGGTAATAACGTCCAAAATCACGATACGGCCATCCGGCGGGAAGTCGCCCTGGAGGTCGGCGGACAGCCGAATAGGACCGGACTCACCCTTGGTGTAAAGAGCCATATCCCAGACGCCATCGCTTTCCTGTAGCGACCGGATGTCGGATGTCCACCGGGGCAGGTTCGTCCCCCACTCCGGGCGTTCCATGGCCAGGGAGATGTACCCGTCAATGTAGGGCGGCTCGGGATCATCATGGATGTCCAACTGCTCGGTGGCCCCGGCCCGTCGCCCGACGGCGTTGGCCCCATCGCGATAGGTTTCCCCCACAGCTGCAAGTTGCAGGGTCCAGCCCGGCACAGCCAAAGGATCGGATACTGTCTTCTGTAGCCCCTTGGCCAGGGGAGTAACCCGTAGTCTGACCTGCCGGGGTGAATCCGTCTTGTTAAATACGGCATAACCGCCCCAGGGCCGCAGTTGGGTCACCTCGAACCAGCCATCGCTGCCGCCATCGCCCTGGTAGGACAGGGGACCGAAAATATTCTGGTTAGCCGTTACCGATACGGTGAAGGGATAAGGATTACCAATGAGTTGCCACTGCTGCGCGCCCACGGTGATACTGGCCGCCTGGAGGTCGAAGGACTCCCCCGAGCCCACATCAAAGGCTATGTTATCCTCTACCTGCTGGTAGAGCCAATAAGCGGTGCCAGGGACGAAATTGGTGGGGTTCTCAATGTAGTTACCGTTGCCGTACCGAAATATCCGCCAGGTCTTATTGGTTTGATCGCCAAGTTCATCGCCAATGGCAGCACTCACCGCCGGGAAACTTAGCGTGGCCGGTACGGAAAGCAGCCGCCAGACATCCCTGGGAAAGCCCGACGAGTAGGCGCTGCTTGACAGATTGGTGATGGACAAGTCACCGGATGCGAATGTCACCGGAATAAACTCGACAGCCGACGTGTCGGCATTGTCGGCCGCATCGCTGGCCCGAATGAAATAGATCAACCCCCGGAAGGTGACGGCGATAGTGGG
>CAZJBG010000144.1:0-2590 GCA_964543925.1 uncultured bacterium
CAAGGGCCCCGGCGAACCATGGAAGCCGGAGCCCTAGCGTGATACGCGCTTGCCGTTGCTGAAGGGCGATGAAACCCCACCGGCCGGGGCCGGAACGGCAGCGCGCAATCCCTAGAAATTGGTAGTCCACCGCTATCAGCATTTCGCCATTCTACTTCCCTCAAAACGGCTGTCAACCTGGAGGCTCGAGCTCGGTCACCACGAGCACGCAGACAGCCTGGATCGCGCACCGGTTCACGGTGGTGGCCTTGATGCCGCGAGACTCGCAGTGCTCGCGCCTGTCGTAGTACCACCAGCGTCCGCCCTTGATGTGCCGGCAGTTATCGTCCGGGACCCGCCCGGCGTCGACCAGGGCGTCCTCAGCGGCCTTGATGCGGTTGCTCACGTCGGAGCTCTCGATCCAACCCCTCCCGCCCCAAATTATGATCGCGATAGAAACGGTCGTATTGAAAACCGGCAAAGTACTTCGCAAATAGGGAACGACCGATCGCTTGAAGGCCATCAACTTCGCCGTCGGCTTGCGCACATCGTACGGTTTGCCACGTATGCGGACCTGTTTGTACATCGTGTTGCAGGATGGCGGCATCATGGGTAGCGTCCTGCGCCACTGGCGAAGAGGTACCGAGCGTGATTGGTCGTCCCGCTGAAAGGGCAGAGTACGCTCCCCGGTCAGCTTCCAATGGTCACGCTCGGAACCCCCCACCACCAGGCCTTACTCCTCCGTTTCAGGCATGTCGCCGCGCAGGGCGGCGATACTTTCCTCGATGTGGTCGACCAGCTCCTCCAGCCTTTCAGCCGTCACCCGTATGTCCACACTCGAGTCGTGAAAGACGGCGTCGATCGCCGTCTTGGCGTCCTCTTGGAGTGTCGCCACCGCGGCTACTCGAATAGCACGAGCTGCGGATGCGCCCGTCCCTGGCCGCCCTGGATCTTGCCGGCGCGCTCGAGGATCTCCGTCTTGCAGGGGATCTTCGGCACCGGGGTCACGGTCGTTCCCTTGGTCGGAGAGACCATGATCTTGATGTCCAGGTAGCCCACCTTGCTAGCGCGGAACGCACCGCGGACCACGTCCTGGATATGAGCCGCGAAGGCCGCAATCACGTCGCCCTCGACGAGCAGCAACGCATCCTGCCCGATCGCCTGGTCGACCTCCTCGGGCGCCGGGTCGACGACCTCCTGCTGGTTCACCGGCGTCTCAGGTGGGGGCCCGTCCGCCGCCATGGCGCCCGGCGGCGCCTTGAGTCCCTCCGGCGGGAACTCCGACGGCACACCTTGCGGTCCGGGTTGTGTTGGGTCCATTGCTTTCCTCCTTCTGATTGCTAGGACCCGTCGACGGAGATCTTCTCTCCAGCCTCCGGCTCCCGTGGTGAGAGACAATCAATCCCTCCTGCCTGTTGCTTGCGACACCGCGAGAACCAGGAGGGGTGGGCGCTACCCACTGCCCGCAAAAACAGTGGACGCCTCGTGTTTCCTGGTTCTCGAGCTGGCGCAAGGGGAGAGCCGTCGGGCGCCGCTGCGCTTCAAATGGACAGCGCGTACGGGGCGACCGGAACGGCCCCGACTAGCCCACCAGACCACTACAGTTTCAGTCTTTCCCTTCATCGTCAACCGGCAAACGAAGTAGCAGCTCTTCAGAGATCTTCCGCGCCAGGTACTCGGCAGCTCGGTTGAGCCTCGTGGCCTCATACTCGTAGTCGCGCCCTTCCTGCCAGGCAGCGCGGACCAGAAGATTCTCGGCGACTTTCTGGAGCGCCAGGATCTCCAGCGCCCGAGCGATGCGCTCCAGGGGCTCGTCGTGGCCAAGGGCAAGGTCGCGCACGTCAATTTCGTCGTTGAACTCCGCCACCGATCAGGCCCCCGCCACGTACGTTGGTCTGCCAACCGCTTTCTCGACCGCATCTCGGAACCCAACCTCGTCGGAGTGCCCGTCGCTCAGATGCAGAAGATGGATCTCCTGGACCTTGGACAGATCGTTCGCCCGCAGCATGTCGATGACCCTCTCCAGGCTCATGTGGTGCGACCGGACTCGATGGCGCATCGCACTGGACTCTTGATCGCGAGCCGGACGTAGCAGCCGCTCGCTCCAGTTGCAGCCAACCATGATGTGGGTGAGCCCGGTAAATAGCGGGACCACGTAGGCGGTGTCGGTCACGTACAGGAGCCGTTCCTTCGTCTTCGTGGATCGAAGGTAGAAACCACGGGGTTCGGCCGCATCGCCGTGCTCGACCCGGAACGACATGATCTCCCACGTGCCTACCTCACAAAAACTGAATAGCGGCCGCGCCCGGGAGCCTCTCAGCCCGATAGCTTTCAGGGTGCCCTTCGACGCCCAAACATCTAGGCCCACGGCGGTCAACTCTTCTACACAGCGAGAATGATCCAAGTGCTCATGGCTCACAAAGCACGCGGAGATGTCACTGAAACGATTGGTTCCACCGCCTGTCAGAGACCAGATCCGCTTACGCGTCTCAGTGAACCTCAGCCCGCAATCCAACAGGATCTTGGTATGCCCGTCATCGACCAGGTGGGCGTTGCCGGAGCTCGAGGATGCTAGCGAAACGATCTTCACTTCAGTCGTGCGTCTTCAGTC
>CAZJBG010000144.1:2690-6978 GCA_964543925.1 uncultured bacterium
CTTCAGTCGTGCGTCTTCAGTCAGTCGACCGTGGTAGAGCGCCAGGAAGGAACGCGGATCCTGCAGCGCCGCGCGGTAATTGTCGCCCGTGAGCGTTGCTACCCGGCAGGACGTCTTCAGTACCGCTACTGCCTTGGTCTCGGACAGATTGTGCTTGGCTACCAGCTCCAGGAAGCGCCCGTGTGGGCCCACGGCGTCCTCCGTGCGTAGCTGGAAGGGTTCCTGTGGCGCCGGCTCCGGGGCGGGTGCCGGAGGGGCTACAGTGGCCGTGCCAGGCGGAGGCGTAGTGGTCGGAGTGCGGCGGCGGTCCGTGGTCGCGATGATGGGATCCTCGGCGTGCTCGATATGCACCTGTCCCTTCGGGTCAATCAGCACGGTACCTGCAGGGTGGGTCACAGTCATCCCGGCTACGGTGGGATCCGCGGCCTTCGGGTTGTCGGCGACCGGGGCACCGTCGCCCGACTCTCGGAATAGGGGCTCTGGAATTGCCATCGATCCGCGCAACGCGCCCGGGAATTCCTCACTGTGTCCCGGCTCCCAAGCCTGTTCGGTTACGCCGGTAATGGCTGACGGCCCGTCGACTGGTACGACGGGCTGCACTGGAACGACTTCAACGATCGCGGCGTCGGGAGGGGGGAAGTCCAGGGCCTCGCCAGTGTTGGCGTGCTCGAGCACTTCGGCGTCGACCAGAGCATCCGAAGCGATGCCATCGGCCTGGAATATCGACAGCACCAGATGCGAGTCGTCTGCCGAGTTGATCAGGCGCTTGGATACGCGGTTGCAGAGCGTACGCTTGACCATCTCTTCGGGGTGCTGCTCGTGCGTCGTGCCCGCCTTGCCCTCGACGTAGACCTTGCCCTTTCTCCACGAGTTCTTGATCTGCTCGATGGTCATGATCGCGACCTCGTCGGGAGTATCGTCCGCGAACTCCCAGATTCCGTAGCCCCCAACAACTGTCTCGAGACCGCCGATGTTCTGAAAGCTCGGCGTGTGCTTCACGACCACCTGGCGACCTTTGACCATACCCATCTCGAACTCATCGCCGGCGTACACAACAGCGGTGCTCAGCCTTGCTCCAGGGTAGATTCTCTGGACTATGGCCTCGGCCCCGAAATAGGACCGCATGCAGACCAGTCGGTCGCCGTACACCACGAAGTAACACTGCACTCTCTGTGGGGATAGCCCCTGCACCACCATCATGAGCAGCGCTTGCGCGATCGACGTCCGCGTGCAGACCTTCAAGGCCGGCGCACGGTTCTTGTCGACGACCTGCTCGATCTGGAGCATGGCGGCCTGCAACGCCGTGCCGTAGGCATATTTATCCGGTAGCGCGAACCCCGCAGCCGACTGCAACAGCTGCTCTATGCGTCCGCTTACCTCATCCACCAACCCTGTGGTCAGAACGGCCAGACGGTTGTCACTGGACGACTTCCCCTGGTGTGGAGCCTCGGGCGGGATCTGCATCTTCTTGGTCATGGCGTTCCTCGTGGATATGGACTGCGATTTTGCAACCGTACGTGCCGCGGCTACTCTCGGAGACTCGAACCTCGGTGACCTCGATCTGTTGGCCTCGGTCCATCTTCGGTGCCCACTTCGCTGCCAGGGGACGCGGAATGAAGCCGACGTGGCGAAACGTTCGTGGCCACTCATGACCACTTCTGGACAAACCTCGATCCCACGTGCCCACCTGCAAACCGAAAGAGGCGGAGACCAGCACGGATATTGCGTTGGCGTCGAACGGATTCCTCGGTTCTCGAACCAGCCGGGCAGACAGTGACGCTCCGTCTCCCGTGGCTGCCAGCAGACCGCCAAGAAGATTCTGGCGATCTTCGAAGCTGACCCCGACCACGCTTACGAACGCATGACCCCTCATTGCGTGGACTCCATGAGCTCGACGCGCATAGCCCGATCACCACGGGAGACGGACAGGTGGATCTGCTGCGCGTCGGTTTGCAGGATGGACGTGATCGCTTCGGCGTTGTCGATCCAGATCGGTGGTGCCAGTCCGTAGTGCCCAGAGAGCGTACGGATGATGTCGATGCCAACGTTGATTTTGGCTCCGTGATTCATGTCCGACCATGGCACACCGAGGTACACAACCTCGCAGCAGTCCACGAGAGCACCGTTTACCTGGACGTCGAAGAGCTTGAAGCGCGCCAGCTTGAAGCGCTCGTTCACCCCATCCTCCAACAGCTCGACCTTCTGTTTCGTGAACAGATCCAGCAGGTGTAGGGTGTGCTCGAGATCCTCGAAAGACATCGCGAGTGCTCGCTGCTCTCCCTCCAGTTCGGCTATCCGTTCATGGAGCTCCTTTTGATTCTCGAGCCTGCCGGCATCCTTTACGAGGCTTGTCTCGACAAGCTGCAATCGAGCAAGCTCCGCCTGGTGTTTGAGACGGACGCCGCCGGCGTCGTCACGCAGGGACGCCAGCTCCGCTTCGACCTGCACCTTGGCTGCAAAAATTTGGACGAACTCCGGCTCGTTCGTAGCGTCCGGGGCGCTCGATTCGACACGCCTGATCATCTCTCGGATCTGGAACTCCTCAGCCCGGTCGTTCGTATTTGATTCCAGGATTTTCTCAGAGATAGCAGTGCGCTCGGGGATTAGCTTTTTTTCCACGAAAGCCACGACAGATGCCCACTGGTCTCTGTTTTCCTTGGCTAACCGGACGCGCTCAGCGAAGCTTTGATTGGCCTGCTCTTGCGCCTCTTCGATATCGCCGGGCTCGAAGGGGCGCTCGCAAGAGAGGCACTTGTCCGTTACCTGGCCGGGTCCCATTTCTGTCAGGCGCCCGATCTCTGAATCGGTGGTCTCCACGGCGACCTGTGATTTGGTGAGCCTCTCTTGAGCCTCCTGCAGCCCGGACTCTGCCATCCTCAGATTTGGCAGGGCCTCCAAGATCCGCGCCGAGACGACCTGGCACTTGTTCTGGAGAGCCAGGACGTCGTCCCTGCTCTTCGCGAGTACGCGGGTTCGGACCGTGATCGCCTCGGCCTCGAGCGTCCTGAGCTCTTTCACCTTATCGGAAATCAAGACACCGCTGTCCACCAATGCGATCAGTCTGTTTTGAGCGGCGATCCGTTCTCTGGCGTCGGAGATTTGCAGCGCCAATCCCTCAGCAACAGCGTCGGCATTCGCGTCCAGGGCGCCGTCGATCTTGCTCCGGCATTCATCGATTCTGATGGGCTTGGCCCGAAGCTGATCGTTGATCTTGGCCTTCCTGCTGGCGATGATCTTCCTCAGATCCTCGGCGCTGTGGGATTCCAGATCAGAGCACAACTCGTCGAGCTCGGGATTCAGCTGCAGCACGGCTTGATCGTCGATCTCTCCGCACAGCTGCATGAGGATGGCGCGCCGCGAGCGCCAGTCCAGGCGCCCTCCGAATTCCTCCGGAATCGTCAGAAGCCGGAAGGTGGCCTCGTCCAGCAGCGTGTTGCCAACCTTCTGCTGATACTCCGACATCTTCACCGGAACATCGTTGACGAAATAGTCCGTCCTGTTGCCGCGGAACACGCTCTTGGCGGAGCCGCGGCGCTTGCTCCAGCGCTCCCGATACACCTTCCTGAGAACGATGGTGTTTTCCGAGAGCCGTAGGACACACTCGGCTTCGTGCTCGAGTCCGTGAATCACCTGGCCGTTGGCATCTAGGGTTTTAATACCGAAATCGGTGTGGCCTAGAGAATTTTTATCAAACAGCAACCAAGAGAAGGCATCGGCAAGCGTGGTCTTGAAAGTTCCGTTGTCCCCATATATCGAGACATCTTGCCCGTTCGGTTCAAAGTCGCATGTCTTCAATCCCTTGAAGTTTCTGACCGAGAGCCGCAGAAGCCGAAGTTGATTCACGGTCTTCGCCTAAGCACTGGAGTCGAGAGCGCGCGATCGACGGACCACTTTCCACGGTCTAAACGCCACAGGATCGTGTCATAGGCGAGCCCTGTTATTTCGGCCCACTCGGCCAACGTGCGAACCATGCCATTGTGATCGATAAGCCGATTGCCTGATCTGTTGCGTGCCTGTTCGACCCACGATACCCACCTACAATTGTCTGGTTCATAGTTGCCCTTGTTGTCGATCCGGTCGAGGGTCAGTCCACTCCGGTAGCCATGTGCCAGCGCCCATCTATGGAAAGCTGCATAATCAGCGTTCCACCGATCACACACCCCAACGCCCATGCCGCCATAGTATCGATAGTCAGCTGTGCGGGAATTTGAGCACCGCTGCTTCATTGTGTTCCAAACAGCATACAGGGGCGTCTTACCGCCTGGTTCCGAACAAAGGCCGTGCGTCC
>CAZJBG010000145.1:0-2254 GCA_964543925.1 uncultured bacterium
CGTCAAGACAACCGGTATATTGCCTGCAGCCCCACGGTACGGTCGGAAATAGTGATACCCATTATAGCCGGGGACCGGGTCATTGGCGTCCTGGATTTGGATAGCGATACGCTGGCGGCCTTCGGGGATGACGACCGGCAACGACTCGAGAGGGTCGCCGCTGCCCTGGCGAAGGTCGGGCTGCGCGGCGGCCACCGGGAGGCCCAATTCGCAGATGGGGCCCAGGAGCAGTAGGATGTGCACCCTGCTCATACGCCACGACCCGGTTGACCCCTACCCCCTGGCCCTGCTGGCCAACCGCGACGAGCTGTATGACCGCCCCTCGGAAGGCTGGGCCTGGCGTAGGGGCACGCCGTCCTATTTCGCTCCCCGGGATCAACAAGGGGGTGGTACCTGGATCGGCCTGAATGACCGGGGCGTGGTGGTGGCCCTCACCAATATATTCCCCAGCCGGAAGGGTGGGACCTACCGGTCCCGAGGGGTATTGGTGACGGACATGCTGGCTTTGGAGCAGGCCGATAAAGCCCCGGACGCGCTGAGTGCCGCCGTCAGCCGGGCTGACTACAACGACTTTAACCTGCTGGTGGCCGATCCCGTCAAGGCATACCTGTTTACCTGGCAAAAGGCCGCGCTCAGGCCGTTCGAGCTGGCTCCCGGCGTGTACACCGTGGGGAACGACCCATTCGACGATGTTTCCCAGCCGGTGAGCCGTCAATCCAACGAGGCTTGGCTCAGCTCAGAGGTGGGCTATCTTCAGCAACACCCCACAGTTTGCAAGCACGGCGAGGGCTACGGGACCCGCTGCAGTCACAAACTGTTGGTGCACGGACGGCAGCCCGGCCGCTCGATGGTGTGGCATCTGGAGGGCCATCCCTGCCGGCACAGCTTCGACCTGGTCCTGGCGCCCAAAGAACCCAAAGAGGGGGTAGCGGTATGACGGCCAGCCTGAAAGACAAACGCATCCTGGTGGGGGTGTGCGGGTCCATCGCCGCCTTTAAGGCCTGTGAACTGGTCCGCGCCCTGCGCAAGGAAGGGGTCGACGTGACCGTCGCCATGACCCGGGCCGCTACGGAGTTTGTGGGACCGGCAACCTTTGCCGCTTTCACCACCCATCCGGTACTGTTAGAACAGTTTCCCGCTGACCCCTCGGCGGGGGTACCCCATGTCGATGTCGCCGAAATGTTCGACCTGGTGGTCATCGCCCCGGCCACGGCCGATATGCTGGGAAAAGCGGCCCACGCCATTGCCGACGACCTGATATCCACCCTGCTGAATATCGTTGAGTGCCCGGTGTTGTTCGTCCCGGCCATGAACTTTCGTATGTGGCGTAACCCGGCCACCCAGGACGCCGTCACCCGGCTGCGGGGCTGGGGCAGAAAGATTCTCGATCCCGACAGCGGGACGCTGGCTACACTCCATGAGGGGGTGGGGCGCTTCCCGGAGACGGCGGCGATCACGGGTGAAATCCGGGGAATGCTGGAACTGAGTCAACTTTACCGGGGAAAACGGGTCCTGGTAACGGCGGGTCCTACTCGGGAGCCCCTCGATCCGGTGCGGTATCTGTCCAACCGGAGCAGCGGCAAGATGGGTTATGCCCTGGCGGCGGCGGCCCGGGACTTTGGGGCGGAGGTTACCCTGATCAGTGGTCCCGTGGGGCTGGAGCCGGTCCCCGGGTGCGACGTGATAAACATCGAGACGGCAGCTGAATTGCTGGCGGCCCTGGAGCGTAAGATCAAGGGACAGGACCTGCTCCTGATGGCGGCGGCGGTAGCTGACTTTCGGGTAACGGCCCCTGCGAGCAAGAAAATTTCGCGGGCGAAGGGGCCGACAGTCGTTGAACTTGAACCGGTGCCTGACTTGTTGAAAACCGTTCGTAAAAAGTTCAAGGGAACGGTCGTGGCCTTCAGCCTGCAAGCAGATAGCGACTTGAAAATTGCCCGGGAAAAGCAAAAGGCTAAGGGGGCGGAGTTTATCGCCGTCAACGCCTATGATGAGCCCGGCGCAGGATTTGATGCGGACACCAACCATGTGTGGCTGTTGTCTGCCTCGGGGGAAGAGGTGGAATTCCCTCAGGATACCAAATCGTCCATAGCCCGGCGGATCCTGTCGTTTGTGGCCCCCCACCTGGACTGACGGGCCCATCGGTCGCTGTTCCCGGCAAATGGTGGGATTTGACGGCGCAAGAGGCAGCGGTTCCTCGGTCGAGGAAAATGTTACCTCAACCGCGCCATTTTGTTTACCTTGCAGCACTACT
>CAZJBG010000145.1:2264-6950 GCA_964543925.1 uncultured bacterium
ACTGCTTCCGGTAGGAATCCCCTCACGGAGGGGGCGATTGGGCTGACTTGGCATGAATTGTGCGCAACTTGACACAGCCGGGACAGGATGTATAATGCCGGCAATCGGGTGCGGTTATTTATTGCCCCAACCTGAAGACGCCGGGCGGCTTTTTGGACGTTGAATAAAGGAAAAATGCGGCTGAAAGTATTACTTCAAGGAAAGTGGTGAATCTGCTGAAAAGGCTTGACATTTTGCGCAGTGGAACCTACATTTTTCAAACTGTTGAGTAGGCTATGATTCCCAAACTGCATTCGGAAATCACTTTCTGGGCCCAGCTATGAAAAAATTACTCCCCAAATCATTGATCGTACTGGTAGCGTTACTCGTTTTCAACGGGTGCTCCATATTTCGCAGAGGCGAAAAACAGGCCGCTGAAGAACCGGCCCCGCCCCCGGCCGAGGAGGCCGCGGCGGCAGGGTCTGAAGCGGCAGCAGGAGCCGGTTCCCCGGCGGTGCCCGGTGAAGGGGCCGCAGCTGTAGTACCCGGCTCGAGTGAAACCTACGTCCTCAACGATCTCAATTTTGAAATCAAGAAAATGGGCGCCGAGCTGCAACACCTGGCCGGGGAGCTCAGAAGCCTTCAGGGCCGCAGCACGATGTGGTCCAATCCCCTGATGATCTACAATAAAGAGATCATCCTGGACAACGGCAGTACCATTTTCGGAAAAATTGTCTATCAGGATGAAAAGATTCTCAAGGTCGAAACCCTGATCGGCTACCTGATTATCGAACGCCCAACGGTGGTACGCATCGTGGAAAATGTCGCCGAAGCCCCACTCAGTGACGGCGCGGCGCTGGAATCCACCGCACGCCGGGGGACGCGCCCCCCGGCCCCGGCCAACCGCGTGATGCAGCCCGCATTGGTTACCGGGCAGCCACCTGGGCCGGCCCGGGGAATAGCCAAATCGTCTTTCGCTGCGAATGTGGTCCTGTTGGGTGCGATCACCGAATCCAAAGACCGGTCGGGCAACCTAAAGCTCGCCGGTGATGTTAAAAATATCGGTGGACGTCGCGCTGATTTTGTGAAGGTGAATTTTGTATTCCGTAAGGACTGGAGCGGCAATACCAAGACCCTCACTTCCTTCGTCAAAGGTTCCTTTCATACCTTCGAGTCGGGTATCAACTCAGAATCTTCGGTATTGCCCGGAGCCTCGGGGACCATTGAGCTGTATGTTCCCAAGTCGTTCGGTACCTTCATCGGTTACTCCTACACCATCGATTGGGAGGAGTACTGAGCCGACCCATGGGATACTCTCGTTCAGGGCACAAGGTGTTGAGGGCGCTCGTCACCGCCGGTGTGGCATGGTTGGTCTGGTGCCCTTGTGGCGGGACCCCGCTGGCGGCACAGGACCGGCCGGAGGATGACCTATACCTTTTGGACCTGGGCATCGTCATCGAACCGGGCGGCCCGGACTCTTTGGGACAGGGCGCGGACCAACCTCCGAGCGACATCGGCCTGATGGTCGGGAAGGGACCCGCCGGGGCCGCCTATGTGGAATCCACGAAAGAGCTCCGCTACCTGCTGGAGGATTTAGGCCAGAAGATCAATAACCTGGAAAATTCCCTGGACCAGAACATGGAGGCCGTCCGGCTGGAGAACGAGCGGCTGAGGATGTTGATCAGGAAGATACAGACCCAGCGGCAATCGGCCGAGGTAAAACCGCCCAAGGATGTTCCCTTCGCCGGACCTAACCTCACGGTGGAGGCGGCCCATGCCGTACCCATCCCTGATCAGCCCAGCTATCACCACGTCTTTCAGGCCTATCGCGCCGGGCATTATGACCAGGTCCTCGCCTTGTGCCGCCAAGTGGATAAGGCCGCCATCACGGACGATGAGGGCGTCCAGTTGGCCTACTGGTGCGCCGATGCCTACTTTCGCACCGGGCAGTTCGACGAAGCCCTCGCCAGTTTGGATCAAACCGTTGCCACCGATCACGAGCTTCAGGACGATGCGATTATCCTGCGAGGTCTCATCTTGTTGAAGCAGGGCAAGACACACGCGGCCCTCACCCAATTTGAAACCATTATTCAGCAGTATCCAGCCAGCGAATACCATCGTCTGGCCGAGCTAACCGTTAAAGAATTGAACGACTGATCGACAAAAGATGCCCCGGCTGTCAACTCTTCAATCCGTGATTCTCGTGGTCCTGCTGGCTCTGCCGGCGTCGGAACCGGCCCAGGGGATCACCCGGCTTTCCTTCACCCGGCCGGGGGGGATGATGCGGATCCCCATGAGCGCCACCGTCCGCTCTCCCTATCTGTTCACGGCCGGATTCGTTTCCGAAGTGGTCAATATCTCCCCTTACAACAGTGCCACGGGCGTCTATTTTGACTCCGAATTAACGCGGAATTTGCGGCTTGGCTTGTCATCAGTCTCCGTAGCCGACCCTTCGGCGGACCTGGATTCCTCCACCTTCAAGCCCCCCCTGGAAATCGGTTTTCACCTGCAGCAGCGATTGTGGACCTATGGGAATGTCAGTTTCTCCCTGGGGATACAGGATGTGGTCCTCACCCAGTCCGATGGGGGTTTCAGCATCGATCCCGATCTGATCTCTTACCTGGGGGTCATCTCCAGCGATCAGGTGGTGGGCAGCTACCTGTTAAGTACCTACATGGGATTTGGGACCGGGACCTTAGCCGGGAGCCAGCCGGTCGATACCGCCGCCCAGATCCCCGATACGACCTCCCAGATCAAGGTAGGCGTATTCACCGGATTTCGATTGAAGACGCCCATTTTTGCCGAGCGCGGCGGATTGGATATCCTGGCTGAGTGGGACGGTGCCGGCATCAATTTCGGCCTGGGCATTCCCATCACCACCGATTACCGTTTACAGATCGGCGTGATCAATGTAGATAACCTGGGTCAATTCGGCATTCAAAGCGACAAGTCGCCGTTAACGCCTGACGCGCCGGCGGTGGTTGTGGCGCTGAATCTCAATATCCCCCGGATTGTGGAGGGGGAGGCGCCCCGCGCTCTGGAGGCTCTGGGTCCCCGGCCGGCGCCACCGACGGAATTCGAGGAGGCTCTCCTGGCCGCACAACTCGATTCAACCCTCAAAGACGCGGATTTCGTGCTGGCGGGCTTGCGCGATTCGCTACGGATTGCCGACTTTGAGATCGACAATCTCCACGGGCAGCTGGCCCTGCGCAATCAGTCGGGGATTGTGCTGAACGATTCGGTCCGCAATATGCAGCTGCGCATCGAGATGATGAAATCCAATATGAATGTTACCATGCGGCACCTGTCAGCCTCGCTGCAGCACTACTATAAAGAGAGCTATCGCGACGCGCTCCAGGAGGTGGAAATGGCTATCCAACTCAATCCCGATCTAGCCATTGCATATGCGCGCCGAGGTGCGATATATTATAAATTAGGTGATACACAGCGGGCTACAATCAACTGGAATATGGCATTAAAGCTTGATCCGGAGTATGATGATATCCGTAATGCCTTGCGAGCGTTGAAGGAAAATCGTCTTAAAACTGCTTCCTTTATTCAAGAATAACGGGGTTTTATGGATTTTGCAACATTTTTTGGTGTATTGCTCGGTGCCGGCCTGGTGGGTGGCGCTATTTGGCTTCAAGGGATGCAGCAGGGCACCAATCCTCTTATTTTCGTGGAGCTTATTTCCTTCATGATCGTCATGGGGGGAACGCTGGCGGCCACGGCCATTTCGTTTCCGGTCAAAGAGGTCCTGCGCATTATGACTATTCTTCGGGCGGTGTTCAAGGGTGGGGCCATCCAAATGGGGCCCCTGGTTGATGAAATTGTCGATATGGCCTCCATCGCCCGCAAGGGTCCCAAGGAGTTGGAAAACGCCATGGGTAGAACCAGAAATTATTTCCTGCGTGATGGTATCCAGATGGTCGTGGATGGGTATGCCGTCGAGGAGATCCGGGATATTTTGGGCACGCGGGTCGAATACCGGGAGGAGCGGGAACGAACAGAGGCGAGCCTCTTCAAAGCCATGGGTCGCTTTTCCCCGGCTTTCGGGATGATCGGTACGCTCATTGGACTGGTCTACATGTTAAAAGGTATGGGCGGTGCCGGCGGGGAGGATATGGCGGCGCAGGTGGGCGCGGGTATGTCCACGGCCCTGATCACGACCTTTTATGGCGCCTTGCTGGCCAACCTGTTCTTTCTGCCCATGGCTGAAAAGCTGACCAGTCAGATCAGCAACAAGAGCACGATTCAAAATATGGTTACCGAGGGCGTTTGCCTCCTGGCCATGAAAAAACATCCCCTCATCGTTCGTGAGAAGATCAATTCCTTCATTCCACCCCGGGAATGGAAGCATATGGAAATAGGCGGCGTATAGGAAAATAGCCATGCCAAAAAAACCGACTGGAGACGAAGGCTTGCCGGATTGGTTTGCCACCTTTGCTGACATGATGACCCTCCTGATGACTTTTTTCGTCCTTTTGTTCTCCATGTCGACGCTGGATCCGGTAAAGATTGCGGATCTGGCTGCCGCCATGGAAGGGAACCTCACGGCCAGTGGCCAGCGGAAAGCGGTGAAAATCAAAACCCAGAGCCAGATCAAAAGAGAGGTCGAGGAGGCCAAAGAAAAGATGGATGCCGATTATGCCCGGGTGACCAGCAGTCCCAAGGGCACCACCATTACCATAGACAGCCGGTTCGCAT
>CAZJBG010000146.1:0-6783 GCA_964543925.1 uncultured bacterium
CCATGTTGTCCCTGGCGGGATTTCCCCCCACGGCCGGGTTCCTTGGCAAGTTTTTCATCTTCAACGCCGCCGTCGACGAGGGCTACGTCTGGCTGGTGATCATCGCGGTGGTCAACAGCCTGATTTCGGTCTACTACTATCTGCGTCCCGTGGTGGCCATGTATATGCGGGAGCCAGCCGACGAATCAGCGGTGGCGGTGCCTGCCGTCATCATCCCGATCCTGCTGCTGGTGGTGTTGGTGGTCCTGGGGCTGGGGGTGTTTCCCATGAGCCTGGTGAAGAGCAGCATCGCGGCCGCCGGGAGCCTGTTTTAAAACCACAGTGAGCACAGAGAGGGATTTTGTTAACCACAGAGCGCACAGAGAGCACGGAGAAGGGATTCGATGGTAATAAGATAACTGAAGAGATCATCGGGGCAGCGATTGCCGTTCACTTGATGGGAAATCTTCTCTGCGTTCTCTGTGGTAAAATCTTACGATGACCAACCCAACGCGCAAAGGCTTGCTCCTCGTCTATACGGGGGAGGGCAAGGGCAAGACCACCGCCGCCCTGGGGACCGCCTTTAGAGCCCTGGGGTATGGCTGGAACATATGCATGGTGCAGTTCATCAAGGGGACCTGGAAGTCCGGCGAAATGAAGAGTATCGCCGCACTGGGGGATCGGTTTGAGCTCCACCGCATGGGGGCCGGATTCTACAAGATCATGGACGATGACCAGCCGGAGGAGGTCCACAGCCAGGCTGCTGCGGAGGCAGTCGACCTGCTGGTAGCCAAGCTGGAAAGTGGCGCCTACGAGCTGGTGATTGCCGATGAGCTGAGCGTGGCGTTCGACACCGGCCTCATCGATGCAGCGGCCGTTCAACGGGTCATCGCTGCCCGTCCCAGACGGGTCCACCTCATCATCACCGGCCGGGGAGCTCCCGACTTCCTGATCGAGGCGGCCGATCTGGTGACGGAGATGAAGGCAATCAAACACCCCTACCAGCAAGGGATCAAGGCCCAACCCGGCATCGACTACTGAGCCCGCCTTCCCCGGTCCTACCGCTGCATATGTCGCGCGCCAGGTGTGGTTCGTGATGGCCATCACCCGATAGCGGTCTTGCTTGGTAACCCTCCCGATCCGAACTTAAATTGCAGCCTGGTAAACTCAGCACTCAGTAATGATTCCTAAAATTTATGCAGACCAAGGTCCACGATCGGTCCCGGGGAACTCCCGGATAGGCTGCTTGGCGGATCAGAGGCTATCGTGACGAGCGATCCCGATAGCATGACGGTGGAGACAGCCGCTCAGCTGGCACCCGCCGCCCCGGACCTGGAGGCCGCCTGGCAGGGGTTTCACCAGGCGCTGGTGGGCGCCAACCGGATTCTCCTGTCGACCCACGAGAACCCCGATGGTGATGGCCTGGGGTCAGAGCTGGCCCTGTGCGAACACCTCAAGGCCCAGGGCAAGGATTGCCGGATTCTCAACTGCACCGCTGCCCCCGCCCTGTACCATTTTCTCGATCCCAACGGTTGGCTGGAGCTGTACGATAAGGAGCGCGACCAGGCCTGGGTGGCCGGCTGCGATCTGGCCGTGGTCTTTGACCTGGGCGACTTTCGCCGGTTACGGGAGGTGGGGCAGGACCTGGTCGGTCACCAGGTGATGCTGGCCTCCATTGACCACCATCCCCAACTCGGTTATGAATCCACGGGGGGTAAATCGCCCTACACACACCTGGTCCTGGACTATTCCGCCCCCTCCACGGGAACTTTATTGTGGCAATATTTCAAGACCTATTGTTCCGAGCCTGTGACCCTACCCATGGCCCTGGCCCTTTACACGGCGCTGGTGACGGATACGGGCTCGTTCAAATATGACAATACCGATGAGCGGGCCCATCAGATGGCCATTGATCTGCTCAAAGTAGGTGTCAAACCCTATTTCGTTCACAAGCGGGTCTACGAGCAGCGAACCCATTCCCAGGTCCGGCTCCTGGGGGTTCTGATCGACCACATCGAATATTCCGAGGACCAGCATATCGGTTGGTGCGTATTGACTCAAGACCGCATGATACAGGCCAAGGCTACCCTGGAGGATGTGGAGGGTTTTTCCGAGTTTATCCGCACCATCAAGGATGTGGAGGTGTCGGCCCTGTTGACCGAGGTGGAGCCGGGAATGACCAAGGTAAGCCTGCGAAGCAAGGGGGTCCTGGCGATCAACGATGTGGCCAACAAGTTGGGCGGCGGCGGGCACGCTTTCGCTTCGGGCGCTCAGATCAACCAGCCGTGGCAGGATGTTTTGGGTATGCTGCTGCCTTTGCTGCAAGCCAAGGTCGATGCCATGCACGCCGATGATAGGGATGGATCATATGGGAGTTAAACCTGACACCTGGATTGAAACCATGGCCACCGAGCATGGCATGATCGAGCCGTTTGAGCCGGGGCAAGTCAACGACGGGGTGATTTCCTACGGCATTTCATCCTATGGCTACGACCTGCGTGTGTCCGATGAGTACAAGATTTTCACCAACGTCAATAACAGTATTGTGGACCCCAAGAATTTCGACACCAACTCTTTCATCGATTTCAAGGGACCCGTGTGCATTATTCCGCCCAACAGTTTTGCCCTGGCCCGCAGTGTGGAGTACTTCCGTATCCCCCGGGAGGTCATGACCCTGTGTGTGGGCAAGTCCACCTACGCCCGCTGCGGCATCATCGTGAATGTGACCCCTTTCGAGCCGGAGTGGGAGGGGCACGTCACCCTGGAGATTTCGAACACGACCCCGCTGCCGGCCAAGATCTATTCCTTCGAGGGGCTCTGCCAGGTTATCTTTTTTGAGGGCAGCGGGCTTTGTGCCACCTCCTATAAGGACCGGCAGGGGAAATACCAGAAACAGCTGGGCATTTCGCCGGCCAGGGTATGATGAACCTGGGGTTGATGTGATCGAACTTGCCGTTGCAAAGGATGCCGGCTACTGCTTTGGCGTGCGGGACGCCGTCAACATGGCCTATGAGGCCGCCAGGACCTATGGATCGGTGTATATGCTGGGCGATATCGTCCATAACGAGCAGGTGGTCCAGGATTTAGCCGAAGCCGGTGCGAAGGTGGTGAAGTCCCTGGATGAGGTTCCCGATGGTGCGCCGGTACTGTTTCGGGCCCACGGCACGACTGAAGAAGTGTGGGAGCAGGCCCGGGAAAAAAATATCAAGATCATCGATGCCACCTGTCCCCTGGTGCGTGAGATCCACGAAGAAGTGCGCAGGATATCGGCCGATGGCCGGCAGGTGATTATCATCGGCGACCACGGGCATGACGAGGTCAGCGGGATTGCCAGCCAGGTGCCGACCGCCATCATCGTGGCCAGCCCCGAGGAAGCCCGGGCGCTGCGCAAGATGAAACGGGCGGCCGTCGTGAGCCAATCGACCCAGATGATCGAGAACGTCCAGGACATTATCAATATCCTCATGACCAAGGTTTTTGATCTGCATTTTGTGAATACCATCTGCTTCCCCACCAAACGCAATCATGAACAGATTAAGACATTGGCGGCCGAAATGGATGTGATGATTATTATCGGTTCGTTCACTTCGGCCAACTCCAAGCGGTTGACTCAGCTGGCCCTGGAGAGGAGTCCTCGTTCCTATCAGGTCACCTGCAGCGCCGATATTCAGGAGGAGTGGTTTGAAGGAGCGCAAAAGATCGGCATTTCGGCCGGCGCTTCGACCCCCGACTACCTCATCGATGAGGTCCGGGACAGGATCGCGGCCCTGGCCCCATCCGGGGCTTCCGCGGTAGTTTGAACTGTCGCCCGGCTTCGGCCTGGCCGTTTGCGGAGAGTTCCCCTTTGACCAACGGCTCGCCGGGTGAGGCGGGCGGGAGCGTCTAAAGAATGACTATCAAGATATGCATGTCCTTTGTAGATTTGCAGTGGGTGGAGAGAACGATATTTTTTAATAAGTGGATAGAGCCATGGAAACAGGATCATTAGAAGTTAAGATCGGCCTGGCCGAGATGCTCAAAGGGGGCGTGATCATGGACGTCACCACTGCTGAGCAGGCCAAAATAGCCGAGGACGCCGGTGCCGTGGCCGTCATGGCCCTGGAACGCATTCCCGCCGACATTCGGGAGGACGGGGGGGTGGCCCGCATGTCCAACCCCGACATGATTCAGGCGATCCAGGCGACGGTGGAAATCCCGGTCATGGCCAAGTGCCGCATCGGTCATTTTGTGGAGGCCCAGATTCTGGCGTCGCTCGAGGTCGATTTTATCGATGAGAGCGAAGTGCTGACGCCGGCCGACGAGGAAAACCATATTTTCAAGCACGATTTTAAGGTACCGTTCGTCTGCGGTGCCCGGGATTTGGGGGAAGCCTTGCGGCGCATCGGTGAAGGGGCGGCCCTTATCCGTACGAAGGGAGAGGCCGGCTCGGGAAACATTGTGGAAGCGGTGCGGCATATGCGCAGTCTGCGGTCGGCCATTCGGCGGCTCACCGTCCTGGAGCCGTCCCAGCTCATGGCCGAGGCCAAAGGGATGGGGGCTCCTTTTGCTCTGGTGGAGCAGGTGGCCAAGATCGGCAAGCTGCCCGTGCCCAACTTCAGCGCCGGGGGTATCGCCACACCGGCCGACGCCGCCCTCATGATGCAATTGGGAGCCGAATCGGTATTTGTCGGGTCGGGAATATTCAAATCGGAAGACCCGCCCGCCCGGGCTCGGGCAGTGGTGGAAGCCACCACCTACTACAACGACCCGGACAAGTTGGCCCGGGCGTCAGCCGGACTGAAGGACGCCATGGCGGGTCTGGACATGGCCGACATTCCACCCGAAGAACGTCTCCAGGAGCGCGGTTGGTAGCCGGAGTAGGTGTCCTGGCCCTCCAGGGTGATTTTGCCCGGCACCAGGAGGTGCTGGGTTCTCTGGGTTGCCAGGTTCAACCCGTGCGCTACCCGGACCAGCTGAACAACCTCAGTGCCCTGGTGATCCCCGGTGGTGAATCCGCCACCATCAGCAAACAACTCGATTCCAGCGGCCTGCGGGAGGCCGTTGTTGAGTTTGCCCGGGAACGGCCGGTGATGGGTACCTGCGCCGGGCTCATCCTGATGTGCCGGGACCCGGGTGATAAGCGGGTGCACAGTCTTGGCCTGCTGGATGTGACGGTGACCCGCAACAGCTGGGGGCGACAGGTCCATTCCTTCAGCACCGCTCTGCAGGTGCAGTTCAATGGCCGGGCGGATGCGTTTCCCGCCGTCTTTATTCGGGCGCCACGAGTCCAGGAGGTTGGTCCCGGAGTGGAAGTGCTGGCACGTATCGATGATGAACCGGTGCTGGTGCGCCAGGGTCGCCATGTGGGCGTGACCTTTCACCCGGAACTCACCGGTGACCACCGCATCCACGAACTGTTTCTGGGGGCCATCACCCCATGAGCCAGCCCTATCCACTGCTCTCCACCATTGACGGCCCCGATGACCTGAAGAAAGTGCCTAAGGAGCAGTTGCCCCAACTGGCCGGTGAAGTGGCCGAGCTGATCAAAACGGTAGTTGGTGAGAGCGGGGGGCATTACAGCTCCCCTCTGGGCGTGGTGGACCTGACCATCGCCCTGCACTACATTTTCGACTCCCCCAGGGACCAGCTCGTCTGGGACGTGGGCCATCAGGCCTACGCCCACAAAATTCTCACCGGTCGCCGGGACAGGTTCAAGACCCTGCGCACCAAAGACGGCATCAGCGGCTTCCTGCGCCGGTCGGAGAGCGAGCACGATGTCTTCGGCGCGGGACACGCCAGCACGTCCATATCGGCCGGTCTGGGCATGGCCGAGGCCCATCACCTCAAGAATGAGGATAGGCACGTGGTGGCCATCATCGGCGATGGGGCCCTCACCGGTGGACTGGCTTACGAAGGGTTGAATAACCTGGGCTTCAAGGAGATGAAAATGACGGTGGTCCTCAACGACAACCGCATGTCGATCTCGCCCTCCGTGGGCTCACTGTCCAGATACTTAACGCGGATTGTGACCAATCCGCTCTATAACCGCATCCGGGACGATGTGTGGAAGGCCGCGGGCCTGCTCCCGCTGGGCACCAAGGCGGTCCGCAGTTTTCTCCATCGCCTCGAAGAGGGGCTCAAAGCGTTCATCTCTCCCGGCCTCCTTTTTGAGGAGTTGGGTCTGCGCTATTTCGGGCCTATCAACGGTCACGACTACGATTCCATGCTCAAAGTCTTTGAGAGCGTCAAGGCGTTGCCCTACCCCACGCTGGTGCACGTGTTGACCCAGAAGGGTCACGGGGTGGAGGAAGCGGAGAACGATTCCCAACAGTATTACAGCTTGCCGGGTCGCAAGACGGGCAAATCGGATAGCAAGTTGGCTCCGGATTACAGCCAGATATTTGGGCAAGCGGCGCTGGAATTGGCCGGGGAGGATGACCGTATCTGCGGCATCACCGCAGCCATGGAAGTGGGCACGGGCCTCGGCCCCTTCGCCCGAGCATATCCCCGCCGCTATTTTGATGTCGGCATTGCCGAGGAGCATGCCGTAACCTTTGCCGGCGGGTTGGCCACCCAGGGCCTGCGTCCTATCGTGGCGCTCTACTCCACCTTCTTCCAACGCTCCTTCGACCAGATCATGCACGATATTGCCCTGCAGAACCTCCCGGTGATTTTCTGCCTGGACCGGGCGGGACTGGTGGGTCCCGATGGCCCCACCCATCATGGGTTATTCGATCTGGTGCTCCTGCGCTCCATCCCACGGATGGTGGTGTGCGCCCCCAAGGACGGCGACGAGCTGCGTAACCTGCTGTTCAGCGCCGTGCA
>CAZJBG010000147.1:0-2150 GCA_964543925.1 uncultured bacterium
CTCATGGACATCGACCGGGAATTCTCCAACGCATCGCTGAGGATCGGCGCCCCCAAGGCCTTCCATCAGTACCTGGCCGATGATGCCCTGGAGCTCCCCGCCGGCGGCTCCCCCCTGCGCGGCCGGGACGCGATTCGCGACAATATGTCCGAAGGCCCTGCATTTGTCTTAGAGTGGGAGCCGGAAGAGGCGGTGGTGTCCCGGTCGGGTGATCTGGGCTACACCTGGGGCAGGTACGAAATCCACACTGAGAACCCTGATGGCGACCGGCGGACAGGATACGGCAAATATCTGACCGTATGGCGAAAGGAGGCGGACGGTTCGTGGAAGGCCATCGTCGATATGGGAAACGCGAATCCCCCTCCCGGGGAGCCGGCGACAGTTCCTGAAGGATCCGGGTCCTAGCGCCGGCCCGAGGGGCAACAATCATTTGGTCCATACGATATCAAACCACTAAGGCACCATGACCAATCAACCTTCATATACTCATGACGAAATTCTGAAATGTGGCCTGGGCGAGCTATTCAGCGCGGATACGGCCCGGCTGCCCACTCCCAACATGCTCATGCTGGATCGTATTTCATCAATCACAGCTGCGGGCGGGGCCTATAACAAGGGGGAAATCTTCGCTGAACTCGACATTCAACCGGACCTGTGGTTCTTTGACTGCCATTTTCCCGGTGATCCCGTCATGCCCGGCTGCCTCGGCCTCGACGCTCTGTGGCAACTCACCGGCTTCTTTCTGGCATGGAGCGGTTATCAGGGTAAAGGCAGAGCCCTGGGGGTCAACGAGGTCAAGTTTACGGGACAGATCCTGCCCACCTCCAAGAAGGTCAGCTACCACCTCGATATCAAGCGCATCATGGTCCGGAAACTGATCCTGATTGTTTCCGATGGCACGGTGTCCGTCGACGGCCGCCAGGTCTACACCGCCTCCAATCTGAAAGTGGGGCTTTTCGAGTCCACGGATAACTTTTAGGGCGGCCTACCGGTTTCCTGATCGCTGCGGCCAAGGTGAAGGAGCGGAAAATGCTCCAACAGTTGAGTGATGACTGGCGGACTTACATGATTACATGACCACTATAAAAATGTTTATCCTTCACCTGCACTAAGGAGATCGCCATGAATATGAAGCGCTTTTTCACCTTTGCCGGTAAAGTCAGCGTAGCCCACCTGGTCACCTACTTCATCGCCGGGGCCGTGGCCTACCCATTCCTCACGAAACAGTTCTACGTCGGTCCCGATCCCCTCTTCGCCGTCTTTATGCGCACCGAGGCCGAGCCAGACCTCTGGCGGCACGCCATGGCCTGGTTTATCCCCGGCCAGATCCTGCGCGGCGTGATCATGGCGGCGGCCCTCTATCCCTTTTTTGATGCGCTGAACAACTGGACCTTCAGGAAACGGTTCCTGTCATTGGCCGGTATTTATCTGGTATTCGCCTTCTGGTCCAGTGCCGTTGCCGCACCGGGCACCATCGATGGCATGATCTATATGCGCCCCGAGTTCACGGCCTATGCGCACCTGGCGGTTCAGCCGGAAATCATCGCCCAGGGCCTGGGACTGGCCGCCTGGGTGGCCTGGTGGATGCCGCCAAAGACGGACATCCCCGCGACCAACGCCTAACGACAGGAGAATTCATATGCGATCCGATTTCTACATCCGGCGACAGGTTGTCCAGCAGGGCATCTCCTTCGGTACCGCCCTGGCTATCGCCATATCCTGGTCGATCAATCAGTCGATCCTATGGGCCATCGTGCATGGGGTATTCTCCTGGTTCTATGTTCTGTACTATGCCGTCAAGTATTGAGCCCGGCCCGCCCATTAGCCGAGCCGTTTTCGGTTGGAAGGGGGTCGGCAGCCGGGACATGTAGAATGATTCATCGGAATCATAGGCTAACAGGGTGGCAATCACCCTGAAAGGAGAGCGAAGTATGATCACCTGTTTTATGTTCGGAAACTATACATCCGAGTCTCTGAAAAAGATCAGCGCCGACCGGACCATGGATGTGGTGACACTCGTCCACGAGTTGGGTGGGAAGGTTACTTCCATGTATGCGTTGCTGGGCGAACACGACCTGATTTTTATTGTCGATTTCACCGATGTCAATCAGGCCATCCAAACGTCCGTTACCTTGAGCAAACTGCTGGGG
>CAZJBG010000147.1:2160-6595 GCA_964543925.1 uncultured bacterium
CCTCCCCGGCGGTGACGATAGAGGAATTCGACGCCATCATGGCGGAAGCGTAGCCGGAAGCGGCGGCGGTTTATCGTAACAGGCTGGCGACTGAGCTCCGTGCCCGGTGCCCCGGACAGGGTACCACCGCCTGGGGCAAAATTACTTGTCGGAATATCGGTAGTCACCCCTTCGACGATTTGATTATGTTCGCTCCATGAAAACGATGCCTACACCCTCAACAGAGATCATGCGCAAGGCTTTCCTGTCACGTGACAGCACGTACGAAGGTGTGTTTTTCACCGGTGTACGAACCACGGGCGTTTTCTGCCGTCCAACTTGCCGGGCCCGGAAGCCCCGCCCCGAAAACGTCGTTTTTTATGCCACCGCTCAGGAGGCCCTGGTGGCCGGTTATCGTCCCTGCCTGCTATGTCGTCCCCTCGAAACGCCGGGTGCCGTTCCACCATGGTTGCACGGTATCATGGCGGCTGTGGAAGCAGATCCGTCCCGGCGCTGGCGCGATACGGATTTACGGGAGCAGGGTTACCAGCCTGAAAGGGTTCGCCGGTGGTTCCAGCGTCACCACGGCATGACTTTTCAGGCCTACAGCCGGGCCCGGCGTCTCGGTCAGGCCCTGGGCCAGATTCGTCAGGGACTGCCCGTGCTCCATGCCGCCTATGATCAGGGCTATGAGTCCCTCAGCGGATTCAACGCTGCCGTCCGGGGCCTCATGGACATCACGCCCGGGCAGGGCCGCGACACCCGGGTGGTGCTCCTCACCCGCTTGTCAACCCCCCTGGGCCCCATGGTTGCCGGGGCCACCGAGGAGGCGGTGTGCTTCCTCGAGTTTGCCGATCGCAGGGCCTTTGAGAAACAGCTCAAGACCCTGGTGTCTCGCATGGGGGCCCGTCTCCTACCAGGGAAAAATCGCCTCCTTGAGCTGCTCTCCCACGAGCTGGGCGAATATTTCAACGCGGAGCGGCAATCGTTCTCAGTGCCGTTGACGGCGCCGGGCACGCCCTTCCAGGAAAGGGTGTGGGCCGAGCTGGGCAACATCCCCGTCGGCCAGACGGCCTCCTACGCCGCCATCGCCGCCAGGCTGGGCCAACCCAACGCCGTGCGAGCGGTGGCCCGGGCCAATGGTGCTAACCGGCTGGCCATCCTCATCCCCTGTCACCGGGTCATCGGCAGCGACGGCAAACTGACCGGCTACGGCGGGGGTCTCTGGCGCAAGCAGCGGCTACTGGAGATTGAGGGGGCCTGGGGGCAATAAAAAGCCCCGCTTCCGCGGGGCATCCTGTTCAAAGCCACATGCCGAACCGGCACGGCAGACGGGGTTACAGCTGGAGCTGGGGCTAAAAGATGGTCAATGCCCCTGATCCGGCGCTTCCGCCCAGTGATAGGATGAGATCAAGGTTGGACTGTTTGGCATCTTCCACCAGCCGGATCAGCTCATCCCCCTGCTGGTAGGCCGCTTCGGCCTGGGCTGCCGTCGTGCCTGAAAGTTGGGCGATTTCCCGCCCCAGTCCGTTGGCCGTGAGGGCCAGACTGAACACGTCGCCCGCGCCGCCGGAGGAGCCGGTGGAACCGAGGAAGTAGTCCAGGGCATCTCCCGCCGGGTCGCTGAAACCGTCCAGGAGGTCACCGGCCGGCGCCGTCGGCTGCCCGAGAGAGGCGAAGAAGTCGCCCACCATCGCCTGTTGCTGGTAGTAGAGGTCCCAGAGGGCCGCCTCGTCCGCGGAGATATTTTGGGGTGATCTCTGGGCTGTATAAACCTGGGCCGAGGCGAGGGTAGACGGGCCCAGGCGTACCGCCGGATTATTTCCCGATTCAGGGACATGGGTTAATGCTGCCGTAGCAGGTATGCCCGTCGCGGCAGTTCCCAAAAGGGACCGGCCCGGTTCAAATTGGATGGGGATGGGACTCACAATCCCCTATATCGGTCAATAGCCCGAACAGTTGAAGGGGGCTATGATATGGATCACATGGCCGAGTGGACGGGATCACCTAACCGCCCATCTTCCCCCGCAGCCAACCCTCCACCCTTCGGCAGGCTCAGGGCAGGCCTGCTCGATAGAGTTCTGCTCCTGGGCCAGGGAGTCCCGGTCCCGGACGACCATCTCAAACCCGTGCTTTTTCCAGCCGCTCAGCCAGCCACAGCTTGATGATCGACTGGCGGGGCACCCCCAGACGCCGGGCTTCCTTGTCCATAGCCTGGACCATCCACAGGGGAAAGTCCACGTTCACCCGTCTAATCTCCTCTCCAGGACGGCGCGCTTTGGACATATCCAGGTGGGCGGTAATGTCCTCTCCTTCGTCGAATCTCCTGTCCAGTTCTTCAGCTTTCATAAAGGTCCACCTCCTCCTGTCGTGAGCGCCGTACGGAAATGATCCTGATCCTCTCACTGCGATAGGTGATGATCCCCGACCAGTGCTGATGGCCTATTTTGCCGATCACCAGCGAACGCGGCTCATCGGTGGTGCGGGCCGGGATTTCCAGCAGGTCGGGATCATCCCACAATGCTTGCGCTTCCACAAAGTCGATCCCGTGCTTCTCCCGGTTCCGTTCGCTTTTCCAGGGATCGAACTCAAAGTCCATATGGTATAGATATTATACCAATATGGTATCATTAGCAAATAAAAAAGCCCCGCTTCCGCGAGACTTTCCGGCTCCACGCTCCACGCCCTACGCTCTACGATCCCATCTTCTCCCTCAGCCACCCCTTCACCTTATCCAAACTCACCCGCTCCTGCGCCATGGTGTCCCGGTCGCGCACCGTCACCGTCTGGTCCTCGGTGGTCTGGCCGTCCACGGTCACCCCGAAAGGGGTACCCGCCTCGTCCTGGCGGCGGTAGCGGCGGCCGATGGAGCCTCCCGCATCGTAGAAGGCGGAAAAGTCCCCGCGCAGGTCGTCCACCAGCTGCTTGGCCAGCTCCGGCATGCCGTCCTTGTTCACCAGGGGAAACACCGCCACGGTGATGGGCGCCAGGGACGGCGACAGCCGCAGTACCACCCGCGTCTCGCCCTTGCCCTGTCCTGAGCCTGTCGAAGGAACTTCCTCCTCGTGGTAGGCATCGGTGAGGATGGTGAGGACGGTGCGATCCACCCCGGCGGAAGCCTCCACCACGGCGGGAACGATGTGCTCGCCCGACTGGGTATCGAACCAGGTGAGCTTCTTGCCGCTGAACTCGGCATGCTGGTCCAGGTCGAAGGTGCCCCGGTCGGCGATGCCCTCCAACTCGCCCCAACCGAAGGGGAACTCGTACTCCACGTCGTAGCAGGCGGTGGAGTAGTGGGCCAGCTCGTCCTCACCGTGGGGCCGCAGGCGCAGCTTCTCAGGCCGTACGCCCAGGGCGGCATACCACGCCAGCCGGGCCTGGGACCAATACTCCAGCCACTTGGCCGTCTCGCCGGGCTGGACGAAATACTCCAGCTCCATCTGCTCGAACTCCCGGGTGCGGAAGAGAAAATTGCCGGTGGTAATTTCGTTGCGGAACGCCTTGCCCAACTGGGCGATGCCGAAGGGCAGCTTGGCCCGGGCCGCCGCCTGAACGTTCAGGAAGTTGACGAAAATCCCCTGGGCCGTCTCGGGCCGCAGGTAGGCGATGGAGCCCTCGTCTTCGGTGGGACCAATATGGGTCTTGAACATGAGGTTGAATGGCCTTGGTGCGGTAAGCTCACCACCACAACGCGGACATGGCGTCTGCAAACCATCTTCTTTCAGCTGTTCCGTAGCGAGATACTGCACCAGTTCACGCATGGGGATAACTTGGGAGTCTTTTGCTGCTTCCATGCGTTCTGCCAGCCAGGATATGGTCACGGAGGGGTTCCTGGCAATCGCCAGGTTTGGCGCAAGTTTTTTCGCTTTGGTTTCACCCCATTTTTTCAGATCGGCACCCGTAACATCACCCTTCAGATACATGTCGGAAAGCGACCGGTACCAATCACTGTCCTCAATCATCCCCCACACATGATCGCTTCGGACAAGTTTCTGGCAATGTCGGCACATCTGCATGTCATCCGCAAAGTTCTTTACATGCCCCGAGGCCTCCCACACCTTGGGATGCATGAGGATGGCCGCGTCCATGCCCACCACATCCTCACGGGCAGTTACCACATCCCGCCACCACTTATTCTTGACGTTGCGTTTGAGTTCCACCCCCAGGTGGCCATAATCCCAGGTCGAAGCCAGTCCGCCGTAAATCTCGCTGCTCTGGAAAATGAAGCCCCGCCGCTTGGCCAGGGAGGTGAGCTTGTTCATGAGGTTGGGTTGTTTGCTCATACTGCTAAACCATCGTGAAGCGTGGAGCGTAGAGTGTAGAGCGTCATTGTCAGGGTTTTCCACTTTCCGTGTTACACCACTTTTCGGGCAATGACATCATTTTCGACAGCTGGGCACAGACATGGTCGTAATTATCTGCCAAATTCGAGTGGTCACTGCTCTCAAGGTAATCA
>CAZJBG010000148.1:0-5645 GCA_964543925.1 uncultured bacterium
ATTCCTCTCGCACCCTGGTCATATCGAGCACCGGGGCTTCACCTTTGGAGATTGCCGATATTTCGGTATCAGGTTCGGTCTTTGCCATCCCCACGTTCAGTTATCCCCTGACTATCGACAGTGGGCAAGACACGTCCCTCGTGATCACCTTTGCCCCATCCGCACTGGGGGACTATGTTGAGACGCTGACCCTGACCACCAACACTCCCGACTCGCCCGTAGATGTGGCCCTTACGGGCAGGCAGGCGGAGGTGGTCAATTACGGCGCTACGGTCCAGCCGGTCTTTGATGCCAATTGCGCCGTCTCCGGTTGCCATAACGCAGGCACTCAAAAGGCCTCCCTCGTTCTGGACTCATACACCAATCTCATGGCCGGCGGGAAGAGCGGCGATGTCGTGATTCCCGGTGATGGGGCTAACAGCCTGCTGGTGAGAAAACTAAAGGGTACGGCCCCGGGACAACAGATGCCCCAGAATAAGCCAGCCCTTTCGGACGCCACCATCACCCTTATCGAAACCTGGATTGACCAAGGGGCCCTAAATAATTGAGGACTATGAAACACCCTATGCGCGTATTCGGATTTTTTGTTGCGATCATGCTGCTGGCATCGCCCGCCGGCGCCACCGTGAAGCTGGCCATGGCAGCCGGGGCTTCGTGCAATCTCTGCCACGTCACTCCTTCAGGCGGCGGCCTGCGCAACAGCTATGGCCTGGAAGAGATCATTCTCGGGGAACTCCCCCGTCCCAAGGCCGTTCAAACCGCGCCCAAGGGATTCTCCACAGACCTCAACCCCAACCTTCGCTGGGGATTGGATGGCCGGATACAGGCCTTCAACTACATCCGGCCCGACACGCTGACCCCTTCCAGCAGCGGGATGTTCCCCATGCAGCTCACCACCTATGCCCACGTCACGCTGGGGCCGGCCCTGGATTTATACGCGGCCCACTACCTGCTGCAGACGACCACCGAATGGTGGGGGCGTTTCACGGCCAAGGAGGGGTTGCGTTATGTGCGGGTAGGACGTTTCCTGCCGGCCTACGGCCTGCGGCTGGATGACCACACCAGCTTTATCCGGGGCGGCAACACCGGCGGCATCACCCAGGGCGGGCTGGGCAAGGAAGGATTCCCCTTTGGGCCCTTTACGCATGGCGGCGGCGCCATAGAGGGGGGCAGCTACTTGGGGGACCTGCACCTCAGCGCCTCCCTGTCCAATCCCTTCCTGCCGGGGAGCAAGACCGCCGACCCGTTGTTCAAGGGGATGACCCTCGCCCTGCGCGGTGAGCTGACCAAATTCCTCAGCGGACCCAACCTGAACGTCGTGGCGGGGGCTGCCTACCTCAAGGACGGCGACCTGCGCCTGGGGGGCCTGTTTGGCGGGGCTACCCGAAACAGCCTGACGGTGCTGGCCGAAGTGGACCTGATCACCGAGTGGGCCGGGGCAGGGATCACCTCGCTGGCCACTTATCTTGAGGTGGATCTACGGGTCGACCGGGGCTGCACGCCTTCCTCAAATACGATTTCTACGATGATGATATGGCCTTCCAGGAAAATTCCCTGACCCGCCTCACCCTGGGCGGCGAGTGGTTTCCCATCCCTTTCGTGGAACTCAAGCCCCAAATGCGGTTTAACAGGACCACCGTTCCGGGAAAGTCATCCACCATCGATATCCTTCTGCAGCTGCATATCTTCATCTAGCTCGCCGCCGGCCGTCGGTGCCGCCGATTTTTCCCTTTCCATTCCCCGTGGACTTGCCCATATTGGCAGGGGATATTTAGGAGCACCCTCCATGAAAGGCCGTCTTTTCCTTATCCATTGGGACCTGGCAGAGGCCGATGAACTGACCCTGACCCTGCGGTCCCACGGCTGGCATGTGGAATTCGAGCACGACAGCGGTAACCGGGCGGTGGGGTCCATCATGGTCCGCCCGCCGGACAAGGTCGTCATCTACCTCACCCGCAAGCCTGCCCGGGGCCTGAAAACGGCCCGGCAGCTGCGGTCCACCCTGTGGGGGCACGACCTGCCCATCATCTTCGTGGGGGGCCGTGACCAGGCCGAGGCCGATTTCCCCGAGGCCACCTTCACCACCGAGGAGGGCCTTTTTAAAACGCTGGAGGGGGCGGTATAGGGCGGCCAACCTGGTGCTGACAGCGCGGGATGTGGGACGGGGAGGTTGTTTCTCTCCTGCGCTTCAAGTTACCTTCAGGCTAGATGATTTTGAACCCAAGGAGCAAGTAGTATGATCAGTACCTTCACGGCCAAATACACCAAAATCGATTCCGGTTACATGGGACAACTGGTCGAGTGGCCGGAAATCATCACCGAAGGGCAAACCTTGGAAGAATGCCGGGCCATGCTTCAAGATGCTCTATCTGAAATGGTTTTGGCTTACCGGCAGCAGAGTAAAGAAATCCCCATCGGCCAAGCCCTGCTGGAGCAAATACCCGTAGAAATATAGGGTGTCGGCCAAACGCCGTATCTAATCAAATATTGAGAGGAAAACTGAGGCGATAGAGACATGCCAAGTGGATGGTTACACGCAACGGTAGATCTTATTGCTTTTGGACTGCCATACCTTGATCTCCATCAGCGAAAGGACCTACCCTACAAAACACTAGGTTCGGGGCACAGACTCAGAAATCATGCCTGGTACCATGAATTCGGGAATCTATGGAATTTTTCTGATCCTTTTCCATCGTTGATAATAGAATCTATCCGGGACCTGTTGTCAATAGAAACTCCGGATCAAGTTGAAGAGCAGATGGTATCCCTAGCTCACGATAACCTAGATAGGGTCTGGGACGACCTTTCCTATTCAGAAAGAAAATATTGGGAATCATTCTTTGCCTGGCTGGTATTCAATCCATCAGTCTTAAAGAACTGGGCTGGTGTCGATGTGCTAAATGGCAGGATACAAAGGATAGTTGATGGCCATGAAATATGGGAATACTGTCCCGAGCTAATATCAAAATATATAGGGTTGCGTCGATACGTAGGGGTCGTCATCAACAATGACAAAGATCTGCAAAGTATGTTAAGGCGTTACGGATAGGACGTGATGCTCATCTACCACCCTGATGCGCAAACCGGATCAAACCGTTTTTTCATTTCCTGTACTACACGCACTTGCTCCCGCACTAGCTTTGCTAAGGCCATTGGCATCAGCGACCGGCTATCAGCAGGGAGAAAGTAGTGGACAGGGCCGAATAGTTATGGGGAAGGTGAGGGAAAAGAGTATACGGGATTGCGGTGATGATCATTTTCAAAGGAGCTGTCCTCGACTAAAGAGACCGATCGAAATTTCGATTGGTCCATGCCAAAGAATGGCTAATGAGAGTTGATAAGCCACTCGTACCTAAAATTGTAGGATCTCCAGAGTATATGACCTTCTTAATATGCGATCGATTCTTGCTTTCAAAAAATTTATACGTCATATTTCTTAGGCCACTCTCATTTCTTAAGATGGACCATTCATCATTTCCAACAACGCCCTCTATATAACAGGCAATCATTGCTGGTCTCTTTCCAGTCAATTGCTTTGAAGCTGTCTTAAGACTATCATATATTGATTGCAATTTCCTGTTAGCGGTCTCACTTTCAACTTGGAGCACAACCGCCCTAGATCCCTCTCGTGATGCAGTCAAATACGCTGCTTCCAGATGCTCATTCTGGATGAAGATCTTGAATTCTTCGTCAGAGATTCCCTCAATTGTACGCGGGAGAGCCTTCAGCGTTACAGATATGCCCCCTTCGAGGGTAAATTCACTCTGCATGTCAATAACCTTGCCTCGGATTAATTCTGCAATATCCCTTATCTTATCGACGTTACTTGTAAAATCTCCTTCAATCGAAACGCTGATAAAACAATCCTCAGGGAATACATGTAGGTCTCGCAAAATAGCATCAGCAAAGCGGGAAAAACTATCCGACTTTATTTTCCGTCCTGAATTAATATCTTTCCTCTTGCATTCAACTTCCAGCTCTTCCCGGTCTGAACGAACAAGTAAATCGTATGAGTAACCATTCTCGTTTATGTCCTCAATATCATTAAATATAACCTCATATCCATTCATTAAATAGTGGGTAACAACCTGCATCTCAAACAATAAAGATGAAATATCGTCTGTCGAAAGTATACCTTTTATTTTCCGTTTTCCCTTAGTATTTACGTAATCGTAAACTCTATTAATGATAAACGCAATTGATAAGAGCTTCATCAACGAGTCTGTATTATGTTTTCGAACTGACTTCTTTTTCGCTATGAGATTATTGAATTCCATTACTGGTTCGAGGAGTGGGTTTCGATGCAATAAATAGTCTTTATAAAATATGACAGATGAAGATCTAACTTGCGCTTCATATTTTTCAATTGATCTTTTCCATCGATCCTTGCCAATTATCTTTATGAATCTCGCAATTTCATACTCCATCTTTTTGTCGACAAGACGGAGTTGATCTGGTCGCATCTTCATGATTGCCCTCCTTCTCCCACCTCCCGCGCCCGCTCCCGCACCTGCTCTGCTACTGCCACCGGCACCTTGGCTTTTTCCGCGATCTCCGCAGCCTCGGCGCTGGCAAGCTCCTCCAACGAGCTGAACGCCTTCCAGATGGCCCTGAGCCGCTTGGGCCCCACGCCGGGGATATCGTCCAGGACTGAGGTGGTCATGGCCTTGGTGCGCTGCTGGCGATGGAAGGTTATGGCGAAGCGGTGGGCCTCGTCCCGAACCCGGCGCAGGAGCGATAGTCCCGGCGAATGTTTCGGGATGTTGAACGGCTCGGCGTGGCCGGGCCGGTACACATCCTCCAGCCGCTTGGCCAGGCCGATGACCGGCAGGTAGGACAGCCCCAGGTCGTTCAGGGCCACCTTGGCCATGGAGAGCTGCCCCTTGCCACCATCGATGAGCACCAGGTCGGGCAGAGGTGTACCCTCGTCCAGTACCCGGCGGTACCGGCGGGAAACTACCTCGTAGATGGAGGCAAAGTCGTCGGCCCCCTCCACCGTTTTGATATGGTACTTGCGGTAATCTCCCTTTTTCGGCTTGCCATCCACAAAGCAGACCATGGACGATACCGGGTTGGCGCCCTGGATGTTGGAGTTGTCGAACCCCTCGATGCGCCGGGGGGGGACCTCCAGGCCCAGGTCTTCCTGGAGCCGTTCCACCGATGAGGGGACCATCTCGCGCCGCCGGGCCTTCTTGAGCTTGATCTCGTTGAGCATGAGGGTGGCGTTGCGCCGGGCCATGCCCAGCAGCCGGACCTTCTCCCCCCGCACCGGATGGCGCAACCTGACCTTCCGCTCAGCCTTTTCAGACAGCCAGATTTCTACCTCCGGGAAATCAGCGACCGGCTCCTGCACCAGGATTTCAGGGGGGATGAATCCCGTCTGGTTGTAATACTGCTTTAGAAACCCGTAAAAATTCTCTACCTGTTCCTCGGGATCGCCGATGGTGAGGTTAAAGCTCTCCTTGCCGATGAGCTTCCCCTTGCGCACCCGCAGCACGACCCCGACACCGTAGCTGGAGGCCACGTCGATGGCCAGCACGTCCCGGTCGACTGGATCGGGGGTCAGGACCGGTTGGCGCGCGGCGTAGTGCTGAGTGACCTGGAACTGGTCCCGGATGCGGGCGGCGTCCTCGAAGCGGAGCTCG
>CAZJBG010000148.1:5655-6562 GCA_964543925.1 uncultured bacterium
CCTGGTCCACCATGGCCCGATAGTCGGTCTCGCTCTGCAGGCCCTCACAGGGACCGAGGCACCGCTTGATGTGATAATCGAGGCAGACCTTGTGCTTCTTCGCTCGAATGGTATCCCCGGTGATGTGGTACGTGCACGTACGGATGGGAAAAATTTTATGGAGCACCTGCAGGGTTTCCCTCAGGCGCTTGACATCAGTGTAAGGCCCCAGGTAGCGGCCGCCGTCCTGCACCACGTTGCGGGTCAGGATAACCTGAGGGTACGGTTCCCTGGTGATCTTGATGTAGGGATAGGACTTATCGTCCTTGAGGAGCAGGTTATACCTGGGCTGATGGTGGCGCACCAGGTCCTGCTCGGCCATGAGGGCCTCCACCTCGCTGGCCATGACGATCCAGTCCAGGTCGGCAATCTTGGGCACCATGCGGCGGGTCTTGAAATCCTTGCCGTCCGGGGACTGGAAATAGGAGCGCACCCGGTTGCGCAGCACCTTGGCTTTACCGATATAGATGATGGTCCCCCGGGCGTCCTTGAACAGGTAGACCCCTGGCGACTGGGGCAGGCGGAGGAGCTTGTCAGCGAGGGTTAACGGCTCCGGCATGGTTCAACCCGCATCATGCCGGTGAATTTAAGTACGAAGTGCCGGTCGCTCCAGGGAGACCCGGCGCCTACAGATGTCCGGTCCTACCCATACCACAGTCTGATGAACCGGCGCATGAGGCCGTAGGTCTTTTTCCCCAGGTCGTACCACCACAATTCCATGGGGAATTGGATACGGCTTTCCACCACCGCCTGCTGGCGTGTAAAACTCAGTAGCCCTTCCTTGCCGTGGACCTTCCCCAAGCCGCTGGATCGGAACCCGCCAAAGGGCAGTGACGCCATGCCAAACTGCACAATGACGTCGTTGATG
>CAZJBG010000149.1:0-2412 GCA_964543925.1 uncultured bacterium
CCCCAGGCGGAAGAGCTCGTTGCGCAGGCGGTTGGAGAGGGCGATGGCCTCGGTCTGGGAGATGCCGAAGCCGTCAAAATCCAATACGGCGATGGTGACAGCCTGGGCCGGTAAAAAGGTGCTCTGGAGCAGGATCGCACCCGCTATGAGCAGGTCGAAGTATAATGGCTTGTTCTGGCGTTGAGGGCGCATCGTCACCTCATTATCACGCGTGACAATCATAACGATAGGGACGCACGAAGGTAATAGCTGCTATCGAAAAAAGCCAAGGTGGGAATGGGGCTCGGTTCTACGTCACCCTGAGCTCGTCGAATGGTGATCGCCCTTCCGACGAAGGCTAGGTCATGCTTCGAGAGCCTCAGCATGACCTTGTTATGGTTTCCACCGCACGTCCAGCTCCCGGTTGGCCCGGGTCTCATCCAGGCGGCGGACGGGGGTCTTCACCGGGGCGTCCAGGATACTCTTCGGATCGTCATCCACCCGGCGGTCGATCTCGT
The DNA here is from genome assembly GCA_964543925.1 of uncultured bacterium. Taxonomy (GTDB): domain Bacteria; phylum Fidelibacterota; class Marinisomatia; order SCGC-AAA003-L08; family TS1B11; genus JADFNF01. The sequence continues at coordinate 498 of CAZJBG010000149.1, forward strand.
GGAGCACGTCAACGAAACGGTCCAGAGTGGCCTTGGTCTCCGATTCGGTGGGCTCGATCATCAGGGCCTCGGACACCACCAGGGGAAAGTACACCGTTGGGGCGTGGATGCCGTAGTCCAGCAGGGCCTTGGCAATGTCCAGGGTCCTGATCCCCCGCTTTTTCTGCCGGTCGCCCGACAGGACAAACTCATGCATGGCCCCCTCACCGTAGGGCAGGTCGAAGATGTCCGTGAGGCGGCCCTTCAGGTAGTTGGCGTTGAGCACCGCCCGGCGGGACATGCTCACTAGCCCCTCCTCCCCCAGGGCCAGGAGGTAGGCATAAGCCCGCACCAGCATCCCGAAATTGCCGTAAAAACCATGCACCCGGCCAATCTCCTGGGGACCGCCGGACTCCCAGCGGTAGGTGCCGTCGTCAGCCTGTTCCACCAAGGGCCGCGGCAGGAACTGCGCCAGGTGGTCCACGACCCCGATGGGACCGGCGCCGGGTCCCCCACCGCCGTGGGGCGTCGAAAAAGTCTTGTGCAGGTTGATGTGGGTGATATCAAAGCCCATGTCGACCGAGCGGGCCAGGCCCACCAGGGCGTTGAGGTTCGCCCCGTCCATGTACATGAGGCCGTCCACGCCGTGGATCAGTTCGGTGATGGTGGTGATGTGGTCCTCGAACAGCCCCAGTGTGTTGGGCTGGGTGAGCATCATCCCCGCCACTTCGGGGGTGACTTTGGAGCGTAAATCATCCAGGTTGACCCGCCCCCGGTCATCGGTAGCCACCTTGAGGGTCTGATAACCGGCCATGACCACGCTGGCGGGGTTGGTGCCGTGGGCCGAATCGGGGATGATCACGTATTTCGGGGCCTGCCCCTTGGCGTCATGATAGCGGCGCATGATCAGCACCCCCACCAGCTCGCCCTGGGAACCGGCAGCCGGCTGGAGGGTGAACCGGGACATGCCGGTGATCTTTTTAAGCCCCTGTTCCAACCCGTACATAAGGGCCAGCGCACCCTGTGAACCGGCCTCATCCTGGTGGGGATGGAGCAGAGCAAATCCCGGCAGGGCCGCCAGAGCATCGTTCACCTTGGGGTTGTACTTCATGGTACAGCTCCCCAGGGGATAGATATCCCTATCGACGTGGTGGTTCTTCACCGACAGGCTGATGTAGTGTCGCATCACCTCCGGTTCGGAGACCTCGGGCAGTTGGGGCGCTTCCTTGCGGAGTACCTGCTCAGGAAGCACCTCGCGGGGATCGATGGTTGGCAGATCGCTCTCGGGCAGTTTGTAACCGAGGCGCCCCGGTATCGAGCGGTCGAAAATAAGGAGGGTCGGGTTAGTCATCTGACTCTCCCAGATAGCCGGTGATTAATTTTTTGACTTTGGTCAGCGCACGATCCAACTGCGACAGGTCTTTACCACCAGCGGTTGCGAGCACGGGAGATCCGCCGCCACCGCCGCCCAAAACTTTTCCTATATCTTTTACCAACTCTCCGGCAGGCACTTTTGTCTTGAGATCATCCGTCACGGCCACCACAATTTGAGGCTTCTTATCTATGCCACTACCAAGAACAACCACCCCTGACTTCAAGCGATGCTTTAAGTCTACAGCCAAGTCTTTGAGCTGGTCCATATCCGTGATATCGTCCACCCGCCGGGCAATGACTTTTATCCCATGATGTTCGACCGCAGCCCCAACCATTTCCTGAATGAGGTCCCGGCTTTGGGCTTTTGCGGCCTGCCGCAGTTGCTGCTCCAATTTCTTTCTCTGGGCAATCTGTTGGGCAGCCATATCCACCAGCTGGCCCGTATCGGCCTTTAACAGTTCACGTAATCGGTCGACCACCTGCACCTGCTCGTTGATGTATTTCAGGGCTCCCTCACCCGTCACCGCTTCGATGCGGCGCACACCGGTAGCCAACGATGTCT
>CAZJBG010000149.1:2422-3929 GCA_964543925.1 uncultured bacterium
GTAATCTTGAACAGGCCGATATCGCCGGTGCGGTCCACGTGGGTGCCGCCGCACAACTCCTTGCTGAAGCCGGGCACATCCACCACCCGCACCTCGTCGCCATATTTTTCCCCGAACAGGGCCACGGCGCCGGTTGCCCGGGCCTCGTCGAAAGACATGATCTGCGTATCCACCGCATGGTTCTCCCGAATAACCTGATTCACCAGCCGCTCGATCTCGACAATATCCTCATCCTTGAGCTTCTCGTAATGGGTCAGGTCAAATCTGAGCCGGTCCGGCGCCACCAACGACCCGGCCTGCTGGATATGGTCCCCCAACACCTCCTTCAACGCCTGGTGCATGAGATGGGTCGCCGTGTGGTTGAGACGAATGGCTTGGCGGCGCTCCCGGTTCACCTTGGCCTGCACCTCAGGATGGCCCTCTATGGCACCCTTGCGCAGCTCACATACATGGACGATGGCTTCGTGGCCGTCCACAGTCAATTTTTGCGTGTCGATGACCTGCAGGAGCAACCCCGATGCCGTGAGGGTGCCGGTATCCCCAATCTGGCCCCCGGACTCGCCATAGAAGGGGGTCTGGTCCAGGATGACCTCCACGGCTTTATCCTCAAGGAGCCGATATTTGCGAATGGCAGCCTTGCTTTGGGTGGTCTCGTAGCCCAGGAAGGACGATCCCCCGCCTTTGGTGACGATTGTCCAATCAGCGCCTTGGGTCTGCTCCGCAGATTTCCCCTTGCCACGGGCTCGTTGCTTCTGGGCGGCCATGGCCTTGTCAAAGCCGGGCTGGTCCACCGTGATGCCTTTTTCCCGGGCCATGAGCTGGGTAAGGTCCAGGGGGAAGCCGAAGGTGTCATACAGTTTGAAGGCCTCGGCACCGGCCAGTTGGTCCCCCGATTTCAGGCCCTTCGTGGCCCGGGCGAACTCCTCCAGTCCCCGGTCCAGGGTCTCGCCAAAGGCGGTCTCCTCGGCTTTGATAACCTTTTCAACATGTTTCCGTTTCTCGATGATCTCGGGATAGGCCGCACCCATCACCTCAGCGACGGTCCCCACCAATTTGTAGATAAACGGTTCGTGCCGGCCCAACAGTCGGCCAAACCTGGCCGCCCGCCGCAGGATGCGCCGCACCACGTACCCCCGGCCCTCATTGCTGGGCAGCGCCCCATCGGCCAGTGAAAAACTGAGCATGCGGATATGGTCGGCCACCACCTGATGGGCTACGCCAGCGTCTTCGGTATAGGGTACCCCGGTCAATTTGGCTACCCGATCAATGATAGGGCTGAACAGATCGGTGGCATAGTTGGAATCCTTCCCCTGCAGGACGGCCACGATGCGCTCCAGACCGGCCCCGGTGTCCACATGTTTGGCAGGCAGGTCCACCAATGAGCCGTCATCCAGGCGGTTGTTCTGGATGAAAACCAGATTCCACAGCTCCTTGTACTCCGGCCAGGCATTGACCCCCTTGGCATCCATTTTGGTCAGGTCGGGCCCATCGTAGTAGTGGATTTCCG
>CAZJBG010000149.1:3939-6547 GCA_964543925.1 uncultured bacterium
GACTTCGGTCCACAGCCGGGCCGCCTCGTCATCCCTATCGTGCACGGTGACCCACAGGCGGGCCTTGTCCATGCCCCACACTTCTGTGAGCAGTTCCCAGGCCCAGGCGATGGCCTCGGCCTTGTAGTAGTCGCCAAAGGACCAGTTGCCCAGCATCTCGAAGAAAGTGTGGTGGTAGCTGTCTACCCCCACCTCCTCCAGGTCGTTGTGCTTGCCCGATACGCGGATGCATTTTTGGCTGTTCACTGCCCGCAGCTGTTTGGGCTGCTCCTGGCCCAGGAAGATGGGCTTGAACTGGTTCATTCCGGCATTGGTGAACAGGAGGGTCGGGTCGTCGATGGGCACCACCGGGCTGGACCGGACGAAGCGGTGCCCCTTCCCTTCGAAAAAGGAGATGAACTCCTGACGGATTTTCTGGCCGGTTTTCATGTCTGATGATCGGGCAAAACTTACGCCACGTAACGCATTCAATAAAAGGGTCGAATTTTAAGGCAGGGTGGGGCTGGAGGCTAGAGAATTGAGGCCAGAGACTCGGAGCTCGAAACTGGAATTCAGGTCACGAAATATGATAGCAACGAGGCAATGGTCATTCGCCATATGTTGCGTGTTTCCGGAATGGTGCGCCAGTGTTACTACCGAACCGGGTACGAGAGCAGTCGCGAGGGTGCGAGGTTGGGAGGGGCGACTAACCTACGGGTTGCCCTCTTATAAATCCACCGGAAATGAAAGGTACTCAGTTAGCCGCCCCTATTTTCTCCACGAGAGCCGAGAAGCGCGGGTCGTTGTGTAAAGGACGAAAGGCGACCGGTATTTCAAGCCAGGGCATCCAGCTCCATCGCGCTGTATAGCCACTTTCCAGCCAGCGGAATGCCTCATCTTTATCACCCAGAGCAGTATAAATCATGGCCAGGCCCCAGTTATCCATGGGTGCTGGCTGGATGGCCACTTCTCGAGCAATAGCCCGGGCTTTATCCGCCTGCCCTGACAGGGCATAGGTGTATCCCAAAGCCCACTTCAAGGCAGGTTTGACCTCGGCAAGCTTTACGTGCGCCTCAATGGCTTCCTCAAACCTCCCTTCTGAACCGTGGATGCAGCCTAGAACATAGAGTCCCCAGGGGAAGTCAGGATTCAATTCAAGGGACTTGTGGGCCCATTCCAACCCCGCCTCAAATCGTCCGGGCCACCAGGTCTGCCACCCAGCCCAGGCGGGGTAGAGGGGATTAAGCGGGTCCAATTCCACGGCACGTTTTATTTCTGCCGAAACTTCATCGTACCGTTCGAGTATCAGCAGCAGCCAGGAATACTGTGCGTGGGCAACCGCCAGGTTGGGATTCAGCCCTATCACTTTCTCGAACTTCGCTTTCGCACCAGGAATATCCCATTCCTGATAAAGCTTGATCTCGGCAAAGGATTCATGGACTTCGGCCAGAGTGCTATCCAGTTCCAACGCCTTTTCCGCTGCCGCCCGGGATTTGGTAAAGGCGTTAGGATCCCAATCGTGACCAATGAGGCTGTAGCCCAGTGCCAGCCCCGCATAGGCCAGCGGTTCGGAGGGATCGATTTCGACCGCCCGATTGAGATATTCCAGGCCTGTTTTGAACCCCTCCTGCGTGAATTTGTGCAGGTGAAACATCCCCTTGAGATAAGCCTCGTAGGCCTCCGGATTGATCTGGCGGGCGCTGGCCAGGCGGGTCTCTTCGTTGGGCGTCAAGGTGATCTTGACTTCTTTGGCAATGGCCCGCGCCACGTCACTGTGCAGGGCCAGCACATCTTCCAGCTTGCGGTCGAAGATGTCCGCCCACAGGTGACGGTCGGAGGCCGCCTCGATGAGCTGGACGTTGATGCGCACGTCATCACCGGCACGCAGCACGGAACCCTCTATCAATGCATGCGCCTGGAGCTCCCGGGCGATGTCCCCGAGGGATTTATCCGACCCTTTATACCTCATGACTGACTGGCGGGAAATGACCGTCAGCGCCCCCAGCTTGGACAGTTCGGTAAGCAGGGCGTCATGCAACCCGTCCACAAAGTATTCCTGCTCCGGGTCGTTCATCAGGTTTGTGAAGGGCAACACGGCCAGGCGGGTGATCTGCCCCGGTCTGATGGAGAGCACGCGCTGGCTCGTCCACCACCAACCCACTGCAGCCGCGATGAGGAGCACAATCACGCCTGCCTGGACCCGGCGGGCCCCCAATGGCCTCCCGAGCGCCGGTCGCGCCCACTTTGAGGGTGTCCCCCCCTCTTCCCAAGGCAGGACGAGGCGGTAGACTCTCACCGGTTCCGCGATCCCCTTCAGCTTCCGCTCGCCCAGCTGCTCCAGGGAACCGTCAATCTTGTTACGGATCTGGTGGGCCACGTCCTCGGACACGCAGATACCCCCCGACGATGCCAGCGGCTCGATGCGCGAGGCAATATTCACGCCATCCCCTAGGACGTCGTCCCCTTCAAATACCACGTCACCCACGTGCAGGCCGATGCGCACCTGGATGCGCCGCTCCGGGGCCACCACCGATGTGTGGGCCGTCAGGGCCTTCTGGATGTCAATGGCACATTGGGCCGCCTCCACCGCGCTGGCGAACTCCACCAGGAAGGCGTCGCCGATGGTCTT
>CAZJBG010000150.1:0-323 GCA_964543925.1 uncultured bacterium
CCTATATTGGGCGGGGCGAGAGTGGTATCGTCTCCCACGCGGCCACGTTGAAGGGAATCCGCGACATCCAACCTCCCAAACGGCGGGAATTCACCCCGTATATTTCATCCGGGTACAGCGTGTTGCCTTCCGCCAAGGACAATACCTTTTTCAACGGCCGGGACAGCAATCTCGGACTAGGTACCGACATCAAACTGGGTATCGGCAGTAACCTTACCCTGGATGCCACCCTCAATCCCGATTTTGGGCAGGTGGAGGTGGACCCTTCGGTGATCAACCTGTCAGCCTATGAAACATTTTACGATGAGAAACGACCCTTTTTT
>CAZJBG010000150.1:333-2533 GCA_964543925.1 uncultured bacterium
CTACCAACCGTTGGGGATTTAACAGTTCCCAACCCAGCTTTTTCTACAGTCGGCGCATCGGGCAATCGCCTAGCGGCGGGGTGGACACTGATGGTGACGTAGACCGGCCCTCGGCAACATCTATCCTGGGCGCCGCTAAACTCAGCGGCAAATTGGAAAACGGGTGGTCGGTCGGTGGCTTAACAACCATCACACGCCGTGAATATGCCCGGATTTATGAAAACGGGCAAAATAGCTCTGTTGAAGTCGAACCTCTGGCGACCTACAACCTGTTACGTACCCAGAAAGAATTCAATGACGGACTCCAAGGCCTGGGAATCATCGGCAGCTATGTTTACCGTGACTATGCCGATCCATCATTAAGAGAAGTCCTCAACGACAATGCCGTGGGGCTCGGTGTAGATGGCTGGACATTCCTTAACAAGGATAAAGATTGGGCACTGGGCTGGTGGGGCGGCCTGACGAGTGTATCGGGTTCGACAGACCGCATGCTCAGCCTCCAGCAAAACTCCAGTCACTACTTCCAGCGACCCGATGCCGACCATGTTGCCGTGGATAGCGCCATGACCCGTATGACCGGTTATGCCGGCCGCATGGTATTGAACCGGGAGACCGGCCATTTGCGGTTCAACGCTGCCCTTGGCATCGTCTCACCCGGTTTTGAAAGCAACGATCTGGGGCGGACCACCAGCACGGACCAGATCAATATGCACGTTGGCGGCGGCTATCGGTGGTATGACCCGGGGGAAGTATTTCGCAACTTGGGAGTTATTACCGCTTATGCCACCAACCACGATTTTGGCGGCATTAAAACACACGAGATCTTCTTTCTGAATGCCTGGGCGCAGTTGCTCAACTACTGGAATTTTAACACCAATATGTTCTATATTCCCCGAACCCTCAGTAATAACCAGCTGCGCGGCGGCCCCCGGGTCGTCAATCCTAATTGGACAGCCATCAATTTCAATGTCAACTCTGATTCCAGAAAAGACCTCACCTTTGGCTTTGGCTTGAACCGGGGTCGGGGTGCCGGGGGTGACAATACTAATCTGTGGGCAAATGTGAATCTTAAAGTGGGGTCCCGTTTATCTCTGGAAACCGGCCCCCGATTTTCCAGCGGCCGGGACGTCGCGCAGTTTGTGGATCAGATCGACGATGCAAATGCCACCGTTATGTACGGCAAGCGTTATGTGGTTGCCGCCCTTGACCGGCAGACCATATCGGCCAATGTCCGGCTGAACTACACTTTCACACCACGGCTCTCTTTCCAGGCCTATTTCCAGCCCTACCTGTCAGTTGGCCAATATTCGGAGTTCAAGGAATTCAAACGGCCGGAGTCTTATGACTTCCTGGTCTATGGGGAGGAAGGATCGACGATTACCCTGAAGGACGGCGAATATATCATCGATCCGACCGGTGGCGATCCCGACGACGCCTTTACCGTTGAGAACCCCGACTTCAACTACAAGGCCCTGGTTGGGACTGCCGTACTGCGGTGGGAGTTCTCTCCGGGGTCAACGCTCTATATGGTTTGGACCCGCAACGGCTCTGATGATCGGTATCCCGGCGATTTTCAACTTCGCCGTGATCTGTCTGATCTATTCCTGGCACCGTCGGACCACGTATTTGCCGTCAAGGCCGTCTACTGGCTCGGACGATAGGTCCCGACCCCTCAAAACCAAAGGACGTCCTGGCCGGGGAGGCGACCAGCGGTGCTGAGGTCCCCTGGGCTGAACGGCACCCAGCCAGGTCACTTGACCTACGGCATAGGTCGCATCCGAACCTCGATCCCCTTTTCGCCCTCCAGCAGCTTCAAGAGCCGGGATGTATCGGTGTCACCGAAGTGATAGGGATAGAGGATTTTCGGCCTGAACGCCTTAACCGCGTCGGCCACCATTTCCGGCGTCATCGTATAGGGTAGATTCATCGGCAAAAAGGCGATGTCGATCCCCTGGAGTTTTTTCATTTCAGGCGTGTTCTCCGTGTCCCCGGCCACATAGACGCGCCGGTCGCCGAAGGTGATGACATACCCGTTGCCGATACCTTTGGCATGATAGGGCTGCCCCTTGGCCCGCATATGGACGAGGTTATAGGCCGGAACTGCCTCAATTTGGAGCCCGCCAACGGTTTTGATCTCGCCGTTATGCATCACGATGCCGCCGGAAACCTGCCGGGCACAGGTTTCCGTGCAGACCAGCTC
>CAZJBG010000150.1:2543-6539 GCA_964543925.1 uncultured bacterium
CGGTGTGTTCGGTACCGATGGCGTGGATCGTTTCCGAATTGAAGTGGTCGCCATGTTCGTGGGTCACCAGGATCAGGTCGGCTTTGGGCAGCTGGGTATAGTCAGCCACCCGAGAGACCGGGTCGAAATAGATGGTCTTACCACCGAAGCTGAACATGAGCGTACCGTGACCGATAAAGGTCAGTTTCAAATCACCTGCTGACGTCTCGATGATGTCCTCAACATACTTATCCTGGGCTAATCCCCACTGGGCGGTAGCCAGGCTAAAGAGGGTAACAAACGCAAGAACATTTTTCATCTTCGAACCTCCTTGGCAATAGCCGGAATCTACCGATAGATAGGTTCATTCCCGGCCAGTATTTTTAAGGCACGATTACCGGTCATAAAAATATCATGCAGGAAATCACCCTTTATATGGCCAACTTTTCATCTGCGAACGAAAAGCTTTTAGGGCTGAAATCCTGAGTTTACTTTTCGCTCACGCGACGGTGCGTCAATATGGCCAGATTCCTTCTGGAATAAACTCCTGTGAAGAATAGTAAGGGATGAAGAATGAATAAGGTGAAGATCGCCACACGCAGCGAGCTTGAAGACCGCAAGCCGAGCCACGCCCTGGTGGCCAACGTGGACTTGGTGGTGATTAAATATGATGATCATATTTCGGTGTTCTACGGCCGCTGCCTGCACCGGGGCGCCCTGCTGGCCGATGGCCATATCGAGGGGTCCAACCTCTTGTGCGGCCTCCATAACTGGGATTATCGCTACGACACCGGGATCAGTGAGTATAACCCCGCCGAGCAGCTGCAAAAATTTACGACCTGGATCGAGGATGACGCCGTCCTGATCGATGGAGATGAGATCGCCGCCTGGGAAATTGATCATCCCCAGCCTTACCAGCGAGATATCTATCAGGGGACCTACCAGGATATCCATGGCACACCGGAGGAGCCTTATGTGGGGCTGATCCAACAACTGGCCAGTGACGGGTTGAGTAAGACCGGTTCTCATGGCGCCGTGTCCGCCATGGGAGTACCGCGCCAGGAGTTGCCCACCTGGGATGACCTGCAGTTTGTCACGGCCCAGCTTAACCGGCTCCCCCAGCTCGATGAGACTACCGTAGACACGGAGCTGGTGATCGGTCCCCGGGCCGATAAGCCCCTGCGGCTGGAGATCCCTTTGTTTGTTTCCGACATGAGTTTTGGCGCCCTCTCCGAAGAGGCCAAGGTCGCGTTGTCCAGGGGGGCCGAGTTGGCCGGCACCGGTATCTGTTCGGGTGAGGGGGGCATGTTGCCGGAGGAGCAGGCCGAAAACAGCCGTTATTTTTACGAGCTGGCGTCCGCCCGGTTCGGGTTTTCATTTGAGAAACTGGATCTGGTCCAGGCCTTCCATTTCAAAGGGGGGCAGGGGGCCAAGACCGGGACCGGAGGGCACCTCCCCGGTGACAAGGTGAAGGGAAAAATTGCCCAGGTCCGGGGCCTTCCGGAAGGCCAGCCGGCCGTGTCACCGGCCCGTTTTCCCGACTGGGAGGGTGAGGATGATTACCGCCGGTTCGCCCAGGAGGTGCGGGACAGGACCGGGGGCATCCCCATCGGGTTCAAACTGTCGGCCCAGCACATCGAAGCCGACATCGACGCGGCCCTGCGCATCGGCGTCGATTACATTATCCTCGATGGACGTGGGGGTGGAACCGGCGCCGCACCCCTTATTTTCCGTGATAACATTTCGGTGCCTACCATGCCGGCCATCGCCCGGGCTCGGCGGCATCTGGATGCCAGCGGCCACAGTGATATCACCCTCATTGCCACCGGGGGACTGCGCACCCCGGCCGATTTTGCCAAGGCTCTGGCCCTGGGGGCCGACGGTGTAGCGGTGAGCAATGCGGCCCTGCAGGCCATCGGCTGTCTGGGTATGCGGGCCTGTCACACCAACAACTGCCCGGTGGGGATCGCTACCCAACAGAAGCATCTGCGGGCGCGGCTGCCGGTGGACGAGGCGGCCCAGCGTCTCGACCGGTTTTTCCGGGCCTCCGTGGACCTCATGAAACTGCTGGCCAGGGCCTGCGGCCATACCCATCTGAATCAAATGGCGATTGATGACCTCACCACCTGGAAGCGGGACGTGGCCTACCTCACTGGGGTGACTTATGCGGGCGTGGTGCCCCTGTGAAATTATCGGGGTGGCTAGTCGGGCTGTCGTTGGCGGTGCTCTGCACTGATGTGAGCGCCCACACCCGTCCCGGAACGCCGGGGACGCAGGTCCCCCAGCGCCCTATGCCCGCTCCTTTTTCGTGCATGTAGCGCCTGACACGAGCTAGACTTTTTACGAAGGTTGGCCCGCGTGTTGGCCGCCCTCCACTCCTGATTTTAAGTTGGCCCGACGATTTAACGCCGTTAACTTAACGCCGTTAACCAGGGCGCATATGGGCGCCCTTTTGTCACTACCCGGTGCGGTAGCACCCGATATACATACCAGCTCGAATGAGGGCAACCCTTGGGGGGTAGATTGCGTCAAAAGACAAATGCGCTCCGTCCACTGGTGGCCCCTACTAGGATGACCATGACCCCTAATGCACATCGGCAGCGAAACCATCGTTCGGTCGATACTGAAGTGACGATTTTGGAGATTGCCCGTGACCTGCTGGCGGAAGGGGGGCTGGACCGGCTCTCCATGCGAGCGGTGGCCCAACGCGCCGGGGTGAGCGCCACGGCCATCTACCACTATTTCGTCAACAAACAGGAACTGGTAGAGCGGGTCGTGGATCTCGGATTTCATCGCTTTGACGAACACCTGCAAAAGTCTATCGCCGTCCACCCGGTGGGCTCCTTGGAGCGTCTCACCGCTCTAGGGGAGGCCTACATTCATTTCGCCCTTGAGAATCGACAGCATTTCAAGGTGATTTTTAATATCGAGACCAGCAATCCCAAAGCTATCGAAGACCTGCCGGGCCACGGCGGGTACAACCTGCTCAACGGCTGCGTGAGGGATGCCATGGCTTCGGGCGCCATCAAACCGGGAGACCCCGATCTCATCGCGCTCTATCTATGGAGCCTGGTCCACGGCGTGGTTACCCTTACCATGGCCTGTCAGATCCACGGGGGTCAAACATGCGACCCTGCTACCCCGCCAGGCTCCCAGGCTGAACTGTTGAGGCAGTTTGCCCCCTTTATCAGGCAAGGGCTGGAGGCCGTGGCAACCCCTGCGGCTGTGCCGGCGACGAATAACAAGTTTTAACAGGAACCCCAACACTTCAAAAGCATACAGGCCTCAGTTTTGATGAATCACCGACATCACTTGCGTACCGCAACCGTATTCATTGCCTTCGGCCTCTCGGGCTTCGGGAGGATGGCTGCAATGGATCGCACCCAGACACCCGACACCCATTTTACACTGAAACGGGCCATCGCTGTAGCCCTGGAGAATAGTCCCACCCTGCAGGACGCCCAGCTCAGCCTGACAATCGCCGATGGGCAGGTTCGAGAAGCCTGGAGCAGCGTGTTTCCCCGCCTCTCGACTAATGCGTCCTATTCCCGAAGCGTCAAAAAGCAGGAGATTTTTCTCCCGGCCAGGTTTTTCGACCCCGATGCGGCGGTAGACGACCAGTTCGCGGTGGAGGTAGGCGCTGACAACGTCTGGGGCGCCGGCGTCACCTTCACGCAACCCCTGTTTGATGCGGCGGCGTTCATCGGTGTGGGCGCCTCGGGCCGCGTGCGGCAGTTGCAGTCCGAGACTGTACGGGGGACCATCCAGCAGGTGGTTACCCGGGTGCGGCAAGCCTACCTTGATGCACTTCTATCCATCGAGCAAATCCGGTTGACCGAGCAGAGCCTGGAGCGGGTTCGCCAAAGCCTGGAGGAAGCCCGCACCCTGCACAAGGCCGGCATGGTCAGTGATTATGATGTCCTGCGCCTGGATGTGCAGTTGTCGAACCTGGAAGCTGAACGCCATCGAGCCCGGAGCGGTGAAGCTGCTGCCGGGCGAAGCCTGTTAGTGGAGTTG
>CAZJBG010000151.1:0-6528 GCA_964543925.1 uncultured bacterium
TGGACCTGGGCCGGGTGCTGGAGTTCAAGGTGCGGGAACCCACCCTGGAGGAGATTTTTATTAAGACCGTCAGGGGGGAGCAGGGATGAAGGCAGTCTGGCTGGTAGCGCGGTGGGAATATATCACGCGCATCCGCTCGAAATTCTTCCTCGTTTCCACCATCCTCATGCCGCTGCTGATCGTGGGCATGATTTTCCTGCCGGTCATGCTGCTGGACGACGAAGGTGTCCAGGGGCTCACGCTGGCCATTGTGGACGGATCGGGTGAATGGGCCGGGCGGATCGGTGAGCTGCTGGATAACCGCTACCGCACGCCCGACGGCGCGCCCCGCTATCCCCGCTACCCCTTGCTGAATGAAGGTCAACTCGAGCAACGGGTAGAAGCGGCGGCCCTGCTGGAAGCCGGGGTCATCGATGCCTACCTGGTGATCGGACCGCGGTTTGGCGAAACGGGGGAGGTGAGCTACATCGCCCGGGGCAAGGGGCGCATTTTCGAGCAGGAGCAGCTGCGCCGGGCGGTGCAGAGCGCCTGGACCCGGGCCGCCTTTCAGCGCCACCAGGTCGATCCCGAGCTCCTGGCGACCCTTAAGCAGGATATCGCCTGGACCAGCTACGCCGCCAGGGGCGAGGACTTTTCCGAGTCCGATGAGATGCAGGCTTTCATGACCCCTATTATCTATGTGATGATTCTCTTTTTCGCTGTCTTTCTCTCATCCCAGATCCTCATGCGCAGCATAATCACTGAGCGAGGCAGCCGGGTAGTGGAAATGCTGCTTTCATCCATCACCAGCCGGGACCTTATGGCGGGCAAAATCCTGGGTCTGGGTCTGGTGGGGCTGACGCAGATGACCATCTACCTGGTGGTGACCTCCCTGGCCGGGGCCGGGCGGGGGGTGGAGCTGATCTCAGCCGGAGTGACGATATATTTTGTCATTTACGCCATCCTGGGGTATTTCTTCTATGCCGCAATATATGCTTCAATTGGAAGCCTGTTCGAGACCGAGCAGGAGGCCCAGCAGGTGGCGGGGCTGCTGTCGCTGATCCCCATCCTGCCCCTGGTATTCTCCTCCTACGTGATGCTCCATCCCGACGCCCTGGTGGTGCGGGCCGCTTCCTTCTTCCCGCCCCTGACACCTTTCCTGATGATCATCCGCCTGGCAGTGACCGATGTACCCTGGTGGGAGGTGACGGGGACGGTGCTGGTGCTGGCCCTGTTCACGGTCCTGATGATGCGCTGGGCGGGGGTCGTTTTCCGCACGGCCATCCTGCTCTACGGCAAGCGGGTGACCCTGCCGGAGATCGTAAGGTGGGTGCGGGCGGGGTGAGGGGGTGCTGGCCAGCGTCCAGCTGGTGCATCTCAAAAAGCCTTGACTTCAGTAACAACGACACATAATATCACCCTGAGACCTGATTTTACTTGCTCCCCGTCCGCTGTGTCGAAAGGCCCCGGGCGGGGTTATTTATTGAAGTACTGTACTCTGGCGAAGGCAGCGTCAAAGTCAACGTTATCCAGGGTGTCCAGGAAGTGGGTGTAGGCGGGGACGGTGCTGGTGCTGGCCCTGTTCACGGTCCTGATGATGCGCTGGGCGGGGGTCGTTTTCCGCACGGCCATCCTGCTCTACGGCAAGCGGGTGACCCTGCCGGAGATCGTGAGGTGGGTTAAGGCGGGTTAGTCGGGCGTGCGGCGGAGGCAGATTTATTCCCAGGACGCTGCGCGAGAGCAAAAAGGGGTAGCTGGTGCCGCCCCTTTTGTGTCACTGTTAGGTAGTGGATGGTTGAGGTTGCCTATGGCTCAGTGGTCGTCCTCGTCTTCTTCATCAGGGTCGTCGTCTTCGTCGGAGTCGAGATCGCCGTCGCCGTCCTTGTCCTCGCCGTAGTCAGCCGACTCCTCGATGTTTTCCTCGATCACCTCACGAATGACCTCATTGACCCCTTCGGCATTCTCGTCCAGGAGGATGATGTCCGCCCCGCTGGTGTCCTGAGTCACCATCAGGGAGGTGAAGTCCACACCGTCCTCGTTGGTCTCGGTGTTGCTGAAATCGAACCACTTAAGCAAGCGGAAGGCGATGATGATGGGATTCACTTCACCCTCTTCTGCGGTAAAGCCCACGGACGAATCAGCTACCCCGGTGACGGGGTCTACGGTGGTGAGCTCAAATTCCTCGTCGATGTCATAGGACATGATGAAGAGTACGTCGGTGACCCTGTCGGTGGCGGTGACCCCGCTATAGAGTCCCTCTACATAGATGCTGTTGCCGAAGAGGGGGTCGCTGGGGTCCACCAGCTGGCTCCCTTCATCGTCATCTTCATCCCCCTCAATCTTGTCCAGCTTGAGTTCGATCTGGGTATAGCGGCCGGAGTCTATGGTCACCGTGTCCAGAGAAGGGGTCACCGTATTGGCAATCAGGTCCACCACGAAGGGCCCAGGGAACTCCAGTTTCTGATCCTCCACCCCGGTCTCCTCTTCCTCCTCCTGCTCCTCTTCAGACTCGAGCTCGATCTCCTTGAGGGCTATCAGGGCGGTGGTGATGGTGAGAGTGCCGAGGGTATCGGTCCCTGCTGCATTTTTCACCGGCAACACCACCGAATCAGCCTGGGCGGCGCCCCATGGGGACCATGCCTTGGCTACACTCCCGGCGGCGGGCCGGGTCCCCTGTATCGACAGGGATACCACCGCGCCGTCAACCTGATCCGGGCCGGTGGTGGACTCGCAGCCGAAGAAAGCCGTTGCCGCAAGGGCGATAAACAAGAAAAGGACAGTGCTACGAAGGATTTTCATCTCTAACTCCCTATTTTATCTCTCCAAGATTACATTTACGAATACAAGCCCCGATGGGCCGTATTCCTACTACTTGGGCGCATATTAAGTCGGTGCTTTCCCTTAGTATATGCGCTGCGTCACGTATTTCACATATTACTAGATCGTGTGCCACTGCTCACAGGAACGGCGTGATGCGGGGCACGTTACCGAAAGGCAGTAGGGGGAGCCTGTAATAAGACTTTCAGCGGGTGAAGGGTTCGGAATGACAATTTTACTGTGTTCATAATTCCCCCCACATCCCCCTTCCCTCGCCCCTCATCCCGCCGTAAATTTCCCCCACCAGAGTCTGCCATGATGTCAGAGTTTCAGATCGTCAGCGATATGCGGCCCCAGGGCGATCAGCCCGAGGCCATCGCCCAGCTGGTGCAGGGCCTTCACGACGGGCATCGCTGCCAGACCCTGCTGGGGGTAACCGGCAGCGGCAAGACCTTCAGCATGGCGCAGGTCATCGAGGCGGTCCAAAGGCCGACCCTCATTTTGTCACACAACAAGACCCTGGCGGCCCAGCTGTACGGCGAGTTCAAGGGCCTCTTTCCCCACAACGCCGTGGAGTACTTCATCAGCTACTACGACTACTACCAGCCCGAGGCCTACCTGCCGGTGAGCGATCTCTACATCGAGAAGGATTCGTCCATCAACGAGGACATCGACCGCCTGCGCCTGAAGGCCTCCTCGGCTTTGATTGAGCGCCGGGATGTCATCGTAGTGGCCAGCGTGAGCTGCATCTACGGCATCGGCTCGCCCTCGGAGTACAAAAAGAGCGTGGTGCATATCAAGGTAGGGCAGGAGCTGGACCGCCGGGAGCTGCTGTCGCGGCTGGTGGGCATCTACTACGTGCGCAACGACCTGGTGCTGGAGCCGGGCAACTTCCGGGTGCGGGGGGACCTGATCGAGATTTTCCCCGCCTATATGGGTCATGCCGTACGTATCGAGTTCTTCGGCGACCAGGTGGACCGTATCCTCACCTTCAACACCCTCACCGGTGAGATCGTCGGCCCTGAAGAGGGATTGGAGCGGATCAGCATCTATCCTGCCAAGCACTTCGTCACGACCCAGGAGGTGATCCACCGGGCCGTGGATGAGATCCGGGCCGAGCTGGTGGAGCGGCTGCAGTGGTTCCGTGACGAGGGCAAGCTGCTTGAGGCCCAGCGCCTGGAACAGCGCACCAACTACGACATCGAGATGCTGCTGGAGGTGGGTTACTGCAACGGCATCGAGAACTATTCCCGCATCCTGGACGGCCGCAGACCGGGCGAGCGGCCCCATACCCTGCTGGACTTCTTCCCCGAGGACTTCCTGGTATTCATAGACGAGTCCCACGCCACCATCCCCCAGGTGCGGGCCATGTACAACGGCGACCGCTCCCGCAAGGAAGTGCTGGTGGAGTACGGCTTCCGGCTGCCCTCGGCCCTGGACAACCGCCCCATGAAGTTCCCCGAATTCGAGGACAAGCTGAACCAGGTCATCTTCGTTTCGGCAACGCCGGCGCCATACGAGCTGGAGCAGTCCGTGGGCGTAGTGGTGGAGCAGATCATCCGTCCCACGGGCCTGATGGACCCGGGGATCGAGGTGCGGCCCACCCGGGGGCAGATCGACGACCTGATTGCCGAGATCAAGGGTCGCACGGCCAACCGGGAGCGGGTGCTGGTTACCACCCTCACCAAGCGCATGTCGGAAGACCTGTCGGACTACCTGAAGGGGATGGAGCTGCGGGTGGACTACCTGCACTCGGAGATCCAATCCCTGGAGAGGGTGCAGATCCTGCGTAACCTGCGCTTGGGCAACTTCGACGTACTGGTGGGGATCAACCTGCTGCGGGAGGGACTGGACCTGCCGGAGGTATCCCTGGTGGCGGTGCTGGACGCCGACAAGGAAGGCTTCCTGCGCTCAACCACCTCGCTGATGCAGGTGGCGGGCCGGGCGGCGCGACACCTGAATGGCAAGGTGCTGTTCTACGCCGACAATGTTACCCGGTCCATGCAGGAGGTTATTGACGAGTGCAACCGGCGGCGCGGCATCCAGGGGGCGTTCAACCGGGAGCACGGCATCACGCCCACCACGGTGTACAAGTCGGTGGAGGATGTGATGCTCACTACTTCCGTGGCCGATGCCCAGACCAGAGTGGCGGAGGCGGCACCCGGTCCGCTGGCCGGCGGATACGACCTGACCAACCTTGATGAACAGGACCTGGCTTTCACCCTGGACCTGCTGCGCCGGGAGATGAAGCGGTCGGCGGAGAACCTGCAGTTCGAGGAAGCGGCCCGGCTGCGGGACGAAATCCTCCGGCTGGAGGATGAACACAAACTGGGTAGTCAGTTGGCAGTCGGCAGTGGGCAGTTGGCAGGGGGAAGAGGAACCGCAAAGGCGCAAAGGACGCAAGGAAGAAATTGGCAGAATTAACAGGATGAACAGGATGTACGGAGAGGTAGTAGCAGTTGGCAGTAGGCAGTCGGCAGTTATGGTCAGTCGTCCGTGGTTGGTAGTCCGTCGCAATTCAGCATCCAATGACCAATGACCAATGACCAATCACCAGTTAACAGGCGGAAGGCTATGCGCTCCATACTCTTAATCTGGACAGGTAGTCTATGGCTCGCATCCTGGTAGTGGGCAGCGGGGGCCGGGAGCATGCCCTGGTCTGGTCCCTCGCCCGGGAACAAAAACACGACCTGTTCTGCGCCCCCGGCAACGCGGGCACTGCTCAACTATCTAAGAATTTTCCACTCGATGTGAGCGACCACGCCGCTGTGGTACAATTTGTAAACCGGGAGAAAATTGATCTGACGATTGTCGGCCCTGAGGTTCCCCTGGCAGCGGGTCTTGTTGATCATCTTCAGGATGCTGGATTAAAAGTCTTCGGCCCCACCCGGGCGGCGGCGCAGCTGGAGAGCAGCAAGCTCTTCGCCCGGGACTTCATGCGGGACGCCGGTATCCCCCATCCGGACTACCGGGCCGCCCGTTCCAGGGAGGAGGTCCGAGCCGCGGTGGATGAAATGGGCCTGCCCATTGTGCTCAAGGCCGACGGCCTGGCTGCCGGTAAAGGGGTGATTGTCTGCCAGTCGGAAAATGAGATGGAGCCGGCCCTGGAGCAGTACTTCGACCGCAAAGCCTTCGGCGAGGCCGGGCTGGCCCTGTCGGTGGAGCAGTGCCTGTCAGGGCCGGAGATGTCGGTCTTCGCCCTGTGCGACGGCGTTAGCTTCGTCATCATCGGCACAGCCCAGGACTATAAGCGGGCCTACGACGGCGACCAGGGGCCGAACACCGGTGGTATGGCGTCCATCGCGCCTTCCCCCCTGGCGACGCCGGAGCTGGTGGATGAGATAGCGACGACCGTTCTAAGACCCACCGTGGATGGGATGAAGGCCCGAGGGTGCCCATATACCGGCTGCCTCTATGCCGGGCTGATGATCGTGGACGGCAAGCCCTACGTAATCGAGTTCAACGTGCGTATGGGTGACCCGGAGAGCCAGGTGGTGCTGCCCCTGCTGGATACGCCCCTTTATGAGCTGATAGAGCAGGCTTTGTCCGGTGGCCTGCCCGCAAAAGTTGACACGAAACCAGGCACGGCGGTGTGTGTGGTAGTCGCCTCGGAGGGCTACCCCGGCAAGTACGAAAAGGGCAAGCCCATCGCCGGCCTGGAGGGGCTGGATGGGGAAATCATCCTGTTCCATGCCGGTACGGCTACCGACGCCTCAGGCCGGCTGGTAAGCA
>CAZJBG010000152.1:0-4761 GCA_964543925.1 uncultured bacterium
GCCCACCTGATCTTCCAGATCGATGAGGAGGGGGAATCCTTCATGGAATTGGAGGAGGCCTTTCTCACGACTCAGACCCTCCCTTATGGGCTGCAGGTGAAGGCGGGGACCTACTTCACCGAGTTTGGGCGACTGAACCCCCAGCACCCACACAGCTGGTCGTTTGTGGATCAACCGGTGATCAATACCCGCCTGCTGGGGGGCGACGGCCTGCGCGGTCCGGGGGCGCGGGTGAGTTGGCTGCCGCTGTTGCCGTGGTACACCGAACTGATTTTGGGGGTTCAAAACGCCAATGGGGAGACGGCGGTGAGTTTCCTCAATACTGATTTCGCATTGAATTGGGGCGGCCTAACTGTGGATCGGGAGGTGGCAACCCTAGCCGACCTGCTACGGTCGGTGCGGTGGCTCAACTCCCTATCGCTGGGATCGGAAACGACGGTGAACCTGGGGCTATCGGGGCTGTGGGGACCCAACCGCACCGGACCGGGGGGTAAGACGGCCATCTACGGTGGAGACCTCTACCTGAAGTGGCAGCCACTGGCTAACGACCAGGGCTGGCCCTTTGTAGCCTTTCAGGGGGAAGTCATGCATCGGAATTACCTGGTAGTGGATAATGAATTTTACGCCATTGCCGACCTCCCCTACTCTCCTGTTGGGACCCATACAGATTTCGGTGGGTATGCCCAGCTCCAGTGGGGCTTCAAGCGCGGTTGGGTGGCTGGGGTGCGCTATGAGCAAGCCAGCGGGCCGGACGACGACGTGCGGGAATACTTTCCTGTGCTCCAGGACCGTACGCGACTGGGGGGCAACCTGACGTACTACCCATCCGAATTTTCCAAACTTCGAGTGCAGCTGAACTTGGACGGGGCCAATTTTCTGGAGCAGGGCCAGGCCTGGAGTCTCTGGTTTCAGTATGAATTTCTTCTCGGCCAGCACGCAGGACACAAATTTTAAGGAACCATGATATGAAAGTTTTCAAGGCGCAAGCCCGCCTGATGGGGATTTTGATTCTTCTGACTGCCGGTCCCACTGCCGGAAAAACGCTGCAGATTGTCACCACCACCACCGACTTGAAGGCCATCACCGAGGCCGTGGGTGGTGACGACGTGGCGGTGAACAGCATCAGCAGCGGGCGTCAGGACCCCCACTTCATTGAGGCCAAGCCGAGCTACATGCTCCAGCTGCGGCGGGCCGACCTGTTCATCCGCATCGGTCTGGAACTGGAGCGGGGCTGGGAACGGCTGGTGTTGGAGGGTTCCCGCAACCGCCGCATCCAGCTCGGCAGCCGGGGGCACCTGGATGCGTCCGCCGGTATTGATCGGCTGGAGGTCCCCACCGGCGCGGTGGACCGGTCCATGGGAGATGTGCATCCTCAGGGCAATCCCCACTATTGGCTGGACCCCTATAATGCTCGCATCATCGCCGGTACGATCGCCCGGCGTTTGGGGGAACTCGACCCCGAGCATGAGGCCGAGTATGCCCGGCGTGCAGTAACATTTACGCGTCAGGTCGATGAGGCCATGTTTGGCAGCGCCCTTCTGGAGGGGGAGGATGCTGAACGCCTGTGGCAACGCCAGCATGATGGGAACCTGGGCTCTCATATTGAGGGTCAATCCGGTACCTCCGCCGACCCTGGCACCGGTGAAACGCAGGGCTGGCAGGCCCAAATGGCGCCCTTCCGGGGCGCAAAGGTGGTGACCTATCACCGGAGCTGGACCTATTTCCTGGATCGGTTCGGGCTGGTTGCCGCGGGCGAGCTGGAGGCCAAACCCGGAATCTCGCCCAGCCCGGGGCATCTGAAGACCCTCATCGAAACCATGCGGGCCCGACAGGTGCCGATCATTATCGTGGCTTCCTTTAAGGGGGATAAGGCGCCTAACCTGGTGGCATCCAAGACCGGCGCCACCGTGGTGAAAGTACCCTATTCCGTGGGCGGCAACGACCAGGCCAGCGATTATATCGCCATGATGGACCAACTGGTCACCCAAATTTCCACGGCCCTGAGCCGGTCAGTACTGTAGGAGGCCCCAATGATTGATCTGCTTTTCTGGCCCTTCATGGCGGCCCTGGTGATTTCCGGCATCCATGTTTACCTGGGACTGCACGTGGTCACCCGGGGGGTTATCTTTGTCGACCTGGCCCTGGCCCAAGTGGCGGCTGTGGGCGCGACGGTGGCCTTTCTGCTGGGCCTGGAACCGGGAGAAGTTCCGGCCTATCTTACGGCCCTCGCCTTCACCTTGCTGGGGGCCGCGCTGTTTACCCTCACCCGAGATCGAAAAACCCACATTCCTCAGGAGGCCATCATCGGCATCACCTACGTGGTGGCAGCTGCCATGATGATTCTACTGCTGAGCAAAGCGCCTGAAGGGGGCGAGCACATCAACGCCCTCATGGTGGGGAGTATCCTGTTCGTAACGCCGAAGATCGTCGGATATACCTTCGTCCTATACCTTGTCATCGGGGTCATTCTGTACTTTTTCCGGGAAAATTTCCTGGCAGCTTCCAGGCAGTATCACGATCCGGAAGCCATGGACCGGTATCGGTGGTGGGACTTCCTGTTCTATGCAACTTTCGGCTTTGTCGTCACCAGTGCCGTGCAGATCGTCGGTATTTTGCTGGTCTTTTCTTACCTCATTATCCCCGCCGTAGGTGGGATGATGTTCTACCGGACCTGGCGCGCGCGCCTCATTTTCGGCTGGTTACTGAGTATCCTCGCCAGTCTCCTGGGTATGGCAGCGTCCATATGGCTCGACATTCCCACCGGCGCTTCCATCGTGGCGACCTTTGGCACGTTGCTTGTGCTGCTGGCGGCGGTGCGGTCAGCCTTGGCCTGAGGGACCGGGGCGGGGCCGGGTGTAGCGCCAGATGAACCAGCCCATACCGCCGAGCAGGCCGATGCCGAATAGCCACCAGGGGTAGTCATGCGGTTGGTCCTGGGAGGCCAGGGCCGGAACATTCCACAGGAAGCTGGCCAGGATCACCCCGCCGGCCACCAGTTCCACCGCCCAATCGATGGGACGGAAAGGTGAGGGGGCGCCTTCGGGCAGCCGGAAGATGACCACCGCCGCTGCCATGAGGGCGGCCGAGATTAACATGGGGGCGAGTACCGGGCCGGTCCATGGCAGGGGGATCAGGAAGAGGATGTCCCAGGTGAGGAGCGAGGCCGGCCAGTCGAGGATGAGCTTCAAGACCAGGTAGTAGGTGAGGTCCCACAGTCCAAAGCAGTAGGCGAATATAGCAAACCGGCGCAGCTTATCCCGCGACAGCAGGCAGGCGAGGCTGAAAAGGAATAGCAAGGTGGCCACCTCTCGGCCCACTTCGGTCCAGAGAAGGTGCGTTGGCGGTGGAACAAGAGGAAAGTGAAAACCCTCGGGATAAGAGATCTCCCGCAGATAGACGACCACCGACGCCTCGATGTAGCCGAAGGCCAGGGATAAGAGAGTGAGCCACAGCAGCAACCGGCGTTGGCCATATTCCGCCATAGTGGCAGAAGTTAAGCAATCTGTCCAGGAACCGGCAGACGAAGGTAGAGCGGAGGCTAGCTAGCCAGCGGGCACCTTGATGGAGAACGTGTGGCTATGGCTCGAAACAGTGGTACTGGTTCGGACAAGCTCAGTGCCATCGGCTAAGGCTTCAAAATCACTCTTGCTCAAGGTGACCTTGTGGGTGTGGGAGCCGCTGCTGGTGCTGGTGAGCGTCTTTCCACCGTCAGGCGGGGTGTTTACATCGGCCAGCAGAATGGTTATATTGTGGCTGTGGCCGTCGTCAACGGTGGATTTCACCGTAAAACTGTTGGGATCGTCCGTATTTGAGGGGGTCCTGGTTGCATAGGGATCATCGCAACCGATCTGCGTGATGAGCAGGGGCATCAAACCCAGCGCCCCGGTAACATGAATGAGAAACTGCTTGCGTTCCATGGATATCCCTTGTGATTACCGAGACAGTGTAAGGAACCTGTCCTACCTGCAAAGTCGTCTAGCCGACATCGTGGCTGGAACCAACATTATAGTGGCCAGATCTGAACCCACCGGGGTGTGGGTATTTTCCCGGGGCCGCCGGGCCCCTAATTGCTTGCCGCCTATTTCAGCCCGAGCCTAAATTCTCGTGCCTTGCAAGGCCCGTTCGTCTAGTGGTTAGGACTCCAGGTTTTCATCCTGGCAACAGGAGTTCGATTCTCCTACGGGCTACATTTGATTTATCCGTCGCTAGCCACGGAAGGCGGCGGCTAGCCCACCTTCCCCAGTTGCCTACCCGATGGTCAAACAACTGCATGAACCGCAAACAACCGCACTAATTGCCGGATACGGTAAGGGGGGAGGCTGCTCCCAGGTTGTGCTGGGTGCCGGCCCAGTTCAGGCAGCATAGGAGGTGATCAGCTGAGGTATTGGGTGAAGAGGTAGGCGTACTGCTTCAAATCTTTTTCAATGGACTCGGGCAGCATCTGGGCGAAGGTGTCGAGAATAATGACGGCGTTGAGGTTGGCATCCTTGGTGGAGGCAATCCGCAGCCGTTGGCAGAGGGAGGCATTGATAGCCTCAATTTTGCGATAGGTTTCGGCCAGTGATTTCAAGTCCCAATCGGGCTCCAAGCCGTGTTTGTGGCGAAAATATTGGGCCAGGAGATAGGTTGATACGGCCCGGTAGGTGGTTTCGGCGATAGAGGCAAAGGGGAGATGGAGGCTGACCATGGGCCGGAGCCGGTCCAAGTCTTCGCAGCCGCTGGTGACCATGATGATGCCCATGAGGGAGCTTAAGGCCTCCT
>CAZJBG010000152.1:4771-6015 GCA_964543925.1 uncultured bacterium
GTCTGATAGGACGATAGATCCTTGAAGATCTCAACGACCGGCGCGATATTTTTAGCGATGAGACAGTAATCCGATTTTTCCTGAACACCGGTGCACTGTTCACAGGGGAGATAATCGAACCGGGCCCAGTCGGGCGGGGACTGGCCGGCAGGAGGGATGTAGGCCAGGGTCACGGGATCAAGGTTGATGTCGATGACGGCCCGGTGTTCATCGTCAAAGACAAAGGTGTAGCGGAAGTCGAGGGTGGCCGTCTCGGGTGTGGTGCTCATGACTAAGTGTAAGGGCAGAATGGGCCCAAGTCAAGGAACGGACGCGGGGGCGTGCATGACCTGCATTCAAACTACCGGGACTGTGACCGATAAAGATCATAGGGCCTGATGGGGCCAGGAGGGGGAGGACCGCCTCTAATAAGATGAGCAGTTACTCGGAACATATCGACAATATCTCCAGGTCGTTGAAGGTGGCCGATTGGAGCCATACCCTCAAGGATTTCCTGTCGGACCGGACCAACGGCATGATCATGCTGGTGGGGGCGATTGCCATCATTTCCAGTATCGTGGGGTTTGTGGTGGGGGCCCGAGGCTTTACCATCAATATTCTGGGGACGATGATCGCCATTGTCCTTAGCGTCCTGCTCTCCATGATATTGGTCGTACGGGTGGCCGCCCGTGATCGGGAGCGCCACTGGAAACAGGTGCGCCTGCTCACCTTCAGCAGCATTTTCAGCCTGTCGTTCATCATGAGCAGCAAGCTGTTCGGGCATCTGGCCCCCCTGAACCGGGCTGCCTTTCGCCGCCTTATCGATCTGATCCCCTCGACACCCGAATCGCTGGCCGACGCCTCCGGGGATGAGCTGGGTGAAGCCATGTCGACGGTGGTTTTCGAGCTGCGGCGTCTGGAGGAGACCTCGGGGCGCGACCCGCGACTGTACGAGGGGGTGGCCCGGCTCTATCGCAGCCTGCAAGCCGACCTGGAACTGCTGACCCACGTGCTCCTGCCCCGGGTGGCCCAGCACACCAGGGACCGGGAACTGCTCAGCGCCGTGGCCAAATTCAGCACCATGGTCATGGAGATCCACCATGGGCTGGAGCTGGTCACCACCTACAGCCGGGAACGGCCCGGCAAGCGGGCCCGCCGGGGGCTGGTGATGCTGAGCTACCTGTTCGAAGCCTACCACGATCTGTTCCCCGCCATCCTGGCCGACTGCCGGGAGTGAGATTGCCCGGCGGTTCCGTTTCCACCTT
>CAZJBG010000152.1:6025-6449 GCA_964543925.1 uncultured bacterium
ATTTTCTTCAAATAAAATCCCGTTTCGCGCACCAGGCGCAAGTTAGGTACCTGACGAACGACAGCAGGGCCATGGCTCCGTAATCTCATCCCGACATGAGAACGGCAATCCATAGTATTTCACTCCATCCCATTCACTTTCAGCCAAGGGGGTCCCATGGGGCTACTTGACCGCTGGCGGCGGGCCCGGTCCCGAAGAGGACTGGCGACTGCAGCTCAAATTCCAACGGCGGCCCTGCCTCCCGGGGGGCGCTCGTCACGGGAAGCCTCCCACAGCCTGACGGCCGGCCTGGCGACCTACCTGTCCTTCTGGGATGGGGTGGAGCCGCTGCTGCCGCCAGCCTACCTGGAGCAGATCATCCGTATCGCCATCGTCAATCCCGACATGAGCCAGGCGGTGAGCAACTGGGTGGCCCTGGGCAATC
>CAZJBG010000153.1:0-6435 GCA_964543925.1 uncultured bacterium
CCACCACCATGGAACAGATGAGCGCCATGATCCTGGAGGCCAGCAAGAACGCCAGTGAGACCCGGGAGAGCGCTCAGCACACCGGCACCACGGCCGAGAAGGGCCGGGACATCGTCTCCAAGACCGTCACCGGCTTTGAGACGGTGGCCAACACGGTGGAGCAGGCGGCCAAGCAGATCCAGGAACTTTCCAAGCGGTCCGAAGAGATCGGGAACGTCATCCAGGTCATCGACGATATTGCCGACCAGACCAACCTGCTGGCCCTGAACGCCAACATCGAGGCGGCCCGGGCCGGTGATGCCGGTCGCGGGTTTGCGGTGGTGGCCGACGAGGTCCGCAAGCTGGCCGAGCGGACGGTCAGCGCCACGGCGGAGATCGGCAAGATGATCGAGTCCATTCAGGGCGACATCCAGGGCGCGGTGACGTCCATGGAGGAGATCCAGAGCCAGTCCAAGGACGGCCTGAAACTGGTGTCCCAGTCGGATACCTCCCTCCAGGAAATCTCCAGTTCCATCACCGGGGTGGTCACGGCGGTGGAGCAGATTGCTGCAGCCTCCAACGAGCAGAGCTCGGGGGCCGAGGAGATTTCGAAGAACATCGAGGGGGTGACCACGGTGGCCAAGCAATCGGCCTCCAGCGCCCAGGAACTGGCGGCCTCCGCCGAACAGCTCAACAAGGAAGTGAAAGGACTGAACGACCTCATCAGCCAGTTTAAGGTCTAGGGAACCGGACCGGGGGGAAATGCTCGGATAAGTCTCCCCCATTCGAGGGCCTCAGCCATGGAACCGGCAATGCAAAAGTCCCTGACACCTGCTGCACTGCGCCAGATCGCCAACGGAAACAAAGCTGGGCAGCAGGACAGTGAATCTCATGCTGCCCAGCAGGCCTCTGCTGCCATGAACCTCACCGACGTTCAGGACCTGGATCGCCTGGCACGCAAGCTGTGCGGCGCACTCGTCGGTTTGGCGGCAGTGTCCAAAAGCATGAATGCCAACACAAAGGTTTTAGCGGAGTCCATAGGACACTTGCGTCATGGGTTGAAAGGCATGATTGAGTCAGTCGATCAAATAAAGGTTGATTAACTCCCTTGACCTGATTGCTGGTCATGCTTGCGGGCGATGCATGGCCATCCATTTTGGGGTAAGTGTTTCCCCCAAATATCCCCGGAGAGTAGCTCGGCAATAACGCTGTGCTGGCTGGAATTGTTAACATGAGTAACCGTCTCAGCATCCTTAAATCCACGCTCCTCAGGCGCTTTATTATCATCTTGTTTGTGTTCTCGGCCCTGCCTATCGGTATTGTAAGCTGGCGGAATATCTCACACGACTATACTGTTTTTCACCAATCTACTCTCACCCATTTGCACATGGTGGCCGACGGCGCCAGGGAACAGGTTCTGGAGTTCCTCAACTACCTCAGGGCACGCACCCAGGACTTCAGCTCGGACGATCTTATACGAACTGCCGTTGAGCAACTGGAACAACGGGCGGTTGACCGAGAGCAGACGCTAGGGGACCTCAATGAGCATTTAGCCGTCAACAAGCAGCCCATCATGCCCGAAAGCGTGGAAACCTTTGTGCTCGATCTGAGTGGCATAGTCATCGCCTCTTCAGATGTCTCCCAAATAGGCTCGGACCGCTCCCACAGGGAATACTTTCTCAAGGGGCAAACCGGTACCTTTGTCAGTGATATCTTCCGCCGGGAGGCTACCGGGGAAACTTCATGGGTTGTCTCCACCCCGCTCTGGCACAGCGACCGCAGCAAGATTATCGGCGTCCTGGCCAACCGCATTGATCTCAAAGCACTCAGTGACATTACCGCTGGGCGTCGCATTCACGGGGTAGAAAACCGGGCGAGCACCAACTGGTTTGGCGAGACCGGCGAAACCTACATCGTGAACCGCCAGAAATTCATGATCACCGAGTCCCGCTTCCTCAGTGATGTGGTCCTTAGCCAGGTCGTAAATACCCCCCCTGTCAACCTGGCCCTGGAACAGGGAGCAGAAATGACAGGAAATTATACTAATTATAGAGGGGTACCCATCAGTGGTGCGTCCAAGCTATTGCACCAACCGGATTGGATCATTCTCACGGAGATTGATTTCAGTGAGGCGCTTATTCCCATCCAAACGATGCGCAACCAGACAATCGCCTTTACTATCATTCTTTTATTGGGTCTGGTGGTCGCAGGCCTGCTTCTTATTCAATATCTGATATTACCCATTCAAACAATCGTGAGAGCAAATCGTGCGTTGGACAGGGGTGACGAGTCGCTGGCTGCTATCCCCCCCGAGGAGATACCTGACAATGATCTGGGTGAGATCATGCGTAGCCACAATGAAATGATCAAAAGCATTCAGATTAGGGAGCAGGCCAGACTTCACAAGTTATCCAGCGTTGTTGAGCAGACAGGAGACTGCGTGGCGATCACCGATCGCCATGCGATAATTGAGTATGTGAACCCCGCCTTCGAGGAGATTACAGGTTACCACGGGCAGGATATCTTGGGCAAGAACCCCCGATTACTCCAGTCGGGCCAGCTTGATGAGGGATTTTATGCTAAGTTATGGGATACCATTCTCTCGGGAAAAAAATTCCGCGGCATATTTGTTAATAGGAAAAAAAACGGGGAGATGTTCTACGAAGATAAAATGATCACTCCCCTCATTGATTCCCAAGGGACCATCACGCACTTTGTCTCGACGGGTCGAGATATTACCAACCGCATAAATACGGAAAAGGCTTTGGAGGAAGAGCATGTGCGGTTAATGACAACCTTGCGCAGTATTGCCGAAGGGGTTATCGCCATGGATACATCCGGGAAGGTGACCTTTGTCAATCACGCCGCTGAACGGCTCATTGACCGAACCCACACCGATGCCCTTGGCCACCCATTGGCTGAGGTCTTTAACCTGGTAAATGAAACCACGCACGAAGCCATAACGATCCTGCATCCCGATACGGAAAGCCAGGACAGCGACGGCAACATAGCTCTGCAAGGTTGTTTGCTCACAAAAGAAGGCCCTGCATATCCCATTGTGGCTGAGGCCGCTCCCTTGCGTACCCGGGATCGGCAGAATTTAGGTACCGTACTGGTGTTCCGGGATGTATCCGAAACCCGGCGGCTGGAGACGGAAATGCTGAGGACCGAAAAACTTGAATCACTTGGCATTCTGGCCGACGGCCTCGCACATGACTTCAACAACTTCCTGATGACCATCCTTTTGAACATTTCAAGCGCGCGTTTGATCGCCAAGACGGATGAAAAAGTCCAGGAAGTTCTTAAGGCAGCGGAACATGCCATTGATCGTGCCAAGGCCATTACCCGCCAGTTATCTACTTTCACCCGGGGCGGCAAAACGATGAAGGATACCGTCTATCTGACGCCACTCCTGAAAGAAGCGGTGCAATTCGCCCTCCACGGCACCCGGGTGAGGCCGGAATTTCACCTCGCGCATGATCTCAGCCCGGTCCATATCGATTCAGGCCAGATCAATCAGGTGATCAACAATCTGGTCATTAATGCGATGCAGGCCATGCCCCAGGGGGGCCGGCTCATGATCTCCACCTCAAACGTGACCTTCAAAGGGAAGGCTCCCCCGGGGCCCCTCAAGGCAGACGAGTACGTCAAGGTTGATGTTCAGGATGCCGGTGTGGGCATTCTCCCTGAGATTATCGGCAAGATCTTTGACCCCTATGTTACTTCCAAAAAGGAAGGGACCGGGCTCGGGTTGTTCTCCTGCTTCAGCATTCTTAATCAACATCAAGGATGGATCACAGTAGAGTCAGAGCTGGGACAAGGCAGTACCTTCACGTTCTATTTACCGGCCGCATCTGAACCGGCACCCACGGAGAGCAGGCCGGTCGCCGAATCATGAAGGTAGGCACAGTGCTGGTTGTGCCTGCAGAGAAGTTACGAGTGCCCCTTCCCAGCGAGCCCAGGTAATAGCCGCCCTCATAAACGGGGTGTGCCTTGACCTCTCCCCCAAAAGCTGTACCAGATTTTAAGTTAGGATTAGGATGCTGACCTGCCCCTATTCTTTGGACCACTTTTAAAGTTTGGATATTCGGCTTCAGTTAACATGTAATAAACTCATTCCGGGTAGTTCTTGATTGATTGGAAGTACTCCTTCAGGAACCGGTGGTCATCGCTGACAGTCCCGGTTTCAATAAACACCATGACCATCAAGATGGTGCCGCTGAAGTAGGAAAAACTGCAGCTTAGCATACGGAATGTAGCATACGGATTTTACCGATTGGTCGTACACAACTGTATGTATTGAAGTCTAGTTTTCAGCGCTCCTTTTTTGGGAGCAGGGGGTCGTAGGTTCGAATCCTATCGCCCCGACAATGAATTCCTCGACGGGGATATTACTTTCCGTCGGGGAATTTGTCTATCTGCCCTACCCAGCCAATCTGCTCTGCATCTGCAAACAACCGCAAAGAACCGCAAATATCCCCCTGGATAGCATACGGATTGTAGCATACGCTCCCCAGCGCTCTTCCCCATTTCCCTCTAAACCAGGCAGCTAGAATCCCTGCTCTGACAGCAGGGGGGCCGGGTGTACTTTCAAAACAGAACCAAATAAAAGGAGGAGGAATGTTTTTCTCCTACGGGCATGGATCTAAGGCGGCATAGCACATGGATTTTCAGTTCATGTGCGTTCCATCGTAAAATACAAAGAGGGGCAGGAAAACGGGGCGGGAATTTGACCTATGGCGACCAGTGCTGACCAGTTCCAGGGACCTAACGAGATAAAGGCCGCTTCAGGTGAGGTGTCCTTCGCTTGAACCGCTCCCGCCGATCCGGGATCTGTTGACCTCGCCATTTACAGACATCCACCCTGCTGCAGTACTGCAACGCCGGTGGAGCCGCACATTGATAAAACTTGATAGGGTGGGCGTGGAAACGCTCTTAGACAGTCAGCCTGGAGTTAAAAAGAAACTTCCGGGACTATTTCAGCAGCACTATCCTTCGCCGAACTCAGGACAAGCCTTGCTGGACTTGGTGTATTCGGGCGTGCCGCCCGCCCGTGACGGGATAAACAGGCGGGAAATTTTATGCAGGCGGCAGTGGTCACCGAATCTTACATCCGACCATCGCCGAGATGCGCATGGGGAAAGGTGTGCGTGATATCACATTCTCTCATGTGCCGCAATTCTTATATTACCCTACCAATTTTCTAAGCCAATCAGCGAAGGATAGGGCGTTCATGAAGCACTGGCAGCATGTCATCTGTACCCTGACGCTACTCATTGCGCCGGGTTTCGTTGCGGCGGGACAGGTAACCTGGACCAACACCGCCGGTGGGACCTGGAGTTTGGGGAGCAACTGGAGCGCGGGCCTTGCGCCTGCCCCCACCGACACGGTGACCATCGCCCTCGATTCCACTTTCACCGTAACCCTGGACGTAAGTACATCGGTGGCCGCCCTGACCATCGGCACCGCCACCGGCACCCAGACCCTGGCCACGAATGGCAGAACCCTCACTGTCTCCGGCAAAGTGACCATCGGCGCCAACGGCGCTATGGATATGTACAACAGTACCATCACCGCCGACACAGTGGACAACCAGGGTTGGGTGGAGCTGGAGTACAACAGCAAGCTGCTCTCCCTGGTGGACAACAACGGCAAACTGGTGGTGACCAATACCGGGAACCGCATCACCGGTCCCCTGACCAACGCCGCCGGGGATACGGTGATCCTGGGTGGCGGGACCAGCTTCGGGGGCGATCTGACGGTGGACAGCATGTTTACCAACCTGGGGGTGGTGGAGCTGACCAACGCCTCGACGAACTACTCCTCCACCCTGACGGTAACCAGCGATACCTTGGTGAACCAGGGGACCCTTAATGTCCTGTCAGGGGCCGGAGGCGGATACCGGTACCTGAGGGCCAACCTGGACAACCAGGGGACCATCAACGTGGACCACCCCTTGACCATGAACAAGTCCGGCGGGGTCTACAGCAATGCCCTTAGAAGCACCATTGATCTCGCTGGTGGCAACCTTACCGTCAGCAGTAACAGCAGCTTCACCAATGCCGGCACCATCAACATCGATTCGGCATATACCTTTTTTCTCACATCGGGCACCTTCAACACCTCGGCGGGGACTTTCTCGGGTTCGGGCCTGGTGGACCTGAACAGCCTCACCGCCGACTTCCCGGCCACTTTCACCAACGGCGCCACGGTGAGCCTGGACCTGAACGGGACAACCCTGAACACCACCACCTTCACCAATGCAGCAGGCACAAGCCTGCCGGTTTTGAACAGCACCGTCAACGCCGACACGGTGGATAACCAGGGTTGGATGGAGCTGGAGTACAACGGCAAACTGCTCTCGGTGGTGGAGAACAACGGCATGCTGGTGGTGAGCAGTTCCGGGAACCGCATCACCGGTCCCCTGACCAACGCCGCCGGGGATACGGTGATCCT
>CAZJBG010000154.1:0-6313 GCA_964543925.1 uncultured bacterium
CCCATCACGGCCCGACGGAACTCACTCCAGCGGGCTTATCGCAAGATTTGGGCTGTAGGTAGCGCTACCAGGCATCGGGCAGACTCACCCCCGGCACCCAACGTTGATCCTGGCCGGCCTGATCTTCGGTTCCACCAAGACCGGCAAGGTGCGGACGCTCGGCATCCCGCGCTTCCTGGTGGCGATGCTGGCCGACCACCTGGACGCGATCACAGCCAACCCCGACGCGCTGGTCTTCACGTCGCCCCAAGGCGGACCCCTGCGCCACGGTAACTTCTACCGGCGCCACTTCAAGCCAGCGGTCAGGGCAGCGCTGCCCGCCGAGAAGCACGGCTTGCGCTTCCACGACCTGCGGCATACCTGCGCCGCCCTGCTCATCGCCGCCGACGCGCACCCGAAGGCGATCCAAGATCACTTGGGGCATCGGGACATCCAGACGACCTTCAACGTCTACGGGCACCTGCTCCCGTCGGCTCAGGAGGCCCTGGCTGCGGCCCTGGATACCGCCTACGCGGGCAGCGCCGAGCCGGAACCGCTTCCTCGCATTGGTCGTGTGCGCGACTAGGCTTGATCCGTGACCCCGGATCGGATCGTCGCCGAGCTGATGAAACTGCCGATGCACTCGGTGGACGAGGCGCGGGAGGAGGCCCCAACCTCTCCGGGCTTCTACGCCTGGTGGTGCGATGAAAACACCCTGCCGCACAGCGTTCCGGTGGTGAGGCACCCTAAGTACGGGACCAGCCTGCTCTACGTCGGCATCGCTCCCGACAAGGCCGCCTCAGAGGGCAACCTACGCAAGCGCCTGAAGCAGCACACGAAAGGGGCGATCGGTAGCTCCACCTTCCGGCTCGGCCTGGCCTCCTTGCTCTGGGAAGACGAGGGGTGGCAGCCGATCTGGCCGGCCACGAAGGTGGCGCTGGAAAACGTCGGACTCGCCGGTCTCAGCGCCTGGCAGGCGCAGCATCTGCAAGTCCAGTGGTCCGAGGTCGAGGAGCCGTGGGCCGTCGAGGCTGTCGTGATCGACGCGCTCCATCCGCCGATGAACCGGCAGCACAACGAGGCTCACGAGTTCTACCCCGCGATGGGCGCGGCGCGGAACGGGCTTCGGGATGCCGCTCGCCGCCATCGCGACCAGAGCATCTAGCGGCAGCCCGCCATGCCGAGGTTTTCGCTCCAGTTCCCTGCCGACAGCATCCTCGGCCTAGCGGCTCGGTTCTCCTACCCCAAGGAGGACTCGGCCTGCCTCGCGGCGGGAGTGGAGGCGGCGGCGCGAGGCCACTACACGCTCGATAAGTTGATCCTGATTTGCGAGTGGAAGACGGGGCGCACCAAGACGCTGGTGGCGGCCAACACGGAGGAGGACGCGGAGTTCGTCACCGGCGAAGCTCTGCGTGCCACTGACGAGCGGAGTCGCATGGCAACGATGAAATGGCTCCAGGGCGTAGACGTGCCAACCGCCAGCGCCCTGCTCTTTTTCGCCTTCCCCGACGACTACCCGATCATTGACGAACGGGCGCTTGAGGCCCTCGGGCAGGAAGCGCCGCGCTACTACTCGTTGAAGTTCTGGACCGAATATCTTGACGCCTGCCGCGCCATCGCCGAGGAGGTCGGCGTCCCAATCCGGACGCTGGACAAAGCGATCTGGCAGTTCTCGAAGGAGACGCCTAGATGACTAGATGAGGTCGGTTCCCTCTGCCCACCACTCGTCGAATGGTGGCCGTTTGGGGGTCTCGTGGATCTCGCTGTAGTCGCCCTTCAGCAACGTATTGATGGGTGGCATATTCCATGACCGTGATTTGTCCAAGAGGAATCGATCGTGTTTGTCACTCTTGCCGCCCATGATGCGCCACTCGGCAGTGATTCCGAGCTCCTGCATCTCCTTCTGAAATCGCTTGAATTCATCCTTGCCGCGCTTCCGAAGATCCTCGCGCTTCTCCGGCCCAGTGAGTACACGGATTTCGGAGATGCTTTCAGCATCCGCCTCGTCAGCCAAAGACTCCAGCAGCTTGGGCGCGAAGTGAGGCTCGGTCCACCAGATGTGGCCACGACAGCCCCGCAGCAGTTCACGCAGATGGCGGACATTCGAGTAGGGCCGATCTGGATCGATCACACGAACGACCGGATCCGGGCCACCATCATCTGGCATCAGAGTCGTGACGCGAACAGACTGCGTCTTGTTTGAGTAGGCGACTATCTCTGCCGCTCGCAGAATTGTGAGAAAGGCACGAACAGGCGTTGCGTCGTCAGGGCCAGCGATCTTGTGGCTTGCCAAATAAT
The DNA here is from genome assembly GCA_964543925.1 of uncultured bacterium. Taxonomy (GTDB): domain Bacteria; phylum Fidelibacterota; class Marinisomatia; order SCGC-AAA003-L08; family TS1B11; genus JADFNF01. Next base: position 2,278 of record CAZJBG010000154.1, read on the forward strand.
GAACGACTCCCGCGACAGGCACGTTGCCTCGTCCGTGGAGCGACTGGAGGATGGTCTGCGTCTCAGGAAGCTGGAGAAGCCCTTTTTGCATCACGGCTTCCGCAGACTCTTTGTCGTCATACACGCACCAAGCCGCCTCGAATGCCCGACCTTCGGCATTGAGCTTCCGGTCTGCCAAGAGCAGACCGAGGCTCCCCAGGACATCAAGCTGATCCTCGGTAGCCGACCCAAGACTCGCGGCTTTGACGGCATCGGCGACCTTGTTTATGTCAGCCGAAAACACAGCTCCACCTTCCCGAGCGTTACTTCGGCTCGCGGAGCAGTCGGATCAGCTCGGCCAGTTGAGCTGGCTCCATCTTGCTCCCGTCCACCTGCACCACAACCTGGATCGGCGCGGCGGCTGGAGGGTCCTCCGGTGGGGGCGGGTCCTTCGCAGGAGGCTTTGGCGGTGGATCAGCATGGCGCTGCTTCGGCTCCTTTGGAGAAGTCTGTCCGTTCGAGCCGGAGGACTTCTGAGGACCTGTCGGCTTTGTGCCGATGGCGTCCTCGGGGATGCTCTCAATCGCCTTAGCGTCAAATTTCTCGTCGACGATCAGGCCTGCGTCCGTCGCCGACTCAACGAGAATTTCCCGTCGTCTTTTTGCGCTCGCTTTTGGGGTGTCGTAATCCTCTTGCAATCGAATTTCAATGGCATTGTGATTCACCGTCTTGGTCACAAGTTTCTTGATGAGCGGGCCATATCCCGTACCCATCACCGCCAAGAGCTTTGCTTTTGCGTCCCCGGCGCGAACTGACCCCCCTCGATCAGTGATCTTGTACTTATCTCCCTCTTTCTCGATAAGTCCGTAATGCGCAGCCGACGCGAATTTGGCGTTGAAATTCCCACCAACCGCTTCATTGTTTTGTCCGGCAATGCTTGCCCGGGACGATGGTCCTCCTAGAACTGACAGCGCCTCGACAATCTGGGTCGCGGCCGCCAGCGATCGGTCAGGCAGCTTCGCGCCTGAAGGAGTTCTTGCTTGTTTGGAGGCCTCCGCAGCCAATCAGCGTCACTATAAAGACGGAACAGGACGGAATCCGCATCCGTCGCAGCGGTGACTATTGACAGCGCGCTATTCGCCGCTATGACCGACCCGCGAGGCGCGGCGAGACGCTGGGCCAGTCCTTGCTGACAAGGGCGGTACAAGGGCGCGGGCAGCGGGCGGTCTCGACCCCATCCACGCGAAAACCCCGCCGGAGCGGGGCTTTCTTGAGCGCGCCCGACAGGATTCGAACCTGTGACCTTCGGTTTCGTAGACCGAGCCCGCAGACCTGCTGGGACCCGTGGGGCGCTTTCTAGAGCGGTATTCGGCGAATCGAGTGCGGCTGGGATCGGCTGGGATCTGTGGGGCATGTTGCCCCAGTTGTTGCCCCAGCGACGGTCCGTTGCGGGTCCATCTCGGGGGCGAATTGGCTGTAGCCGATTCTAGAATCACTCGTGCCATGAGGGGAGACCCTTGGACCGACGCCGACCCCCAGCCTGGCGACTTCGATGCCGATCTCAGTCTCGCGCGCTCCAGCAGCATCGAGACACACGAGGGCAATCCCAACGCGAGGCTGTCGATTCTCATCAGAGTCCAGGGCGGCGATGCCAAGCGCCTCGAGCGACTCGCCATCGAGCGTGAACAGCAACCTGGCGAGGTCGTTTCCCAGCTTCTGCGCAGCGCCTGACTGTCAGGACCCCGGAGCCATCGTGCGCAGGCCGGCGAGCCGCGCGGCAGCAGCTTGACGCTCGTCATAGGTGACGAACGCCTCGATCGGATCAAGGTCGACGGCGGACGCGACGTGGATCGCGTCAAGAGCCCGTAGCGCGGGCTCGGCGAGCGCCCCGGCGCCGGCAAGCAAGCCCCGATCGAGCGGCCGTAACGCAAGTACGTCAATCAACTGGCCGGCACGTTCCAGCAGGCGGTCAAGCGGCAGCTCCGGCTCCTGCGCGACCGCACGGCGCACTGCCCGAGGGATCTCAGTCAGGACCAACTCGCTGCTGACCAGATCGGCGTCGGCTAGATATGCCCGCAGGGCATCCGACTCAGGCTCCTCGCGGACGAGCTTGACCAGCGCGGAGGCGTCCGCGTAGAAGGCCGCCACGCTCAGCGATCGCCGCGAATGTCATCGAGCGCCCGGCTCAAGGCCCTGGGATCACCCGTCAGCTCCAATGGCTCCGGCAGGCCCGACCGCACCGGACGCGACACTCGCCCCTCGGCGATCAACCGGTCGAGATCGGGACCAGTGCTCGGCACCGGCCCCAGCTCAGCCACCGGGCGGTTGCGGTCGGTGACGACCAGCCGCTCCCCGCCGCTGACTCGCCGCAGGTAGACGCTCAGGTTCTGTCGCAGCTCCGCAACACCAACCGACTCGCTCATGTACATAAAGGTAGCAGAAGCGCCGATGTTCGGCCAGAGCCCGGTCAAAGACAAACACAGTAGTACTTAATTACTCGATCTCTTTTCGATAAGCTGCCCGCTACGAGGAGCGGGCGCGATTCCGCGCCACGATCAAGCCTGGCTCTGGGTTGGAACTTCACTTGGATCGGCTGGCTGATGAGACCGGGGCCGTGTCTTGGCCCTCCCCTCGCCCCGTCCGCCCGCCGTCGCCTCGAACCGCCCCGCGCGGGCATAGCCCGGCGTCCAGCCGATGCCATCGAGCAGCTCGCCAATGGGGACGCCGACCGCACCGGCGAGCTTGATCGCCGTGTCGATGCGCGGGGTGCGTTCGCCGCGCTCCAAGAGGCCGATCTCGGTGCGGTGCAGCGAGGCCCGGATGCCGGCCTCTTCCTGAGAGAGACCGGCCCGTTTGCGAGCGCGTCGCAGGTTCTCGCCGAACTGCCCGGCGATGCTCATCCGAGCGGTTCCAAGCGCTCGAAGTAGAGCGCTGCCCTGGTCGGGAGGATGTAGCCGCCCTGGCAGCGCAGAAGGCCCGCGCCGACCAGTTCGCGGACGGCGCGCTCTACGGCGTCATCGCTCTCGAAGCTGCCTTGCCGGGCGTTCAGCGCCCGCGACAGCTCGGGGATCGTCAGCTGCGACGGGTGCTCTTCGAGCAGGAACACCAGGACTGCGCGCTCGCTCTTGCGGTCGGCCTCGGCGGGGATATCGGGATTGCGCTTCGCGCAATCCGTAGGGTTGAAATCAACCATAGGGAGTACACGCTCCTTGTGGTCAGGCGGCCCGTCGTGTTCACCCACGTCGGGTCGCCGCTTCTTGGAGCCGGTAGGTCGTTACCGTTCCCGCTGCGACGGGGCGAGTTCTGCTTGACCCGTCGCCACGGGGCCGGCGACTCCACTCGCGCGGCCCCACTTATGTTTGTCGTTCTGAAGCCTAGCAACTGTACATACATGTCGTGACGCGCGAGACGCCATATCCACAGCCTGCCTTGGGCAAAGCGATTCGCCAGCTTCGCGGCAAGCGAGAGATCAGCCTGCGGAGCTTCGCGCCCAGGGCGGGACTCAGCGTGAACACGCTCTCGCTGATCGAGCGTGGTGCTGCCAACCCGACCTGGGAGACCGTCAAGGGGATCGCGGCGGCGCTCGACGTGTCGATTGCCGATCTCGCCAGGCTGTCTCTCAAGTTCGAAGACTGAGCCCGCTGACGCCCGAAAATGAGACCAGAATGAGACCACGGCCTTGCGGAACGGCCCGGAATCGACTGGAAGCGCGCGGAAAGCAGATTCAGGCGGCAGCCGCGCAATCGGCTCTGCAGTAGGAAAAGCGCGGCCTCGCCCGGAAAGAGGAGGAACGCGCCCGACAGGATTCGAACCTGTGACCTTCGGTTTCGTAGCGCGCACTGGGAGTGCGGCCTGGCACCGTGGAGCCGATTCTAGAGCGGTTTTCGCGGGGTTGAGTTCGGCTGGGATCGGCCGAAATCCGTGGGGCATGTTGCCCCATCTGTTGCCCCAGCGCTACCAGAACCATCGGCCTCGACTTCTGGAGTGAGATCTGACGGTTCTTACTTGCAGGGCACGAACGCGATGTCCCAGTCCACGCCGTCCGACAGCCGCGTCA
>CAZJBG010000155.1:0-6209 GCA_964543925.1 uncultured bacterium
GTACAGGGACCACCCGCACCGGAGTCACAACTGGAAGGAGCCGCCGGCGGTGGCCGAGCTGGTGGAGGCGGTACTGAATGGCTGACCCCTGCACGACCCGCTGGTGGCGCCGGCGCACGCTGCGCGTGGAGCACGACTGGAACCCCAGGACTATCTGGGTAACATACAGGACGACCGACGGGCGGACGCTGGGCGAGGCCCGGTGCCGCCACCACCCGCGCAAGCGGGGCTGGATGGAGAGGCCAAGCGATGACGATTGATGTTGGCGCATGAGGTGGTATGACTACCTGATTGCGGCCTCGACACCGTTGGCCTTGCTGGGGCTGGCCCTCTGGCTGTGGTTCATGCACTGGGCTGGGCTGCTGACGTAGGTGGGTACCATAGGGGTAAGGGAGAGTAGGGAGCCGTGTTCGGACTGACGACCAGGCAGGAGAACGTCGTGGCCGCGCTGATGGGCGTCTACGGCAGCGCGATGTTCCTCATCGGCGTTGTGTTCGGCGTTGTGGCGGGTGCACTGCGGTGACCGATGCCTAGCGGCTTTCCGGACGGTCATATCGTCACGTCAGTCACCACGCGGCACGGGGCGCTCTGCCACTGGGACAGCGCGGGCAAGCCCTGCTTCAACGAGAGCTACGACACTGCAAAGCAGGCTCACGAGGCGCTGGCTGTTCACGTCCTGGAGGTGCACGACGTCGAGGAGCCTCGGTTCGAGACCACGCGGGTGTACGTCCATGCCTAGTGAGCAAGCAGAGGCCCGGCGGGTCGCGGCACGGAAGGCGCTAGAGGATCGTATCGAGCGCGGCTACACTGGAGCGGTGTCAGTCGGTGAAGAGTTCACTGTCAACATTATCAACGAGTTTGAGGCGGCTGTCCGTGCTGAAGTTCAGTGACCGAGCAGGCGCGGTGCCGGTACTGCGAGGAGCCGCTGACCATAACGTGCTGCCCGCAACGGATGCTGGAGGGTGCACTCAAGGCGGGCATCGACTGGGCCACCCAGGATGCGACGCTGATCCACGGCAAGTGGGTCGGCAACGGACGACAGCGATGACTGAGCAGGTCTGTACCGAGACAGCAGACGGCCTCCACTGCATCGGCGCGCGCAACGAGCATCACGTGTGCTGTGCCTGCGGCCGGGACGACGTCCTGGATGGGCTACGTGAGGCGGAGGCGGCGTGGGAGCGGGAGCTGTACAGGTGGGGGCCGCACCCGCTGGACCCGAGCGTGGTCCGCTTCAAGCGGGTGCTCGGTGACTATACCGCAGCCGTGATCGCGCGGGTTGAGGCCGAGCGCAGGCGTGACTGAGGCGGGTACCATACGAGTATGAGCAATGGACACTGCGGGGCGTGTGGCGGTACCGGCCAGGTTTTCGGTGACGGGAACGTCGTCGTGGGTGTCTGCTCGGGCTGCGGCGGAACGGGCGCGGCGGTGCCCGAGTGTGACGAGAGCCCGGACGGTGAGCACTGCGCGTGCTGGGACGACGAGCAGCCCTGTTGCTACCTCTGCTCCGTGGCGGGCAAGACGGCCGTCGAGTGCGAGCACGTCTGGGAGGCACAGGAAGATACGCGTCTCGGAGCTTACGGCAGGTGCACGAAGTGCGGCGACGTTGATGGGCCACCCGAGCATTATGGCTAGCGGGAGTACACGATGACGATAGCGATAACGAACGTCGAGCCATGGAGTAACGACGCGCTGGGTGTCGGCTGCGACCACGGGCTCGGTGACGGGGAGGCGTGGCCGGTACGCCTGCGGTGGGTGAGGGTTGAGCGCAGGTGGCGCGGGGAGTGCAGCACCTGCCGCGCCGTGCTGACCGCTACCGTCGTGGTCACGGCCGACCTGGCCAGCGCGGTCGAGGACACCGAGGACCCGGGGAGAGGACGCCTACCGTGAGCACACCAGAGCCTACTGATCCAGCGGCAGTGTGCGGGGCGTGCGGGGCGGCAGAGGCCGACTCGCGACACACGGGACCACCGTACTGGCACCTGGGCTCGGAGCCCATGGAGTCGTGGTCGCACCCATTCAAGCGGGAGGATCCGCCGTGGGTCCGCGTGGGCGCAGAGCGGTACGGCAGGGAGCTCGACATCATCGAGGCGGCGCAGGGTCTGATCGCAACGATCGACATTATCGACTCGGGCATGACGGTCATCCCCTTCGACAAGGTCGACGAGACCTTGTACGCGGCGGTCGACCGGCTGCGCGCAGCCACGGAGGCGTACCAGGCAGAGGAGGGGCAGGATGACGTACGGGAGCCCGGTGCCTGAGCGTGGCTGCGGCTGCGGGTTGGACTTCTGCCCCGACTGTGCGCTGGTCGATGAGGTGATCGGCAGGGAGTTCCAGGGGGCGATGGTCAAGGAGCAGCAGGTGCATGCTTATGATCGTCTGCGAGTGACGCTCCAACAGATCGCGGACGAGGCCTTCCGTGCTGGGCAGATCGACCAGACACCGGAGGCCACAGAGCGGTGGGACGCCGAGCGGGCGGAGCGGCGGTTCCTGCGCAGGGCCCTGATCAGGCTGGCCACGGCAGCGCGCGACTGGCCCGAGCTGCAGGACGAGGCGAGGGCCGCTGAGCACGTGGCCGGCCTGTGGACGGACGATGTCCTGCACCACGAGGAGTACGTCGGCGGCTCGCGGGAGGCCGCTATTACCGCCGCGCTCGGAGAGGGATAAGCTGACTAGGTAGCCACGGAGGTCGTCGATGATCAAGTGTCCACACTGCCGCGGGGCCTACCTCTACATGACGAAGCGCTACGAGTCACCGGTGGGCGGGGCGATGCAGCGCTGCAACGAGTGCCGGTGCGTGTTCACGCAGGACGTCCCGCCCTGGCTGTACCGCAGGAGCGGGTGCACGGCGTAGGGGTTTACATCTGGGCCCAGCGGGTATACACTGTTGGTAACAGGGAACACAGAAACGGGAAATCATGGGAACAGCAGCCAACAATCTCTTCGCAGCAAACGAGACAAACAACCTGACCGGTCACGAGTACCGCACGAACGCCTACATCGAGGCCCAGGCCATCGACACCTACGCCCTCCTCGACCCCGACGAACTGCGCGAGCCCATCACCCCGGTCGAGGCCTTCATGAACATCGAGCAGAACGAGGAAGACCTGCACCGCGAGCGCCACGCCGAGGCCGGGACCGACCCGCACTTCGGCACCTGGGAACACTGCAGCCTGTGCGACTACTGCCCGAAGGACCAGTCATGATGAAGAATGGGGAGGTCTGCTACCACGTGTCGGCGCTGATCACGGCGAACGCCGTGGCCCTCGCGCTGGCCTTCGTGCTGACCCTCACGGTGGGGCCGCTGTGGGCGGTGGTCGGGGTCGCGATGCCCTGGCTGGCCGCCATCGTGCCGGCGGTGTACCGCGCGTTCACGGTGGAGGTGATGGTATGACCAAGCCGATCCCGACGAGGATGTACGAGCGCGAGCTGTGGCGGGCCGGGCACCGGCGCGTCGCCGGCGTGGACGAGGTGGGGCGCGGGCCCTGGGCCGGTCCGGTCGTCGCGGGCGCCGTCGTGCTACCGGCCCAGGACCACGAGTGGATGGGCCGGCTCCGCGACTCGAAGGCCATCGGCCGCACGATACGCGAGCGGTTGACCGACGATATCTGCGAGGCCTGCGACTACGGCATCGGCGTGGTCACGGAGGCCGACATTGACGACATAGGCATCGGCCCGGCCACGCGTCTGGCGATGAGGCGCGCTGTGGAGTCGCTGCCGTCGCCGCCCGAGGCGCTGATCGTGGACGGGAACGAGCACGTGGACCTGGACCTGCCGCAGTGGGCGTTCCCGCAGGGCGATGCCCACCACCAGGCGGTGGCGGCGGCGAGCATCGTGGCCAAGGTCACGCGGGACGCGATGATGGTCGGGCTGGCCATCATCTACCCGGGCTACGGCTTCGAGCGGCACAAGGGCTACGGCACGAAGCAGCACCAGGTCGCGCTGGATAAGCTCGGCCCGTGCCACGCGCACAGGCGCTCGGTCAGGCCGGTGCGGGAGGCATTAGGGAACATGGGATCAGAGGAGGCGCCATGAGTGGAGAAGCGTGGGAGCGACGGTTGCTGCCGGGGTTTGTTCTACGGGTGTTGGACCACATCGCGGACACGATCCTCGGAGCGTACAGCGCCGGGTCGCCGCCTGAGGACATTTACGTCGAGTGTCCGGTCTGCGAGAAGCAGCGCGTGCGCTACGGTCATGAGGCGAAGATCGCCAGGAGCGGCATGTGCACGATCTGCGCGCAGACCGAGGGCGTCGGCTGGACACGGAGGGCCGATGGGTAGCTAGGCGGGTACCATACTAGCGAGGGAAGCAGATGGGAGCACGGGAACATGGACGCAGAGGCAATCTTCCAGGCCATCAACGAGTTCGAGGACATACACGACCTCGCTGCAGCACGCACCGGCGAAAGCTACAGCATCACCAAGAAGCGGCAGCTCGCCGAGGCGATCTGGCACGCACAGTCGTGGCGGGTTCAGGCAGAGACCAGCTCGGTGATCACGTCATGACGCCCGCCGAGCTGGTCTTCATAGCGGTCTTCATACCAACGATGGCAGCAGTGGACCTGGGCGCGATGTTCGCGACGTGGGCCGCACTGGACTGGCTGCACACGAGGTGGTCATCATGAGGGCGCTCGTGGCGGGCCTCGCGCTCGCGGCCGTGCTCCTCGTGGGCTGCGGGCCGGATGACGGCCCCGGCGGGTTCACCGCGCCGGCGCAGGAGGACCAGCCCACCTACATCATCGTCGGGAACGCGGCCGTGGGTGAGTACACAGCCTCGGACGGCACGCTCTGCGTGGTCGCCTCGCGCTTTGACGCCGGCGTCCACGTGACCTGTGACTGGGGGCAGCGATGAAGATCGAGCGACCGACCGAGGTTGAGATCGGCGCGTCGGCGATGCTCATGGGCATCATCCTCCTGCTGGTTGTCGCGCTCGTCTCCGGCGCGTGCGCGTCGGACGACGGTGCGATCAGCACGACGAGCGAGGATCCCGGCCCCAGGTACACCGAGTTCACGGGTACGGATGAGAGGCGCGGTGCGTGGAGCACATTCCTTAGTGTCGTCACCGTTGAGGGCATCGAGTGCGTGATAGCGCGCGGAGCCGAGGGCGTAGGCGTATCCTGCGACTGGGCGGGGGCGCAGCGATGATGACCTACGAGGAGCGGAAGGCCATCGTGGACAGCCTGGGCAAGATCGCTAACTTACGACCAGAGTTTTCCGGCCCCACTCGCCACGCCGATATGGCGACATTCATCTCTGAGATGACGAAGCTCGGGGTGCTGGTCGGTGCCGACATGAAGTGGACGCCGTGATGAGGGTCGTGGTGACGGACTGTAAGACCGAGCTCGACAGATCCGTGCTCTGGCGCGTAGAGCTCAGAGGCGCGGGGGATACGACGCTGGAGGGCTTCGGTACAGACCGGGCGATGGCGCTTCAGGATCTGCGCGCCTCGGTGGGTATTGAGCTGGAGACTGCGATCCAGCAGCTGGGCCCAGAGCCGAGGCTGTGCATGCGGTGCGGCGACGCGATGGTCCAGGTGTCGGTGGGCAACACGTTCTACTGGCTGTGCGAGAACGGGCACACCGTGAGGCGGTACCCAGAGTGACCGACCCGGCTGACATGTGGGAGCGCCCCTACACGCTGGAGTTTACGGACCTCGAGTTTTACCTGGACCTGTTCGAGGTGTACGCCGTGATGGAGCACGCGGGGCAGGCGTGCCGCGTCTACCTGGGCAACGTGCTCCAGCGGGGCAGCGACCCGTGGCTGGTAACGAGGAACGGGCGCGAGCTGAGGCGGACGTTCGCCACGCGCGAGGAGGCCGGCAACCACATGGCCAACGACGAGTTCGACTTCGACGAGCGGGAGTTCCTACCATGAGGTGGCCACGCTTCCTTCGCGGACAGCAGCCGGTAATGACTAGCTACCTCCTCGTGCGCGATTACGACACCGGGTGGCCGGAGCGGTGGCACCTGATGCGCGCGCAACAGGGTTTCGGGTACCGTACCGTCGGTACGCTCTGGAAGCTGCCGCTCTTGGAGCCGAGGTGGCGCGTGAAGCACGTCGAGGCGGTCAGCTGGTACTCGGGTGGGACGACGCTGGATCAGGCGGGCGGCGTGCTGCTTGGCATGGAGGAGATGGTGGTGCGTCGATGAACCAGCGGGGGCACACGGGCAAGCTACAGCAGGCGCTGGAGGGGGCGCCGACGCCGGGCAGGCA
>CAZJBG010000156.1:0-6200 GCA_964543925.1 uncultured bacterium
ATATGGGGTGCTACAGTTTTGATACCATTTTCAGGGTTCTGAAGCTGGGTCCGCCCACCAGCGTTGAAGCCCGGTCGAGTCAGAGCTATAGGATTGAAAATGGGATAGACACGAAAGTGGTGAATGATGAATCCTATCCCCGGGCAGCCCTCATTCATTTCAACTTCCCTGCCAGGGATAAAATGCCCCCGGTGACCCTCCATTGGTACGACGGTGGATTAAAGCCAATCAAACCGGCGGACCTGGAAGGGGACCTGCCCGATGAGGGTCTGCTTTTCGTCGGTGATCGGGGCCAGCTATTGTGTGGCTTTAACGGCAGCAATCCGAGGCTGATCCCCCAGGCGAAAATGGACGCTTACACCCAGCCTCCCAAGACCCTCCCCAGATCGATTGGGCACGACGAGGAGTGGATTCGTGCCTGTAAAGGGGGTGAACCGGCGGGGGCCAACTTTGATTTCACCGGCCGGGTTACGGAGACCTTGCTGACCGGGAATGTTGCGTTGCGGGCGAGCAAGAAAATCCAGTGGGATGGAGCCAACCTTAAGGCCACCAATCTCCCTGAAATCGACGATTATATTCGCCCTAAATACAGAGCCGGGTGGTCCCTGTGAAGCATTGGAAGCCGACGTCTGGTAGATTCCGGCTTACCGTGGAATTAGCGCGAGGCTTGCATTGGGGTCCGTCTGGCAGCGGGCATAAGCATATGCATGCGGTGCTCATATCAGCTCCTTCCGGTTCAACGTCTATGCCGGAACTGACCCGGTAAGTCAAAGCACACCCGAGTGAAAAAGGGAATGATGGTCGGGGAAACCGATAGCCTGCGGGCGCGCATTGAAACATATGTTGAGGCTGCCAACGGTATCCTCCGCCTTGAACCGGCCTGGGTGGCCCGGGACTTCCTCCCGCCCGGCAGGCGGTTGGGACTTCCGGACAGCCAATATGACCTGGGTGACCGTGGGGGGATCTGTGAACGATGGCTCGCCTCGACCACCCGGGCGGATAATGCGGTGCGTGTCCCTGATGAGGGGCTGAGTTTCCTGGCCCTGAATTCGGGCGAGCGGATCACTTTGAGAGCAGCCGTCGATGTCGCCGGAGGGGCCATTATGGGCCCAGCCTATGCCGCTGACCACCAAGGATTAGGCCGGCTGGCCAAGATATTCGACTACGCGGATCGGCTACCCTATCATCTGCATCAGATGCCGGAACATGCCAGGCTGGTGGGGTGTAATTCCAAGGAAGAGGCCTACTATTTCCCCGAAGGGATCGAGATGGGCTCCCACCCGGAGACCTTCTTTGGAGTGCACCCCTACATCGCCGAACAGAACAGGCATGACATTTTGTTGCCCTACCTCACCGAATGGAAAGATGACGCGATTTTGGCACATGCGCGGGCCTACCAGCAGATTCCGGGCGACGGCTGGCATGTACCGGCCGGAACGCTCCACGCACCGGGGTCGGCCTTGACCATTGAGTTGCAGGAAGATTCGGACGTGTTCGCTATATTGCAGGCCAAGGTGGGAACTCAAAATATCCCCAAGGAGCTGCTCTATAAGGACGTACGCCCGGAAGATCGTGGGACATTAGGGGAACGGGCCATTCTGGATATGATCAACTGGGAGGTGAGCGGCGATCCCTATTTCTATGAAAACCGGCATACGCCACCGCTTCTCATCGAGGGAACCCGGCAGGCCGGTGGCGAAGAATACTGGATTTTCTACAACACGACCCGGTTCAGCGGTAAGAAGGTCGTGGTGCATCCGGGAGGGCGCTATACTTCCAGGGATAACGGCATATACAATATCCTGGCGTGGCACGGGGAGGGGCGCTACGCCGGGGTGGAGGTGGCCGGTCAAACGCCGGATAGGGATGAGCTCCTGGTATGTCACAGGCGGGCCGTTCAACCCCTCGATGTGGAAAATACGGGGACAGAAGACCTGGTTATTTACAAATTTTTCGGCCCCGACATCAATCCAGAAGTTCCCATGCTACCGAAATATGGATAGGGATATTTCCAGCAGGGATTGTCCATCATGGTGCTTCATTAAAGGATGATCTTAGCATGAACAACATTCGAGCCGCGTCGGTGCAGTTTAGCCATCGACCGGGTGACAAAGCCGCCAACCTAGACAGGATTCGCGCCTTCGTGAAAGATGCCGCCGCCCAGCAGGTGGACCTGATCGCGTTCCCCGAGATGTGCATCACCGGCTATTGGCACGTGCGTCACCTTACACGGGACGCCATCGAGGCCCTCGCCGAACCGGTACCGGCTGGGCCGACCACCGAGGAGCTGCTGGCCCTTGCCAGGGAGTACGACATGACCGTTGGGGCCGGACTCATCGAGCGCGGCAGGGACGGCCAGTTTTATAACAGCTATGTGGTCGCCATGCCCGATGGACGGACCGCCTGCCATCGCAAGCTCCACTGCTTCATCAGTGAGCACCTGGCTTCGGGCGACAGTTATACGGTCTTCGATACCCCCCAGGGGTGCCGGGTGGGGGTTCTCACCTGTTACGACAACAACATCGGCGAGAACGTGCGCATCACCGCCCTTAAGGGGGCGGAGATTCTCCTGGCGCCGCACCAGACCGGCGGGTGTGAGTCGGTCAGCCCCAAAGGCATGCGGGCCATCGACCCGCAGCTCTGGGAAAACCGCCGGGGTGACCCCCAGGCCATCGAGGCCGAGTTCCGGGGACCCAACGGGCGCGAGTGGCTGATGCGCTGGCTGCCGGCACGGGCCCACGACAACGGCCTGTTCCTGATCTTCAGCAACGGCGTCGGTATCGATGACAACGAAGTGCGCACAGGCAATGCCATGATCCTGGGTCCCTATGGGGAGGTCCTGGCCGAGACCTGGCAAGCCGCCGACACGATGGTGGTGGCCGAGCTGGACGCGGACAGCCGCCGGTTGTGCACGGGACAGCGCTGGATCAAGGCGCGTCGTCCCCAGCTCTACGGGCCCCTGGCCGTCCCCACCGGGCAGGAGCAGGCTACCCGCGCGGTTCGTTTCGGGCACGATACGGGGTAACGTGCGGTGACGATGTCTCATGGGTGAGCAGGCGGCACCAGTTTTGGAAGGGGTCCCTGACAGATCATGATGAATGCAGGAGGTCATAAAAATGTATACTCAGGCGAGGCTCATGCCAGTGCTTTTCACCCTGGCGGTGACGTCGTTTTCGGCGTGCTCCCGGGATAACGGCCCGGAAGATCGTGGGGAGCCATCCCTGCCGCCCACCTCCAGCGGATGGGATCTGATGTGGTATGATCATTTCGAGGATGGGGTCATCGATACTGCCCGGTGGAATGTCCTTGTTCGGGAAAACAGCTACAATAATGAGCTCCAATACTACCTGGCAGACGAGGTGTACATCGAGGACGGCCAGCTCGTCCTCCGCAGCCGGAAACGGAGCTACGGCACGAAACAGTACACCTCCGGGCAGGTTCATACGCAGCACAAGTTCACCCAAACCTACGGGCGGTTTGAAGTCCGGGCCCGGCTGCCCCGGGGCCAGGGTATCTGGCCGGCCCATTGGATGCTGCCCGAGGACGGCAGTTGGCCCCCCGAAATCGATATCATGGAATTCCTGGGTCACGACCGTAACACCATTCATATGACCAGCCACTGGGGTGTGCATGCGGACGGTTCCCATCCCTCCAACCACGGCAGTTACCAGAGCGGGGCGGACTTTTCGGCGGCCCTCCATACCTATGCCGTCGAGTGGGGCGCCGACAGCCTGCGGTGGTACATCGACGGTGTCCTGCGCCACGTGGCTGTCGAGGGGGTGCCCCAAAAACCGTTTTTTCTCATCCTGAACACTGCCGTTGGGGGGGACTGGCCCGGCAACCCCGACCAGACCACCGTATTCCCCCAGTATCACGTGATCGATTACGTGGCAGTTTTTACGCGCACCGGGGGATGACCAGGCTATGACCGCTCCCGGGACCTCCTGCCGGTAGGCCCCCCACGGGTGGAGTCCTCCCCTTCGCGCACACCGCGCAGGGGGCGCAAATAAGGTATCAGGCGAAACGGTGGAGGGGCGTTTGGGGAAGTGGCAGTGGCAGGGGCAGGGGCAGGCGCAGTGGCGTACCCGCCTCGGGGAGTCCGTAGCCGGAGGCTCCGCCTACGGCGAGCCTGGCAGTGGCAGTGGGCTCCTTGTTACGCTCTATTGATTCGCCTCAACTTTGTTCGTAATAAGCCACTCATGGATCTCGCATAGAAATTCATATTCCTCTTCCTTAACGCTATAAGAATGGACTGTATCATTCCTGATTGCCCCGATTTTCTGCATCCAGACAGTCTTTGCTTCCTTACCTCCTCTCAACTGTTCCTCACCGGGTTTAGTATAGTGCTTCTCAAATATCTCGCTCCAATTTCGCTCATAGATTGCAATCTTTCTGTAATCGATGATGTCTAGGCAGTCCCAAGGCTCCACATCGTCTTCCTTGCTAGAAATTGTGCGGTTCTTATCAGCTGCTATTTTGATAGTATCGTCGTAGACTGACTTCGGCACAGCAGTTTTAAACCAATCCACACCATGATGACCTCTGAGTTTTTCCTTAAAATCTGACTTGAGGTGCGTTTGAATATCTCGAATGATTTTGAAGGCCTCATCGTTGAATAGTCGCGCCTCATCTTGCCAATAACGTGACATATCAGCCGGGTCAAAGTCAGAGTCCGCCACATTGATTGCCCTCTGAAGAGTACGCCAATAGCGGTTCCTTTGACCAGTTCCTGCGCTCTTCCTCAGATCCGCTCTCTCATCACTAGAAAGCTGCTGGAAAAAGGACACTAATGCGTCTAGAAACGGTGCGGCCTCTGTCATTAGCGCACCTGTCTGGTCTGATTTTGGGTTTACCCTTTTTGATAGTACAAGATGATCTATAATGTCGCTAACTACCCGAATTAGGCTCTCAATTCCAGCGTTAATCGAGATAAAACCTTCGTTGCTTTCGCCTTTTTCCCATTCATCTCCCAATTTTTCTTTCAAGTAGGAGAAAAACTCCACTAGGAAAGGAAATAAGACATTATAAGTATCCTCATTGTTTCCTCTGTAAAATGTACCATCCTTCTTGATGGCGCTTTTACCAAACACACCGAAATAATTACTACGATCTAGCCCGATTTTGATCGTATCAATGGTGATGCATCTTGTAGGTGTCTTCGGGTTCTCTCCCAAAATAACCCGTTCATGGAGCGGGGACGAAACTTCCTCACCTAAGTCCATGGCAATCTGCAATTTCAGGGCTTTAACTTGATCCGTCAAATATTCCGAGTCCCATAAAAGATCAGAATTAAGCGTGTGCCTTAAACTTTTTTGGACTGCTTTTTGATTTTCATTAATCTGCATAAAAAGGCGAACTTGTTCTCTTCTCGCGAGGTTCACAAAAGCAACAACCGGAACTGTGTTTGAACTTCTATATTCGGAGTTTGCATAGCCATAGAGTCTGTGTTGCCCATCAATGATAAAGGCAGAACGGTACTTTTGAGGGAGATGTAATATCCCGATCCGTGAGTCTGTGGACTTGTCTTGCAATTCTGCAGGATAGAATGGATCCTTTCGCTCTCCAATCTCGATATCGATTATTAAAGAGTTTGGGAAAAAGCCACCATCTTCAACAAACCGTTGAACTGCTTTAAGGCGAGTTTTCTTGATCAACCGTTGGTACGTGGGCATCAGTTTTTTGTTCGCCTTATTTCTGTGCAAGACGTACCCTATCTTGAGAAGTTTCTCTGGTTCAATTAAGAAAGAATAATATGTGTGCCCTCCCATCTTACCTTCGATGGCAGGAACTTTATTTTCGATTTCAGGTATTTTCTGCCCCTCGAATAGATTCCCAAGCAGCTGATATCTGGCGGAAAGCCCAAGATTTTTTGCCAGGTCCCTATAATATTTTATCCCTTCCTCGTCAATGTGAAGAATGTCGAAATTGTCTAAGCGTTCCTGATCTGGGCCAGAAAGAACGTAATTGTTAGTTGCCAGGATGAACTTGACTTTGTGTTTCTTATCGGGAAAGAGTTGCTTGAGAGCATTGTGTATGCCGGCTCGCTTCCCCCCAATTGCCTCAATCGTCTCCTTGAAATCTCCCTTTGTGGGTTTACCCTGGGACGATTTGCATTCAATCAAAAGGATTGCTTCGTCGTCAGCAGCAAAAACATCAATCTGCTGAGTTAAGGAGAGAGCATCGGAATATGGAATCTTAAA
>CAZJBG010000157.1:0-6196 GCA_964543925.1 uncultured bacterium
GGTGAGGTCATCATCGACTTGTGCGCCGGCCCCGGTGGAAAGACCGCGGCCCTGGCCGAGTGCGTGGGACCTCAGGGGCGTGTGCTGGCCTATGAAATTGATTCCGAGCGAGTGGCGCTGATCAACGACACCGTGAACCGCCTGGACCTGGATAACGTGGCGCTGTTTCCCGGGGACGTCCGCACGCAGACCCTGCCCAAGGCCGATAAAATCCTCATTGACGCCCCCTGCTCGGGCACCGGGGTGATGGCCCGCCGTGCTGACCTGCGCTGGCGCCGCCAGCCCGGGCATCTGACGGAAATGGCGTCCCTCCAGAGGTCTCTCCTGGAGCACGCGGCCAAGCACCTCCGGCCAGGAGGGGTGTTGATCTACGCCACCTGTTCCCTGGAACCGGAAGAGAATTGGGACCTCATCCATGCCTTCCAGCAGCGGTTCACCAAATTTTGCGTGGTCCCCATGCCCGAAAGTGTGCCGCAGCCATGGATCGATGACCAGGGCGCCCTACGGACCTTCCCCCCCGATCACCGGGTGGATGGCGTTTTTGCCGTCAGGCTCCAGGCGCTATGAAGCTCAGGCCACTCCTCCAATACTCCCTTGCATTAGGTATCCTCAGCGGCCTCATGCTCCTGCTCCTGGACCAGGTGGTGATGCCGGCCTACGTCCGCCAGGGACAGGTGCGTTACCTGCCCAACGTGGTGGGCCTCCCTATCGAGGAAGCCGTCAAGACTTTAAGGGATGGTGGCTTTCGGGTCGTCAGGGCCAAAGTGGCCCACACCCAGGAATATCCGCCGAATCAGGTATTCGAGATGTTTCCCAAGGCCTATTCTCGGGTTAAAAAGGGACGCATCATTCAGCTGACCATCACCGCAGATGAGCAGATGGTCACGGTCCCCGATGTGGTGGGCCAGACCCTCCGAGCGGCCGAAATTGACATCGCCCGGGCCGGGTTGGTAAAGGATACCGTCCACACGACCTACAGTGATAATTACGCCGCCGGTGTGGTCACTTGGCAAGCGCCTAAAGGCGGTAATCTCCTGCGTCGTGGAGACGGTATGGCCCTCATGGTTAGCCTCGGCCAGCCACCCCCCTCCTTCTACGTCCCCAGCGTGGTGAGCATGGGCTATCAGGCCGGCCGCCGCGAAATTCTCGATGCGGGGCTGGCCGTGGGACATGTCCGCTACCTCTATGCCCCCAACCTGCTGCCCAATACCATTATCGATCAGAGTATCGCCGGGGGTACGGTCCTAAAATTTAAGCGAGCGGTCAACTTGACCGTGAGCACCTATGACCGGGATCAGGAATGAACATCGGATTTGGCATCTTGGAGGTCACGTAGCTGATGAAGCGAAATATATCACCCAGTCTGCTGGCCGCCGACTTCGCCCGGCTGGGTGAGCAGATCCGTCTGGTGGAACAGGCAGGGGCCACCCGCCTGCATCTCGACGTCATGGATGGCCACTTCGTACCCAACATTACCTTTGGCCCCTTCATCGTAGAAGCTATCCGGCGTCTGGCTACCGCCCAACTCGATGTTCATCTCATGATCGCCAATCCCCACCGCTACCTCGAGCAGTTCGTGGAAGCCGGCGCCGATACGGTCATCATCCACTATGAGGCCAGCGAAGATCTGCGTCGTGACCTTGCCGCCATCGAAAAACTGGGCGCCGCCCCTGGCGTGGCCATCAATCCCGATACCGCTTTCGACGCCTTGCTCCCTTACCTGGGTGATTTCAAATATCTGCTCATCATGTCAGTGTCTCCCGGCTTTGGCGGTCAGACTTTCATAGAGGATACCCTGGAGACCATGCGCAGGGCCGCTGCCGCACGCCAGGATCATGACTATCTCATCGCCGTTGACGGCGGTGTCAACCTCGACACCCTGGAGCAGGTCTGCTCTACGGGAATCGATCTGGCAATCGTCGGATCAGGGCTGTTCAAGGCGCCGGACATCCCCCAACGACTCCGGGAACTCCAGGGATGACGCGGCCCATTGCCCAAGAGGAGGTGCGACGGAAACTGATCCACGTGGGATCCAGTATTATTCCCCTCGGATACTGGCTCGCCGGACGGGAAGTGGCCGTGCCGGTTTTGGCGGTGATGACCGTGATGATGATCCTGGCGGAAATTTTGCGGATAACGACCGGGTGGGGCGAGCGCCTCTATCAACGGTATTTCGGCTCCATGACCCGCCCGGAGGAACGCAAACGCCCCACCGGCGCCACCTATGTCCTGGCCGGAACCCTGTTTGCGGCCATACTTTTCCCGCCTACCATCGCCATTTTGGCTATGCTGTTCCTCAGTTTGGGAGATTCGGCAGCCGCTTTTGTGGGACTGCGCTATGGCCGCACACCGATCGGCCGCAAGTCCCTGGAGGGGACTCTGGCCTGTTTCATCGTCTGCCTGCTCATCGCCCTGCCGGCCGAGGTAAATGCGGCAACGGCCCTGACAGGCGCCGCAGTCGCCACCCTGGCCGAACTCATCCCCTGGACCTTTATCAACGATAACATCGCCATACCGCTGTTTTCCGGAGCCGCGATGACCTTCATGCTCGCCACGGGGTTATGAGCTTTCTGATACCCCAACTCCTCTGGGCCCTGCCCGCTGCGGCCCTACCCCTGATTATCCACCTGATCAGCCGGGCCAACACCCAGGTAGTGGATTTTTCCACACTCCTGTTTTTGAGCAAGATGGAGCATGAATCCATCCGTCGCCTGCGGTGGCACCAATGGCTGGTCATCTTGTTGCGCACCCTGATCCTGCTCGTGCTGCTGCTACTCCTGGCCCGGCCGGTCGTGAAGGGCTACTTCCAGGGTTGGATGGGAGACACGGCATCCACACTCTCCGTGGTGGTCATCGATGATTCTTTCAGCATGAGCGGGGAAGCCCGTCGCACAGGCCAGCTCAGACCCCAGAGACGGGCCGCGGCAATATTAACCGAGCTTTTTCAGAACCTCGCGAACCAAGGCAGCCGCGGTCAGGTGGTGATCCTCCGGGCCACCGATGCCCGGACCCTCTACGACGGTCCCGCTACCAACCTGCCTAAGGTCGAAGAGCTGGCCAGCCTGTTCCGGCCCGGGTACCGGCGGGACAATCTACAGGCCGTACTCGATAGTCTCAGCTCCCCGGCCTTTCAGGATGGCGCCCGCCTCTATGCCAACCGTGAAATGGTGCTGGTCAGTGACTTTCAGGTCCATCAGCAGGGAGCGCTCCGGCAGCTGGGCAGGGATGGATCCACCTGGGCCGACTGGCACTTCTTCATCATGCCCGTGGATGCCCAGGACCAAAATTTGGCCGTCATCGACGTCAACGTGACAACCACCATCCCGTTGGTCGGGGAACTCATGGACGTGACCGCCACCGTGCGAAACACCGGTGATGAACCCCAACGCAATATCCCCGTTCAAATCGTGCTGAATGACGTGCGCTCCGGCCAGTTGGTCGTCGATCTGAACGTGGGTGAGCAAAAAACCTTCACGTTTCAGGTTGCCCCCCCTATCTCCGGGCATCAGCAGGGGTATGCGGCCATTGAACGTGATCAGCGCCCAGGTGATAACCGATTTTATTTCCACACCTTTATCCCCGAAGAGGTGCGTGTGCTCCTCATCGAACCGCCTGATCCGGACCCGTCTTTCCCAGGGCTGGCCCTGAACGCCCTGGCGAGTGAAACGCCTCATATCCAGCTCCAGGTGGTGAGTCCGGCCGATATAACCTGGGAGCCCCAGAACCACACAGTGATCGTTCTTAACAACCTGGCGGGAGTCCCCCGTCTCCTGTCCCGGCGGTTAAGGGCATTCATGGATGGTGGGGGCAGCCTGATCGTGATTCCCGGTCCCGATGGGGAGCACAGCCAGGCACTCGGCAGCCTGATAGAACAGCTGGACCTCCCCCCCGTCGAGCTGGCTCCCCGGGGATTGGGCTCCCCGCTCCCGCTGGACGATCAGGCCCTGGAAACCTCGCTCTTCAGCCAGGCCTTTGCCCGTGAAAGGGAACTGGATGCTCTACCCCGGATATCCCTGATCTACCCCGTTCATCCCAGGGGACAGGATGAGGTGGTTCTACGGGTACAGGGGAGCCTTCCCCTGCTCACGCGGACCGGTTCAGGCACCGGGACAGTCTTCCTGTTTTCCCTCCCATTCAACCTCCAGTGGACCGATATGCCCATCCGGGGTAGCTTCATTCCACTGTGGCATCGCCTGATCTACTGGCGACCGGCCAACTCCGTACTGGCTGACGTGCGAATAGGCGATCGCCCCGTATTGGCCGTCACCCCTCGGCAGTCCACCCAGTCCATGACGTTGACCGCTCCCAATAAGGTGACCAGCCTGATCATCCCCGATATGCGTACCCGCACCATCACCCTGCGGAATCTCCAGGAGCCGGGGATTTATGCCCTGTTCCCCACGGGGGGTCGCCAACCGAACGATTCGCAGACCCTTGATCAGGGGGCCAAGTTCCGGGTCAACATCCCTCAGGAGGAACTCACTGCGGGCTACCTTAACCCTGCGGCCCTGGCAAGTCTGTTTGGCCCGGGTCAGGCCTTTATCCTGGCAGCAGGAGGGTCCGTCGAGGAGCACATCCAGCAGGCACGCTTCGGTAAAGAGCTCTGGCGGCCCCTGCTCTACCTGCTCATCATTCTGCTCATTCTGGAACTCATTATCGGTAATGTTTACAGCTCTCCCAGACGACCGGCCCGGGACATCCCGAGACGGTAGCGCCCAGGGCGAAGGCGCGCCCAGGGAAACGGCCCTGCTGGTCGGTTTGCGCTGGCCCTCTACCCCGCCCCCGGTGGTAGACGAGCATCTCGACGAACTCGACCTACTTGCTCAGACCGCCGGCGCCAACGTGGTTGGCCGTATTGTTCAGCGTCGTGATCGGCCCGACGCCTCCACATTCATCGGCAAGGGCAAGGCGCAATCCATGGTCATGCAGAGCCAGGAGCTGGACTGCGATCTCATCATTTTTGACGAGGACCTTTCCCCCTCCCAGCATAAAAACCTGCAAAAAATGGCCGGGGAAGATATCAAAGTCATCGACCGCAGTGGTCTCATTCTCGATATCTTCGGCAAACATGCCCGGACCAGGGAAGCTAAAACCCAGGTGGAGCTGGCCCAGCTCCAGTATACGCTGCCCCGGTTGTCCGGGCTGTGGACTCACCTGGAGCGCCAGAAGGGAGGCATCGGTACCAGGGGCGGCCCCGGTGAAACCCAGATCGAGGTTGACCGGCGCATGACCCGGGCCCGCATTCGCCTCCTTCAGAATGACCTCAAACACATTATCTCGGAGCGCGCGACCCAGAGCCACCGCCGCCGGCAAGCCTTTCGGGTGGCCTTGGTCGGTTATACCAATGCGGGCAAATCAACCCTGCTCAACGCCCTGACCGGTGCCCGGGTCTATGTGGAGGACCGCCTGTTCGCCACCCTGGACACCACGACCCAGAAATTGACCCTGAGCGACGGCCACACGGTCCTTTTGAGTGACACGGTAGGCTTTATCCGTAAACTGCCCCACCATCTCATCGCTTCTTTTCGCAGCACCCTCGCCGAAGTGGCCGAAGCTGATCTCATCCTGAAGATTCTGGACGCCTCTTCACCTCAGGTTAAGGAGCACTTTGAGGCGATCAACGAAGTTTTAGGAGAACTGGGGCTGAACGACCGGCCGAGCCGGGTGGTCCTGAACAAATTGGATGCCATCGATGATGACGGCACCCTGGCCCAGCTGCAGCGACAATTTCCCGACGCCGTGGTCATATCGGCTCGGCAACGCTTACGCCTGGACCGGTTGGAGGCGGCGATTTCGGAAGCCTATACTCAAGACTTCGACCAGGTCCAGCTGCGGATACCACCCGAACAATCCCGGCTGGTCAGTGCGGTGTACGAAGTCCTGGAGGTGAAAGAGCGCACTTACGAGTTGGATACCACCGTCCTGACGGTCCGGGGCCCCCGGGCAGTGATCCAATCGTTCAAAAGCAGACTCGCAGATGGAGGGTAGCTGAGAATTGTGTCAGCGGGTCAAGACCGGCAAGAATAGAGACAGATAAAAACTGCCCGCGTACCGAGGGTAACTCAGATCCCGTCCTTAAAATGAACGATGGGCTCCTCTCAACTAAAGCAGGCTTCCTTCATCCCGACGAATCGGAAAAGGCCTGCACTGCGTTAACCGAATATGGCGCCCTACTGAGTTAGTTTGAAGGATCTGA
>CAZJBG010000158.1:0-6068 GCA_964543925.1 uncultured bacterium
AGCGAGCTGTCCCAGGACGTCCTGGAGCAAACGGTGGGCAAACTGCTGGATGCGCCCGGTCGCTTGCAGGACATGGCCGACCGGGCGAAACGGCTGGCCCAACCCGACGCGCGCCATAAGATTGTGGATCACATCCTGGAACTGGTGGAGGAGTGATGTTTGGCCGCATTAAAAAGATTCACTTTGTCGGCCTGGGCGGTATCGGCATCAGCGGCATGGCCGAGTTGCTCCACAGCCTCGGATTCATCATCTCCGGTTCGGACCTGCGCAGCAGCGAGATTACCGACCACCTGGAAAAACTGGGCACGCGCTTTCACGAGGGCCATCACGCCGACCACATCGACGGTTGCGATATAGTGGTGTATTCGTCGGCCGTCAAGCCTGACAACCCCGAACTGGAGGCCGCTCGCGGCCTGAATATTCCGGTCATTCGCCGGGCCGAAATGCTCGGGGAACTGCTGAAAGTGGCCGAGACGAGCATCGCTGTAGCGGGGACCCACGGCAAAACCACCACTTCCTCAATGATCGGCACCATGCTCACCTCCGCCCGCCGTGACCCCACCATGATTATCGGCGGCATCGTCAAGAGTCTGGGCACCAACTCCCGTCGGGGCCAGGGAGATATCATCGTGGTGGAGGCCGACGAATTTGACCGCAGTTTCCTCTCCCTGCGACCCACCATTGCGGTGGTCAATAACGTTGCCCTGGAGCACCTGGACTGTTATCAGAATCTGGAGGATTTGACCACGGCCTTCACCCAGTTTGCCAACGCCGTACCCTTTTATGGCCGCGTGGTAGCTTGTCTCGATGACCCGAATGTCCAGGCGTTGCTGCCGCACCTGAAGCGGCCCGTCACCACCTTCGGCTTGGCCCCTCAGGCAGACGTGCAGGCCCGTAAACCGGTCTACCGCGAATCCGGCAGCCAGTTCGAGCTGGTCATTTCCGGCAAGGACGCCCTCGACGTGACCCTTCAGGTGCCGGGGCAACACAATATCCTGAACAGCCTGGCCGCCATTGCAACCGGCCTCGAGCTGGAAGTTTCCCTGGAGGATATGGTCACCGGGTTGGCCCAGTTTACCGGTGTGAATCGACGTTTCGAACTGATGGAGACCATCAACGACGTGATTTTCGTCGACGACTATGCCCATCATCCCCAGGAAGTGGCCGCCGTGCTGAGCGCTGCCCGCGAAGGCTGGGATCGTCGGCTGGTGGCCGTCTTTCAACCCCACCTGTATACCCGCACCAGGGATTTTCACGAGGATTTCGCCCGCAGTTTTCTGGCCAGTGATGTGCTGGTCGTGACCGATATCTATCCGGCCCGGGAAGACCCTATCGAAAACATCACGGGTGAGCTCATTGCCCGCGACACCATCAACATCGGCCACAAACAGGTGCACTATGCGCAAAATATGAAGGACCTGCCCGATACGGTGGCCCAGCTGATCCGGCCCGGAGATATGGTCCTGACCATGGGCGCTGGAGACATCACCCGGTATAATCAGAAAATTCGGGCGGCTTACCGAAAATGCAGCGGCAGCAAATGACGGCGATCATCGAGTTGCTACCTACGGGAACGGTTCTGCCCGGTGAGCCCCTCAGCCGCCATACCACCTTCGGCATTGGCGGACCTGCCGAGCTCTTTGCCCGCCCGGCCAATCGACAGGAACTCGCAGACCTGCTCCGGTTCGCCGGCGGTGAGGGGATTCCCGTTTACTTCATCGGTTCCGGGAGCAACTGCCTGGTGAGCGATGCCGGGGTGGAGGGTCTCGTGATTTCGCTGGCCGGGACCCTGAAGAACCTCCGGATGAACGGCGCTGTCATTGTCGCCGAAGCCGGCGTGATGTTGGGCCATATGGTGCGGCGTTGCCTCAAGGAGGGCCTCACGGGGATGGAGAGCCTCGTCGGCGTGCCCGGCACGGTGGGCGGGGCGTTGGTCATGAACGCCGGTGCCTTCGGGGGGGAAATATCCACCTATCTCCAGCAGGTCCGCCTGCTGACCCTCAAAGGGGAGGAAAAGATTTATCAGCGGGACGACCTGGTGTTCAGTTATCGCCATTCCAGCTTTAAGCCTGACGAGATCATCATTGATGCGGCATTTCAATTCCCGGTGGGGTCGGCGGACGAAATTTCCCGTCGGCGGAGCAGGGCATCCGGTGAGCGCAAGGCCCGGCAGCCGCTGAAATTCCGGTCGGCGGGTAGTGTGTTTAAGAATCCAACCACCGAACTGGCCGCCGGCATGCTTATCGATCAGGCCGGGCTCAAGGGGACCCGCCGCGGCGATGCGGAGATATCCGTCAAACACGCCAACTTTATTCTCAACCGCCATAGGGCCACGGCGGAAGATGTAGCCTTCCTGATCAAATTGGCCGCCAGGACGATCAGGCAGCAGTTCGGTGTCCAGTTGGAGTTGGAAATCAGAACGTTGGGATTCCCGCCCCAATATTGGGAGGAGGCCGGACTTGATGCCTAGCAGCGGGTCATTAGTGAACGGCCTTAGAAGGTGGTCCCGGTTGGTCCTGGCCGTCATCGCCGCCACGGGCATGGGCTGGCTGCTGCTTAGGGGCGCCATCAACTACGCCCGGGAGGTGGCCCTGTTCGGCCTGCGGCAGATCGAGGTTAGGGGCAATCACATTTTAACCCGGGCCGAGGTGATTGAGGCCCTGGCGCTGCCCCTCACCGGGAGCGTTTTCGAGATCGACCTGCCTGCCCTTCAGACGCGGCTGGAAGCGTTAAACTACGTCAACGGCGTGCGCCTGGGACGCAGGTTCCCCCATACACTTTTTGTGGACCTGGTGGAGAACCAGCCGTTGGCCTACGTGGCAGCCACCGAGTATTTCGTCTTGACCGGTGAGGGGGAAACCCTCTCACTGCCTCACGGGCGCTTCGAGTTGGAACTGCCCACGGTTGCCGGTATAGCGACAGCCCTGAGTAGCCTGGAGGACGGTACCATCGCGGGGCATGCTCAGCTGAACCAGGCCTGGAAGATCCTCCGGTATATTCACGCCACCTTCCCAAGTTTATACCAGGAACTGAGCGAAATCGTTTTTGACGATGGCGCCGGGATTACGTTGCTTCTGACGGATCATTCCACCGCCATCCGGTTGGGGGACCGCGACCTTGAGCAGCGCATCGCTCTGCTGGATGCCTTTCTGCTGACCGTCATGGGCAAGCGTAACCTGATGGATTATTCCTATATCGATCTGCGCTATGAGCGGCAAATAGTTGTAAGGGAAAGAGTTTGAGGCCATGACGACTCACGAAACCCAACCAAGATTGATTTCCGGACTGGACGTGGGGACCACCAAGGTAGCCGCCGTCATCGCCCAGGTGGATGAACATGGCCAGTTGGCCCTGCTGGGTGTGGGTTGCGCCCCGTCCACCGGTATCCGCAAGGGGATGGTCGTCAATGTGAAGGAGACCATCGCGTCCATTGAGGCGGCGGTGGAGGAGGCCGAGACCCAGGCCGACGTCAAAATGGACGGGGTCTATGTGGCCCTGTCAGGCGAACAGGTCCGCAGCATGAACAACGCCGGCGTCATTACCGTCAGCCGGGGCGAGTCGCGCATGCTGAGCACCCAGGAGATTAACGAGGACGACGTGGAGCGGGTCCTGGAACAGGCCAAGTCCATTACCCTGCCTGCCGAGCGGGAGATTCTCCACGTGCTGCCCCAGGAGTTCAAGGTCGACCAGCACGATGGAATCAAGGATCCCCTGGGGCATGTCGGCCATCGTCTCGAGGCCCGGGTCCATCTGGTGACCGTCGTGAGCTCCGCGGCCCAAAACATGGTGCGTTGCGTGGAAGCGGCCGGCCTGTATGTGGAGGAGCTGGTCCTAGCGCCGCTGGCGTCGGCCCATGCTGTCCTGGAGAATACGGAAATGGAGCAGGGGGTGGTCCTCATCGATAGTGGCGCCGGTACCACCGACATGATCGTCTACTATGACGGCGGGGTCCGGCATACAGCCGTCATCCCCTTCGGCGGCAACCGGGTGACCAACGACATTGCCCAGATCCTCCATACAACCTTCCAGAATGCCGAAGACCTGAAGCAAAACCACGGCTTTGCCAAGTTCCCGGCAACGGAGAAGGATGTGGAGATCACCATTGATGGCATTGCGGGCCGGCAGCCGCAGGCGACCACGCAGAAGGGGCTGGCGGCCATTATCGAGCCGCGTCTGGAGGAAATCCTGTCGCTCTGCCGGAACGAAATTCGCAAGAGTGAGGTAGGCGATAAGCTCACTTTCGGCGCGGTCCTTACCGGCGGAGGCATCCTGCTCAAGGAGATGGAAGAAAAGGCCGGGGAGGTATTCAACGCCGACATCAAGATCGGCTATCCCATGCATGTCGACGGGCTGAAGGACATGGCCAGCTCACCGGAGTTTGCGACAGTCACGGGGCTGCTGCTGTATGGGTTGGAGCACGAGGATAAGTACGGCGTGCCCAAACGTCCGGGGGGCGTGGGCCTGTTGTTTAAAAACCTGTGGACCCAGATCAAGGACTTCTTCAGGGAACTGTTTTAATCGATGAGAGGAGATCCATCATGTTCTTTGAATTCGATGATTTCGACCTGCTGAAGGCTAAAATAAAGGTGTTGGGCGTAGGTGGCGCGGGGGGCAACGCCATCAACCGCATGATCGAGGACAACCTCATCGGCGTGGAATTTATTGCCGTCAATACCGACGCCCAGGACCTGGACAACAACCTGGCGGAGATCAAACTCCAGATTGGCAAAACCCTTACCAAGGGGTTGGGCGCCGGCGCCGATATTGACGTCGGTCGCCAGGCCATGGATGAGGACCAGGAGATCATCGAAAAGTCCCTCACCGGGGCCGACATGGTCTTCATCACTGCCGGGATGGGCGGGGGAACCGGGACCGGCGCCGCGCCGAGCATCGCCCGGATTGCCAAGCATATGGGAATTCTCACGGTCGGCATCGTGACCCGGCCGTTCCAGTTTGAGGGCCGGCACCGGGCCGACCGCGCCGAGGTGGGGATCAGCGAGCTGCGCAAGTACTGCGATACCACCCTGGTGATCCCCAACGAAACCCTCCTGCGTATCACCGATCCGGGCACCAGCTTCGCCGACGCCCTCAAACTGGCCGACAGTATCCTGCACCAGGCCACCCGGGGCATCTCCGACCTCATCAACATCCACGGCCTGATGAACCTCGACTTCGCCGACATCCGCACGGTGATGCTCAACATGGGCGACGCCATCATGGGCACCGGCATCGGTCAAGGGGAAGAGCGCGCCATCCTGGCAGCTCAACAGGCCATCTCCTCCCCTCTGCTGCAGGACTGTCACATTCAGGGGGCCCAGGGGCTGCTGGTGAACGTCACGGGGGACCCCACCATGACCCTCCATGAGGTGAACGACGCCGCCTCCATCATCAACGAGGAGGCTGGTCCGGACGCCAACGTCATCTTCGGTGCCGTCATCGATAAGGACCTGACCGACGAGTTCAGGATAACCGTCATTGCCACCGGCTTCAATCGGGGGGATAACGGCACACCGGCAGAGGCCGCGTCCCGGCGTCGATTGCAGGACGCAGACATCGGCCTGGGGGGGGCGCGTATGGTGGAAGGTCTCTCCGACCCAAGTCAACCGGCGGCCCTGCGCAGCCTCGACATCACCAACGGTGGCGGTGTCGACGACGATAGGGTGACCTACGGTGACGACCTGGAGGTGCCTGCGGTCCTCCGCTCAAGACTTCCCTCCTGACCAGAAGGTCAACCCGTCAGCCGACGGGTGCTTCCGCCAAAACGCCCCCCCGTTCACATGAACGAGGGGGCGTTACGCTAATCGTTGTCGCCCTGACCGGGTGGTAGGGCCACTCAACAGGGATGGGTGAGGAGACGGCTAGACCCGTTCCCCCTTGGCGCGCAGCTCCCGCACCACGGTTGTAATCCCCTTCTTGTCGATAATGCGCAGCCCCTTGGCCGAGACGCGCAGGCTGACCCAACGGTTTTCCTCGTCCAACCAGAACCGCTTGCGGAACAGGTTCAGGTCGAACCGCCGCCGGCTCTTGTTGTGGGCATGGCTGACCTTATTCCCGAAGGACGGCCCCCG
>CAZJBG010000159.1:0-6019 GCA_964543925.1 uncultured bacterium
ACTTGGTTTCAGGCAGGTACGAGGTAAATATCAAACTGGACGCTTTTTTCGCCCGTTTCCAGCTCTTCAACGGGAAGAATGCGTAACTGGGCATCAGGGCTGGAGGCCCAGGGGTCGGCAGCGATCTCCGGGTCGTCTTTGAAATAGACTTGGGAAATGAGTTCCCGATGGGAGTCTGCCGTCACCCGAAAGTGAATGTGGCTGGGTCGCAATTGGCTTCCGTTTAAATATTTCCCCGGAATGTTGGTCTGGAAGGTATACCCGCCGTCTTCACCGGCGTTCAACCGGGACCGAAAGCGATAGGCATCACTGATCATAGCTCCCTGCGCCGTCGGCCTGCCATACATCAATGCTGGTACCGGGCAACGGGGTGATGCAGTCATCACCGTATACGGTCCCCGTCACCACCAGCGGCGCCCCTGCATCCCCTGCTATTCGCATATCAGTTCGAAGCGGAGCATTGGCACGGTAAAACGGTCCTAGAATATCGTCCGTTGTCAAACATTCACTGGTGTGTTCCTCTGGAGAAAGATGATTGCAGCCCAAAACAGAAATCGATAGCGCGAAAAACGAACCCCTTTTAAGGAATTCAGCCCGAGTGAACCTTCCCATCCGTCAGTTCTGCGACTGTGCCAGTGCCTGCGCTACCGGTTCTACATCGACCGTATCAGAAGCCGCCGGGATACGGGTAAAATTGCGCCGGATAAAGGCTTCCAGATCATCCAGCAGGGAGATCATCACCGGTACCAGTATGAGGGTCAGGAAGGTGGCGAAGGTCAGTCCGGCAATCACCGCCAGGGCCATGGGACCCCACATGGCCGCCTGCTCACCGCCCCAGTACAGTTCCGGCTCCAACCGCGTGTAGAGGCCCAGGAAATCAAAATTGAGCCCTACAGCCAGCGGCATCATCCCCAGGACCGTGGTGATGGCCGTGAGTATGACCGGCCTGAACCGGGTCTTGCCGCCGAGGATCAAAGATTCTATGTTGCTCATGCCCTCTCGCTTGCGCAACGTGTCGACATAGTGAATCAGAACAATGGCATTGTTCACAACGACACCCGCCAGACTGATCACGCCTACACCGGTCATCACAATACCGAATGGCATGCGGATCAGCATCAAACCGATCAACACGCCGACAATTGACAGAATAACGGAACTAAGGATGATCAGGGGTTTGAACACCGAATTGAACTGGGAAATCAGAATCAGAGCAATGAGCAGCAAGGCCATTAAAAAGGCTCGGCTGAGAAATGCTTCGGATTCGTCCTGCTCCTGTTGTTGCCCGGTGTTACGCATTTGGTAGCCCGAAGGCAATGTTGCCCTAAAGTCTGTCAATTCTTCCTGCACCTCAGCCAGGACCGCATTGGCGTTATAACCGGGACGTACATTCGCGGATATCGTGACAACACGTTCCAGATCCTTCCGGTTAACATCACCGGTACCCTGTCCCACTTCCCAACTGGCTATGGACGATAAGGGTATCTGTTCCCCCTGCTCGTTGACGACGGTCAGATCGGCCAGAGTACCCAGGTCATCCCGGTACTCCTTGGCCAGCCGAACGATAATATCATACTCATCCTTTCCATCGCGGTATTTGGAGGCTTCACTGCCGTTGATGGCGCTCCGTACGGTCATACCCACATCCCCTGTGTTCAGGCCATACAGAGCCGCCCTTTCGCGGTCGACCTTAATCTCGAGCTCCGGCCGAGCATCGGCCATGTCATTTTCCAGACCATCCAGCTTGCCAAAGATCGGGGATCGTTCCAATCGGGCCACGACCTCATCACCCAACTGTTTCAAGATATCCGAGTCTTCACCCGATATTTCAATGTTGATAGGGAGTCCTGTAGGCGGACCCATCTGCGGCTCATCCACAGAAAATTTGCCGCCGGCAAGACGTTCATCCAGCATAGTTTTCATGTGTTCCACGGACTCGTAGGCATCAAACTCCCGATCTTCAAAATCGATAAACTGTACTGCCACGGTAGCCAGATGCGTGCCCCCGGCCCCACCACCGAATCCACCCGAGCTGCTGCCGCCTACGGTACTTACCATCGATTCAAACTCTGCCTGTCCGGGTAGGGTTGCCAATTCAGCCTCAATTTTTCGGGCCATACGATCAGTCTGATCAACGTTGGTTCCTATGGGAGCCTCCACCTGGATATAGGCGTTGGCGGGAGGAATATCCTCCGGGAAAAACTCCACCCCGGCATTGAATCTTCCAAACAGTATAAAGACCACTATGAGCGTCAAAACTGACCCGCCTACAATCCGGAAGCGATGGGTCAATGCCCACCGCAACTGCCCATCGTAGAATGCCAATATCCGGGGAAGTCCGTGGGACATAAACCACGCTCCGGCCGGGTGAAACAAACGCTGATTAAGCACGTACAGCAGCCCTACCGTCAACGTTAACAATATCGTCGTCAGCCAGTTGGATACCAGGCCAAACAGTAAGATCACTATTATGCTTCCCAGCATGAGACGCTTCATCGGGCGGGGCAGAGCCGGCTGTTGTATCCCTTCAGGCTCGAGCCAGATCGAGCAGAGTGTTGGGATGATCACCAGCCCAACAAATAGAGACGAACTCAGGGTAATGATCAGGGTAAGAGGCAGGAATTTCATGAATTCGCCGATAATACCCGGCCAGAATGCCATAGGCAGGAATGCTGCCACCGTGGTGGCCGTTGACGCAATAATCGGCATAGCCACCTCACCGGTCGCCAATTTTGCCGCTTCCACCTTATCCGATCCCAGCTCCCGGAAGCGGTAAATATTCTCCACTACCACAATGGCGTTGTCTACCAACATGCCCAAGGCAAGAATAAGGCTAAACAGCACAACCATATTCATCGTAAATCCGACCAACTGAATAATACTAAACGACAATAACATGGATAGAGGAATGGCCAATCCGACGAAGGAGGCATTACGCACACCCATAAAAAAGAGCAAAACGGCTACGACCAGAATGAGGCCCGAAATAATACTGTTCTCGAGATTGCTCACCAGACCCTTGATATCTTCAGACTGATCCGAGGTAATGGCTATCACTGTGCCCGGCGGCAGGTTCGGCCCAGCAGCGGCAATAACCTCACGGACCAGCTCAGCGGTCTTGATCACATTTTCTCCGCTCCGCTTTACCACCCCCAGCGTAACCACTGAATTATTGTTAAG
Source organism: uncultured bacterium (assembly GCA_964543925.1). Classification (GTDB taxonomy): domain Bacteria; phylum Fidelibacterota; class Marinisomatia; order SCGC-AAA003-L08; family TS1B11; genus JADFNF01. The sequence goes on from CAZJBG010000159.1 coordinate 3,181, forward strand.
CCGGGCATAGGTTTCCCGTTCCTTGAATCCGAAATCAACGGCCGCGACATCCCGCACATAGATGGGACGCCCTTGCCGCGTGGTGACAACCAGATCAGCAATGGGAGCGGTGGCGGCAAACTCGCCGGGTACCCGGACCAGATATTTCATGGACCCGACATCAATAGCGCCACCGGGAATGGTGATATTCTCGTTTCGAATACTGTTGATGACATCGTCAAAGGAAAGATCGTAATATTTGAGCTTGGCCAGGTCCACATCCACCTTGACCTCCCGCTCCAGACCACCCGCCAGGGTGACATTCAGAATGCTGGGAATCTGCTCAAGGTCGTCTTGAAGTTCATCCGCAACCTCCCGCAACCGCACCAGATCGTAGTTCCCGGATATATTCACCTGCATGATAGGAAATTCTGACGTGTTGATCTCGTAAATACGTGGATCTTGCGCCGCAATCGGCAATTTGGATTTGGCAAGGTCCACCCGCTCTCGAACCTTTTGCAGGGCCTCATTCATATCCATCCCGGCCGTGAACTCGACGTTGATGCTGGAGTATCCTTCGGCCGAAACCGACGTGAGCACTTTAATATCAGCGATGGAATTGAGTTCCTCCTCCAGGGGGCGCGTAATCAGGGTTTCAATGTCTCGTGGCGCTACTCCGGAATAGATGGTGTTGACAATGATATTGGGAATAACGATTTCCGGCGCCGATTCCTTGGGCACGGTACTGTAAGAGATCAGTCCCAGAAATATGATGATGCCCGTAAGAACCAGCACACTGGTGAGATGATCGATGGCAAAGGAGGTCAGTCGAAATTCCTGGAACCCCTGCTTGCCGTTCTGCGGTTTTCTCATTCGCTGATCTCCCTGGCAGCGGCTATATCATCAACATTGACCAGCCGGATGGGAGTGCCATGATCCACCAGCTGATGCCCCAAAGTAATCAGCAATTCACCTACAGCAAGGCCGCTCTGGATCACGACTTCATTCTTCTGGGCCGGCCCTAACTCAATGTACCGGGTCTGGGCAGCCAGTCTACCTTGGCTGTCCTGCGCCAAATACACCCGGTAGCCGTCTTCCGTTCGTTCGACCACCTGACGAGAGATGATGATCACATCTTCCAAGTGCTCCCGAACCAACTGAACATTGGCCACCATATGGGGTTTGATCAACCGCTCACTGTTGTCCAGCACGATTTCGACAGGAAAGGTTCGGTTAGAAGGATTCACGGCGCTGCCAACGTAATCAATACGCCCCACCAACGGCCGGTCAGGAAGGATGTCGAAGGTGATCCGGGCGCTGTCACCCAGGAGGACCGACAAGGCAAACCGTTCCGGCACCCCACCGATGATTTTGACCTGCTCCGTGTTCAAAATGCGCACCAGGGGCAATCCCGGCAGCGCCATTTCCCCCACTTCGAGATACTGCTCATCGAAAATGCCGTTAATCGGCGCCCTAACCGTGGTATTGGCCAGCCGAGCCTTCAACATATCCAGCCGGGCGTTGGCGCCATCAGCGGCCGATTTGACCTGGAGGTAGGCGAGCTCGCTGCCAATTTTGTCCTTCTGCCATAGCTCCTCCTGACGCTTGAATTGCTCCCTCGTCAGATTGGCCGCCGCCTCGGCTTCAGCCACCTGGGCCGCGAGCACATCGTCTTTCAGCTTGGCTATGGGCTGGCCCCGGCGTACTGTACTGCCCTTCGCCACAAAAAATCGCTTAATTACGCCGCCTTCTTCGGCTGTGACGGTCACATCGTGCAAAGCTTCGGCTTCGCCGGTAATGCGGATATAATCGGTAAAGGTCGATGTTTCAACCGGCGTCACCTCCACGTTCACGACCCGGCTGGATTCGGCCGTTTCGCCCACCTTCGAAGGGGCGCCCTCTTCGGCAGAGCTCTCAACCGATGAACACCCGTTCAGGTCCAGGACCGCCACCATGCCCAGCAGGAGCACCCCATACCTGAAGGCGCCAAAATATCTCACCCCCGTCAATGCGGTTGACCGGTACAATTGATTGATCCTATCCATTCCAATATCCCTGTTTAATGATTGTCGTCAGGATGGTTCCCGGCATCCAGATCGGCCAGGGAAACCAGTACGGTACCCATAGCCGCATCGAGTTGGGTCCGCACGGTAAGATAGTCATAGACCGTGCGGGCATAGTTGAACTCCGATTGCCGCAGGGCCACTTCGGCATCGGTGATCTGCAGCTGGGAACCGACCCCGGTGCGGTACTGTGCGGTGGCAATCTCGAACCCCCGCCGGGCCTGATCCAGCGCCCGGCGCAGGCTTTCCGCCCGGTACCGGCTGTCCTCCAAGCTGGCCAGCAGGTTACGCAGCTGGCTGTCGGTCCGTTGCTCACCCTGCCGCCGCCGGAGCTCACTCTGGCGCACGGCGGCCCGGCGCTGCTGCATCCGGGCACCGCGGGCAAAGCCGGTGAACAGGGGCAGTTGCACGTTGATGCCGGTTACGGCGAATTGGGTCCGCTGATTGGCCTGCTCACCAAAGAAATCAAGGGCGCCGTTTTCCTGCGCCGTAAGATTATAATTAAAAAAGATGGACAGGGTGGGGAAATATTCGGCTTGTTGCGCCGCCAGCCGCGCCTCCTCCAAAGAGGTGGTGATTGCCAGTTGCCGAAGATCACTACGGCCATCCAATGCCCGCCCGTACGCATCCTGAAATTGTAACCCACTGTCATCACCGAAGCCCACGTACTGCAACAGGCTCTGGTTACCGGAACTGTTGCGCTCGTGTTCATCAAGATTAAGCTCATTCAGGCGGCCTTCGAGGGTGATCTCCAGTTCCGGGGCCAGTCCCAACTCCACTAACAGGTTTCGCCCGGC
>CAZJBG010000160.1:0-3324 GCA_964543925.1 uncultured bacterium
TATACCGGTGGGATGCTGTTCCCCCATTGGCGGCGGAACTGGTTGACCCGCGCCGGGGCCGCTGTGGCCCTGCTCGTGACCCTGAGGGCCGGGTGGCTCTTCCCGCCGGGCATCACCGCCCTCCTCATGTGGTACCCCCTATGGCTGGCTTACGGCATGACCCGCTACCACGAGCGGAGCAGCTTCTACCGCTGGCGCAGTGCCCGAGGAGTGGAGGTTGGCGCCAGCTTTCCCGATTTCACCCTGCCCGACTCGAACGGTACGCCGCGCAGCCGGTCATCCTTCCTGGCTCATGGCCCCATACTGTTCATATTCTACCGGGGTGACTGGTGACCGTTCTGCGTGACGGAGCTGGGTCAGCTCCAACGCTATTATCACTTTTTTCGTGACCTGGGTGTCCAGCTGGTGGCCGTGAGCGTCGACAGCCCCGAGCAGAACGGCCGGTTGCGCCGCAGGTTGGGCGCCGAGATAGAATTCTTAAGCGATCCTGACTGCCGGCTCATCGATCAGCTGGACATCCGGCAGCTACGGAAGCAGCCTGGTAAGCGGGATCTCGCTATCCCTTCCCAATTCCTGGTCGACGGCCAGGGGATCATTCGGTGGGTCTATCTCCCCGATACCTGGCGCAAGCGCGTACCTCCCCGGGGTGTGCTGCAGGCCATCTCGGATCACCTGATCTCCCCGTCCGAAAATCCCGGGCCATAGCCTGCCTTCCAGCCTATCACAACCCGCAGCCGGTCCGGGACAATCGGGCTGCGGGGCTCGTGGCCACGGATGTGACCGGGATCATTTTATTATTAGAGAAAAAGTGTAAACTAGATTACATTCAAGTTCGTTGCCCGTGTTAGCGATTGTTGAAAATACAAGATCGGGATGGAGGGATGATGATGCAGACAATCAGTAAAATAGCGATCACCGCTGTATTGGCCCTGTCAGTGATGTTCAGTGGGTGTGAGGAATCGCCCACGGATGCAAATGGGGGGGAGGTAGCCGAGGTGGCCGAGGCCCTTGTCGCCCTGGAGACCGAGTTTTTCACCTTCATCAATGCTGCCGATGCCGGGACCATCGCCGGGCCCTCAGACATTGATTTTACCACTTCCAACGCCCTTTTCAAGGCTGCCCTGGCCATCTATCCCGACGATGACATGGCCAATTTCGGGGCCGGCCTGACCGAGCTGCTGATCTTTACCCAGGACCCGGCGGTTCAGGAAGTTTTCGATGCCTGGGAGGCCTTCGCGGATACGGGCTCAATTTTTGTGGCCGAATCGAACCTGGGGCTCGGAAAGATCCTGGGGTCTATCCCCCTGGGCCGGTCCCGGGCAAAATCCTCATTTGGGCTCCTCAACGAAAACGAGGTGGCCCGCACCTATCTCACCCTGCTGGCCATGGTGGTCAGTAATCCCCCGACCCTGGGCGATATCCAGGACATTGTGGAGAATAACTTCATTCCCCGGCTGGATTCCGCCCTGACCTGGCTGGAAGTCGTGGATAACAACACCGATTTCAGCTTTACCATCACGCCCAGGATGCAGGGGGACGTCGCCGAGGACACCCTGGAATTTGACCTGACTGAGGTTTTCCTCATGGAAGTGGCCATCAACCTGATCCGGTCCTTCTCCAGTGTGGCGGTGGCCTACAATGTCGGTCCCAGCGCCTATGACAGCCTGGCCATCATCGATTACCTGTCCCAGGGCAGTGGTGCGGCCACACTGCGCGCCAACGGTGCCGAACAGGTGGGGCTGGTCAAAACCACCCTCCTGACCGCATCGGGTAAACTGGACGACGCCATCGCTTTCCTCCAGGCCGAAACCGATGACCAGACCGATGATGTCATCGTCATCAGGATCGGTGAACTGGAACAGGCCATCTTGGATTCGGTGACTCAGTACAATGCTGACTTCCGCGATGCCCTGAATACCGGGACAACGGTGGAAGAGGACTTCAATGGGGACGGGGCCCTTCAGTCGCTCACCATCAACCTCGGTGCGTTCTTTGACAATCCCATTGATGATTTCAAGTCCCTGCTGCCGGTCTACACCGTCACGGTAGGGCGGGATACGGCCTATATTGAGGACTATATGTCCGCCGACATCCTTGTATCTGGTGAGGTTACCGTAGCTCAAGTGGGAACGTATCGGTACAACTGGCAGTATTCTTACAACATCTGGGATGATACGGAATATGCTACTGTGGACACGAACGTATCTGTCCCCGGGTTTGGCCGGGTTGTCGATAGCCTGCTCGCCGATTTCCGGGCGGACGCGTCGCTGGTCGACTGGAATGTTTCAATTTATTGGCAAGGGACTTTCGATCCGGCGGGAACCTATCCGGTGAGTAGTTCCGTATATTATTCCAAGACGACGCGCACGCCGGATTACGCCTTCTACACCGGCATCATGACCTTTACGGCCAACACCTATGCCGATTGGACGTTCCAGGTCGAGAACTTGAACGGTTTCCTGCCTGGGATAACCTCCGATGCCGTCTTCAAGGAGTTCTTCGGCTTTACCGAGGCGGACTTTGAGAAGGAGCTCATCATCCCCTTCCATTTTGGCGACGGCTATACCTATAAGCGACTGCCGTCGGGAGGCGATGACCTGCCGGCGCGGAGTAAAGTGATTCCCTGGGCCTATGGGCACTAGCCCCATACCCTAAAGTCCAGCCTGGTGGTGATTGATCGCTTAGGGAAGACCCCCGGCTCCTTATTGGGCTGGGGGCTTCTTTTTGTGCTGGGGTTCAGTTCGGTTTCTGCCCAGAGCCTCTACCGGTTCAGCGCCGGGAACAGTCGCGCGCTAATGAACCCGTGGGCGGTTGCCCCCCTGGATCAGGATGGGGTGGCCGATCATCCCCTTCAGCTGCTCCCCCTGGAAAGACCGGCCCTGCATGCGATGACGACCTATGACGATGTTTACCGCCAGGTGGGTGACAGCACCCGGCACTCGGTCAACCGGCTGGTGAGCGTGAGTCGCCTGGAACTGCCCTGGGGTGCGGGTCGCAAAGGTGGTTTGGCCGTCGAGGCGGGGTATCTGTCCACCAACCTGACTTCCAGCCCGGTTCCTGGGCAGGCCGCTGCATTCAGCCAACGGCTGGCACGGTTGAACCTGGGCATGGCGGGGCAAGTATGGGGGTCGCGTCTGTCCGTGGGGGCCAGCCTGGGGGCCAGCCGTCTGTCATCGTCGTGGGTCCCCGATTATGCCCTGGAGGCAGCGATCCGGCCGCACCGGCGGCTGTTGGTACTGCTTAGCATGGGGCGCCAATCGGAGGCAAGGGAGTTCGACTCGAAGGATGGGGATGTGAACATCGCCATGGAGGTCAAAACCCACC
>CAZJBG010000160.1:3334-5965 GCA_964543925.1 uncultured bacterium
GCCCTTACCCTGGACCTCGGGTCCCACCTCGAGCTTCGGGGCGAGTATCACCGGCGCCATGTTTACTCCCGTGCTGAGTGGTATGAAACCGACGGCTATAGACTGAATCCACAGCTGAACGCCGAGGAGTGGAAGCTGGCCGTTACGGCTCGCCATGGGGGCCGGTGGTCCCTCGATTTCAGCCTGGCACATTTCCGCGAACAAGGCGACGCCCGGCTTACCTTTGACCAACAACAATTTGGCCGTTTCACCCGCCTCAACTCGTCGGAGACGGATGTGGAGCTGACCGCAACCTATACCCCCACCCTCACACGGAGCGCTTCCTTGGGCTACAGCAGGTTCATCATGACCTCCCAACAGACGGGCCACCTGGATGGATGGCCATTTTCGAACTCCATTTTCGGGGGTGCGGCGCGCCGGTATTTTCGCAGTTGGCCGGAGGCCCGCGTGGAGCGGGTGAACCTGACCTGGGCCAGGGCTCAGCCCTCGGGGGCCGGCCTTGAGCTGCACCTGGATTATCTCTGGTTCCGGCCACAATCCGACCTCTGGATACGGGAAACGACCCTTGTGCTATTCGACCTGGGCGAGACCACCTGGTACTACCTGAACCTGCAGGAGGCACAACTCCTGGTGCCCCAGGTCCAAAAGTCCGTCAGGCTCGGCCGTTTGCTGCTCAGCTACGCCTTTGCCCAGGCGGTCCCCACGAAACTCAAGTGGCGAAAGCCCCCGGCGCCCGGGGGTGAGGGTGGGGGTAAGGGCAAAGCGAAAGGGGGTGGGTATCACGCCTTGAAACTAACTATTTTCTGGTAGGCTATTTTTATACGTCAGGGGTAAATATGATCGATTTGACTGACCAGGTTGCTCTCATCACCGGCGCATCCCGGGGTATTGGTGCGGCTTGCGCAGTGCTGTTCGCCAGGGCCGGGTCGCATGTCGCTATCGTCTACCGTTCTCACGACGATGAGGCTGAGGCAGTCAAGTGCCAGGTGGAGGAGCAGGGCCCCGGGGCACTATTGCTCAAGGGGGACGTGTCCGACCACGCCACTGCCAAGATCCACGTGGCAACGGTGGTGAAGGAACTGGGCCGTCTCGATGTACTGGTGAATAACGCCGGCATCTGGACCGCCCTGAAAACCGGGGCCGGTGAGGAGGCCGAGTGGGACCGCACCATGGCGGTAAACCTCAAATCGGTGTTCAACTACACCGATGCCGCCGTGCCGGTGATGCGGCAGGCGGGCCGGGGCAACATCATCCATATATCCTCCACCGCCGGGCAGCGGGGCGAGGCGGGCCACAGCCACTACGCCGCCAGTAAGGGGGGGATTATCGCCTACACCAAGTCGCTGGCGGTGGAACTGGCCCCTGAGATTCGCGTGAATGCCGTGGCCCCCGGTTGGGTCGCTACCCGCCTCAACGACCCGGTCTTTGGCGATAAAAAGTTCCTGGCCCAGGCCACCGCAGCTATCCCCTTAAGGCGCATGCCACCGCCGGAGGACATCGCCGGACCGGTGCTGTTTCTGGCCAGCGACCTGGCCCGTCACATTACCGGGGAAATCCTCAACGTGAACGGCGGGGCCGTGCTCTGCGGGTAGGGTCATAGGGCTGGGACTTAGGTCGCTTTTGTACAATAATAGATATCTTCAGTCCTGTCCAAGCGGTATTCCTCAATCATGGCCGGATCTAACTTGCGTACATAACTGTCTACCTTAACGGTGAACCCGGCTTCTTTCAGCCTGTCTTTATAATCACGCCCGTACAGCCGCAGGTGATTACTTTGGCCAAAGTGCCGCGCTCTGTCCTCAGGTGAAACAATATTGGGGTCCTCATAGGTTTTGTCGAGGGACGGATCAAGAGGGACCTGTAGAATCGCCCAGCCGCCCGGCTTCAACACCCTGAACAGTTCCAGCATGGCCTTCTTATCATCGTCGACGTGTTCCAGCACATGGCAGCAAAGAATAACATCAAAGGAATCGTTGCTGTAGGGAATGTCGGTGATATCGATTTTGAATTGCGCATATTGTGATCGAAGATCGGCAGAGATATAGTCCAGATTCGGTAATACACTAAGCCGCTTCTGGAACATGTATTCCGGTGCAAAGTGAAGAATTCTTAATTGCCGTTGAAAGATATTTGTTCGGTTTTCCAGGTATAAAGCCAACAGGCGGTGTCTTTCAACAGAGGTGCAACCGGGGCACATAACATTGGGCCGGCGGTTTGCACCCCAAGTAAGAAACGTCCTGAAATGGCGCAAACAGGTTGGGCAGTATAGGCGGTCACCCCGATATAAAATGGCCAGAATCTGGCGATAGATGTCTCTTAGTAGGGTATGATATTTTTCCGGGAGGATAGACTTTACAAACTTAGTCGAAATCATATGAAATAGCCTGCCTGGCTCACGGTGCTACTGCGGCTCTACAGCAGCCGTTCATACTCTCCTATGTCCAGTTTCCACACCGGCACGCCGCAGTAGCGGTCCCCCTCGGGACAGACCGGCCTCGCCTGGGCCATGAGCCGCTGGGTGCAGGGCGGCAGCAGGTACTTGCCGATGCGCGGGTGCACCGCTCGCACCTGCTGGGCCTCGTCCACGCTGGCCCGCCAGATTTCCTCCTGGGCATTGTAGCACAGCCGCAT
>CAZJBG010000161.1:0-870 GCA_964543925.1 uncultured bacterium
GGGTCGTTTCCATCCAGGAACTGCTAAGCAGCCTGGCGGCGGGCACCGGACCAGCTTCGCCATCCGATACGAATCCGTCCCGGCAGCCGGGTCCGGGGTCCACTGCACCGCGCGAATCAGCAGCCCAAAAGGGGACCCCCGCCGGGGAAACGGCGCACCAGGTGTCCAGCGCCCCCACACCGCAGAAACGGACCTTTAACCGCCGTGAGCCGACAGCCCAGGCGACACGCGCGCCGGAGGAAAGTGGGAGCGATAGCCCGGAACCAACCCCTCAGGGCCTGCCCCCCGATGCTCTCGATCAGGTGCAGCATAGCTGGGCGGAAATCGTCGGAGCGGTGGCGACCAAGAGCCAAGCGGTGGGGGCCATGCTGAGTGATTCCGAGGTGTCCGGCCTGGAGGGGGTTCGACTGACGGTTCACCTGCCGGCCAGTCAATCGATCCACTTAAGTATGCTGATGGACAAGCGCCGGGTCATCGAGGATACCATCCAGGAAATCATGGGGTGGAAGCTGCTCATCCTGCCGACCATCCCGGAAACCCCATCGCAGAAGCCGCATTCAAAGGGTACGGCTTCCAGCGGGAACGACGCGTTTGATGAATTGGTGGAAACTTTTAAGGGAGAGGAATACTAACGAAACCATGTTTCCCAAAGGCAATTTTATGACCAGCATGTTTCAGCAGGTGAAAGAGGTTCAGACAAAGATTGATGAGCTACAGGGGGAACTGGCCAGCCTCAGAATTGAGGGCCAGGCGGGTGGCGGCATGGTCAAGGCCGTGGTCAATGGCCAGCAGGAGATCATCAGCGTTAAGATTGATGGCCAGTCCTTGAACAATGACGTGGAGCTGGTGGAGGATCTGGTAGCGGCTGCC
>CAZJBG010000161.1:880-5551 GCA_964543925.1 uncultured bacterium
AGGCCCTGGAGAAATCCCGGGAAGAGTCCCAGGACAGGATGAAACGGATTACCGGGGGCATGCTTGGGGGCCTCAACCTGCCGGGTATCTAATTGGACGGACTGCCACCTTCCCTCGAAAATCTTGTCAAGGAGTTCAGTAAATTCCCTGGCATTGGACGTAAAACAGCCCAGCGCCTCGGTTTCCACCTGTTGAATGGCCCTCAAGAAGCCGTGGTGGCGCTGGCCGAGGCCCTCCTTGCACTCAAGGAGCGGATCGGCGAGTGCTCGCGTTGCCACAACCTGGCCGAACAGGCCCTGTGCGAGATCTGTCTCGATCCCCGGCGGGATGGGGCTACGGTCTGTGTCGTCGAACGGGCGCTGGACGTGCTCATATTCGAACGTATGGGTGAGTACCATGGACGCTACCATGTCCTCGGGGGGGTGATTTCACCCCTTGACGGCATCACACCCGAGGATTTGCACATCGATGATTTGATCAGGCGGTTGCCGGAGGTACGGGAATTGATCATCGCCACCCCCCCCAACATGGAGGGCGACACAACGGCCCTGTTCATCGCTCAGCAGAGCGCACCTCATTCGGTTAAAATTACCCGGCTGGCCCGGGGCCTGCCCATGGGCGCCAACCTGGAGTTCACCGATGAGGCGACCCTGGCCAGCGCCTATACGTCGCGGGTTGACCTGTGACCCATTACATCCCCAATATCCTGACCATCCTGCGCATTTGCCTCACCCCGGTCTTCATTTATTTCCTGTTTTGGGGACCGGCCGATCGATATGCGGTGGCCCTGTTTATATTCATTCTGGCGGGCCTGACCGACATCTACGATGGTCACCTCGCCCGGCGCTTTCAGGTGGAATCGACCCTGGGCAAAATCCTGGATCCCATTGCCGACAAAATCCTGGTGCTCTCGGCCTTCATCAGTTTTGTGACCATGGGTCTGGTCTATGCCTGGATGGTCGGCCTGATCATCTTGAGGGACCTGGTCATCACCGCCATCCGCTTCCTGTTGGAATATCGGGGTATGCCCATGAGCACCAGTAAGCGGGCCAAGGGGAAGACGGCTGTTCAGATCACAATCATTATTATGATCTTGAGTTATCTCAGTCTGAAATCGTACCAGGTTTACTGGGTGACGGAGTTCGTTGAGAACCTGCATCTGATCGTGATTTTCATGTTCGTTACGGTCCTGTTCACCGTCTATACCGGGATCGACTACTTCGTGGTGAATCGGGCCTCCATTCGTGCCCTCGCCAAGCCCAACTCCCAGTGATGCTCCTGCGCCATTAAGACGTTGGCCTATATACTTGGGACCTTCGGTTTTGCGGGCTACCTGAGGCCGGCGCCGGGGAGTTGGGGCAGCCTCATCGGGGCCCTGATCTGGTGGTTCCTGGTGCCGGAGCAACTGGTTTTCCAGCTGGCGCTGGTCGGGCTGGTCATGGTGGCCGGCGTCTGGTCGGCAGGGATGATTGAGCGCTACAGTGACCGCCATGATCCATCCCTGGTGGTCATCGATGAGGTGGCCGGCATGTGGATCGCCCTATTGGGGGCCCAGCATGTGGGCTGGTATTTTCTGGCGGCCTTTCTCATTTTTAGGCTTCTGGATATAACCAAACCCGGTCCGGTGAACCGGTTGCAGGATTTGCCGGGAGGGTGGGGCGTGATGATGGATGACGTGGCGGCCGGAGCAGCTACCCTGGCCGTGGTCTGGGCGGCGGGGCAATGGGTATAAAGGCAGGCCTGCTCACTATCGGGGATGAACTCATCAGTGGCTTCACTGTCGATACCAATGCCGTCTGGCTATCCAAGGAATTGCACCGGCGTGGCGTTTCGGTGACCATGAAGGCGTCGGTAGGTGACGAAACGGGCGCCATTGAGGCCATCCTTAACCAGTGGGACGGGAAGTACGATTGGGTGATTACCACCGGTGGCCTGGGCCCCACCCATGATGATATCACCAAGCTGGCCTTCTGCAATTATTTCGATAGTGAAACCCGTTTTGATGAGGGGTATTGGCATGAACTCGTGGAGCGGTTCAAGGCCCGGGGGTACGATATCCCGGACAATAACCGCTCCCAGGCCGAAATCCCCACCAAGGCCGAATTCATCGCCAATCCGGTGGGTACGGCGCCGGGACTAAAATTTGTCTCCCAGGGCACGACGTTTATCGTTCTCCCGGGAGTACCCCGTGAAATGAAAGCCATCATGACCGATCATGTGCTGCCCGGTTTGGAGGGTCATGCGCCCATAGCGTGGCTGACCCTGCACACAATAGGCATCTTCGAGAGCGCCCTGGCGGAGATGCTGGAGCCGGTTATGACGGGACTAACCGGGGTTCATCTGGCCTATCTGCCCAGCTATTCGGGCGTCGATCTCCGGTTGCGAGGCCTGGAAACGGGAGGTGCAGGCCGTGTCCGGGTCGATGAGGCCGCTGCCAAGTTGGAAGCCCTACTGGGAGAGCAGGTCTACGGCCGGGACAGTGATTCCCTGGCCTCGGTGGTGGGGCAGCTGCTACTCAAGGGCAAAGAGACTGTGGCCCTGGCCGAATCGTGCTCCGGGGGACTCACCGCGTCCCACATGACCGATGTGCCGGGCAGCTCGGCCTATTTTCTGGGCGGGGTCGTGGCCTACAGTAACGGGGCCAAGGTGTCCCAACTGGGCGTGAACCCCGCTACCCTGGAGACCCACGGGGCGGTCAGCGAACAGACGGCCAGGGAGCTGGCCGAGGGGGTGAAGACAGCCTTCGATGCCACCTGGGGAGTGGCCACCACCGGCATTGCGGGTCCCAGCGGCGGCTCGGATGAAAAGCCGGTGGGTCTGGTCTATCTGGCCGTGGCCGGGCCGGACGGCACCCATGTGAAGAAGGCCCGACTGGTGCCTGAGCGCCTGCCGCACAAGAGCGCCACCGCCCAGGCGGCCCTCAATCTTTTACGTTTGGAACTGTTGCGCCATGGCAGATGACATCATTCGCACCTTCTTCGGCTTTGACTTGCCGCGAGCGGTGGTAGACCGGGTAACAGGTCTGCGCACCCTGGTGGACGACCCCAGAAAGGCCGTGCGATGGGTGAAGGGGAGAAACATCCATCTGACCCTGCGGTTTCTGGGCGCCACCCCCCGGTCAGCCGTGGACGACATCGCCGGGGCCATGCAGGCCCAGCTGCAGACCTACCCGCCCCTTGAGATTGTGGTCAAAGGCACTGGCGTTTTCCCGGTCCCCACCCGGCCCAGGACCCTGTGGATGGGCGTCGAAGGAGATACGGCCCAGCTGCTGCAGCTCGAGGAGGCGATCCATCAGGTGGTGGAACCCAAAGGCTTCCCCAGGGAAGTGCGGGACTACATCCCCCACATCACCCTTGGCCGCGTGCGCTATCCGCAGAAGGTCACGCCCGATGTCACCATGTTTTTAAATGCCCAATACGAACCTGTTGAATGTGCCCTGAAAGCGTTACATTTGTACGAGAGCCGCATGGGGGACAGCGGGCTAATATACGTACCCCTGGCCACTTTTAAATTGCAACCAGACCCCCCCAAGGCAATGGATCAGGAGAAATCATGACCGAGCGGGAGCAAAAAAAACAAGCCATAGAGTCTACGATCACCTACATCGACCGCGAGTTCGGCAAGGGCTCCCTTATGCGGCTGGGGGACCGGGCCATCACCCGGATCGATGTGATCCCCACCGGCTCCCTGGCCCTGGATGCGGCGTTGGGTGTCGGCGGGATTCCCCGGGGCCGGGTGACGGAGATTTACGGTCCCGAGGCATCGGGAAAAACGACCTTGACCCTCCACATCATCGCCGAGGCCCAGAAGACGGGTGGCTTCGCGGCCTTCATCGATGCCGAGCACGCCCTGGACCCGGCCTACGCCCAGAACCTGGGGGTCGATATCAAAAACCTGCTGATCTCCCAGCCCGACACGGGGGAACAGGCCCTGGAAATTACCGAAGCCCTGGTACGCAGCCGGGCCATCGATGTGGTGGTCATCGATTCGGTAGCGGCCCTGGTGCCCAAGGCTGAGCTCGACGGGGAGATGGGGGACAGCCACGTGGGTCTCCAGGCCCGGCTCATGTCCCAGGCCCTGCGGAAGCTCACCGGCACCGTCTCCAAGTCCCACACCTCGGTGGTCTTCATCAACCAGATACGGGAGAAGATCGGGGTCATGTACGGCAACCCGGAAACCACCCCCGGCGGACGGGCCCTCAAGTTTTACACCTCCGTGCGCCTCGATATCCGCCGCATCGCCGCCCTGAAGGAAGGGGATGCAATGGTGGGCAACCGCACCCGGGTGAAGGTGGTGAAAAACAAGGTGGCGCCCCCCTTCAAACAGGCCGAGTTCGATATTATGTACGGCACAGGCATATCCTACGAAGGCGACCTGCTGGATATTGGACTCCAGGCCGATGTCGTCCAGAAAAGTGGGTCTTGGTACTCCTACGGCGACCTGCGCCTGGGCCAAGGGCGGGAAAACTCCAAACAGTACCTCAAAGACAACACCGAACTCAGGGATACCATGGGTAAGGAAGTGAAAGCTTTCCTGGGCCTGGAGGGGGCGGATGAAGACGAAGCCCAACCCGCCGCAGAACCGGTAGCTACGGGGAAATAGCCCCGCCGAATGGCCCGGACCGTTGCCGATCACCTGAGATGACACCGGTGGCCGGGGATGATCGCCAGA
>CAZJBG010000161.1:5561-5921 GCA_964543925.1 uncultured bacterium
GGCGACCTGCTGGATATCGGTCTGCAGGCCGATGTGGTCCAGAAAAGTGGGGCCTGGTACTCCTACGGCGACCTGCGCATGGGCCAGGGCCGGGAAAACTCCAAGCAGTACCTCAAGGACAACCCAGAATCCAGGGATGCCATGGCCAAGGAAGTGAAGGCTTTTCTGGGGCTGGATGGGGCGGATGAGATTGAGGACAAGCGTGACGGGAAAGAGGCCGAAGCGAAGGCGGGGTGAGACGGAGATTTAGCCGGATAAATGGGGTTTGCACGACATAGACAGACAGTTCCAATCCAAGAGCAATGGGGTAGAATCGTCCGTTGGACTGAGAGGCTAGCTGCACTTTAGAGTCAAGCTGAC
>CAZJBG010000162.1:0-5897 GCA_964543925.1 uncultured bacterium
GGTCACGATCCCGGGAATCGTATGGCAACCGGCGCAGCTGGAGTCCGTCAGGATTTTCCGTCCCCGGCTGAGGACGGATGCATCGGGTATGTCCGCCTCCAGATGGCAGCTCCCGCAGCCGGCCTCCACAAACTCGGCCGGCAGCATGGGGTCGTTCCAGAACTCCTCATCGCCAACCGATTCCGCCACAGTGGTGGCGATACCTTGGCCGCCGTGGCAGGGCGTGCACCCAAATTCTTCCGGGTCATGGTACATCGGTGGATGGGAACCGAAGGGCAGGGGCAGTTGGGAAAGTCGCTCATCCGAGATCCCCAGGTGGCAGGTTGTGCAGCGGTCGACGACGCCCAGTTCCTCGATCCATATCTGCTTGATCCCCACCTCTACCGGCTTGATGCGCACGGGCAGATCACCGATCAGGCGGTTGTACTCTTTCTGGAAATGGCGCCACTCACCCAGATAATCCTTCACGGGAGAAACGGCCAGCAAGCCTAAAAAAAGTATTGATGATATGGCAAAGGGGAGGGCCAGGCTTTTTTCTTCCTTCAGCGGCATCAATAGATCCCTTCGATCCAGGGCCAGGTCCACCGCCAGTAGGGTCCCCGAAAGAATACCCCGATGCAGGTCAATACCGTGACCAACAGTACGAACCAGGTCATCACCCATTGCCAGAGGGTATATTCCCGGAGCCGGCCCAGGAACCCCCTGTGGGAGTCGGAAGCCAGCGGCAGCAGCATGAAGCCATAGATCACCACGGTCGGCAGCGCGATGGCCCAGGCGTGAAAGAACGCCATGGTGATGCTGATCGCCAAAGTCGCCGCCGTCAGGCGGACGAAGGTCACCGTCCGGTCCCGCTCCCAGAGCCCGTCCGGTTTGATATTGATCTCGAAATAGGGGATAACCACCAGGGCCAGAACCACAAGCAGCGGGATCAAAACGCCCCCGACCACCGGGGGGAAGTAGTGGAGCAACTCCTGGAGACCCAGAAAATACCACGGCGCTTTGGCCGGGACTTCCGTGTGCTGGGGGTCGGCGATACTTTTCAGGGGCGCGTCGTAGAGCAGGGAAATGACGGTCAGCAGGATAACCAGGATCTGGAAGACGATGATCCCACGCACAATCAGGTGGGGGAAGGTCATGACCAGGTCTTCCTCCTGCTGGCGCACGGCGGCGGTCGTGTCCTTCTTGATGAAGGCGATCCGTTTCGTCCGGCTATCCCCTGCGGTCTGGCCCGTGACCTGAATGTCCTTACTCAAGGTTTGTGCCACTTTTGCGTCCCGTTCGGTCGAAAAGGGGTTGGATACCGCCGTCCTTGCGAATACGCCAGAAATGTACCCCGATGAAGATGGTCAGGACAAACGGCAGGATAACGCAGTGCAGGACATAGAACCGCAGCAGGGCGTTCTCGCCGATGGTATTGCCCCCCAGGAGCAGGAACTTGAAGGCGCTCCCGAGCAAGGGAGCCGCTTCCACCATGTTGGAGCCCACGTTCACCGCCCAGTAGGCCAGCTGATCCCAGGGGAGCAGGTAGCCGGTGTAGCTGAGCACGAGGGTGAAGATCAACAGGAACACGCCCAGGACCCAGTTGAACTGTTTGGGGGGCCGGAAAGCACCGGCGTAAAAGACCCGCAGCATGTGGAGAAAGACCACCGCTACCATGAGATGGGCGGACCAACGGTGCATGTTCCGCAGGAACATCCCCGAGGTGACCACAAACTGAAGGTCCTTGATATCCCAGTAGGCCTTCGGGACCGAGGGGTGGTAGTAGAGCATCAACAGCACGCCGGTAACCACCAGAATGATAAACAGGCTAAAGGCGATAAATCCCAGGTAAAAGGTGGCCGTAAAGCGCAAGGTCACCCGTTTGGATTTGACCGGCAGCAGGTGCAGCAGCAGCGTGTTGAAGATCAACTGCGACCGGCCGAGATTGGTCGCCAGGCTCCCTGAACGGAATACGGACTTCCACGCCGATGTATCCCGGAGGCTTCTGTAGGCTGAGCGGGGGGCGGGGGACATGGTCTTACACCTTCAGAATGAAGTCCTGGTCGACTTCCTGACCCGCGTCAACGATCAACTGGCCCCGGTCGTTACGTTCCATGAGCAGCCGTTGCAGGGGACGCGGCGCCGGTCCATCCAGCACATTACCCTCAAGGTCGAAGGTGCTGCCGTGGCAGGGACACGAAATGAGCTTATCGGTTTCACGGAAATTGGTGATGCAGCCCAGATGGCTGCAAATGTTGGACATGGCATAGTAATAGCCCTTGGCTGCCCGGAGGATGTAGAGTCTCTGATCCGCCCTGGTTGTGACGCTGCCCGGTGAAAAATCTTCCGGCTGGCCCACTGCAAACCGGGTGGGCGGTTCAAAGAGTACCTTCGGCGTAAGGAACTGCATGGTATGGATGGCCCCGCCCCCTGCTGCCATGCCCATCGAGGCCCCGCCCAGCTTCCAGAAGAAGCCCTTGCGGTTCATCCCTTTGGATTTTTCATCAGGCATACTCGACCTCCTTTTGCATGGTAAAAGCCTGCATGGTGATGCACCCCGTGGGGCAGCGCTCTGCGCAGTAGCCGCAGCGAATGCAGGCGGCCTCATCCTTGATCATGACCGCGCCGTAACTCTCGGGAGCCTCCACCGTACGCCCCAGAATGAACTCATCCATGGCGGTCAGGAAGGTTTCACGGGCCTCGTCATCGAACTCCAGACGGTTGAAGTGGACCAGGTCGATACAATGTTCCGGGCAAATGTCCACGCAGCCACCGCAGAGGATACATTCGGTGCCCAGTTCTTCGGACCCATCAAAGACGGTGTTGATCCAGCAGCGAAGGCAGCGCTGGGCCTCCAGAACGGCGCCCCCTTCAGTGTAGCCCAGCTCCACCTGGGCGATGCCAACCCGGCGGTCGATCTCCAGGGCCGGCACGGGCTGACGAGGGATTTCCTCAAAACCCGGATAGGGGGCATAGTCGTGAGCATCATAGATTTCGACTTGAAAGGATTTGGCGACCTTTGACCCCGGGTTCAAATAATCGTCAATGGCCGCTGCCACCCGGCGGCCATCGGCAATCGCATCGATGGCGATACGCGGACCGAAAGCCACATCACCACCGGCATAGATGCCCGGTTGGGTGGTGGCCAGGGTGTCCGGGTCCACTTTGATGGTGCTGCGCGGCGTAATCTCGATGCCGTCCTCCGGTTGGATGAAGTTCAGATCAGCCGTTTGTCCGATGGCCATGATGATGGACCCGGCCTCCCAGATTTTCTCGGTGCCTGGCGCCAGTTGGGGGTTAAAGCGGCCGTCGGCGTCAAAGACGGTGCTGCAGTCGAGGGTCTCCAGCCCGACCACCCGCCCGTTCCGGCCCACAATGCGCTTGGGGCCCAGGGAGGGGTGAATCTGGATGTTTTCCTCCCGCGCCTCATTGATTTCCTCCTCTGATGCGGGCATTTCGTCCCACGACTCCAGGCAGATCAGGTGCACTTCCTGGGCGCCGAATCGCACCGCCGATCGGGCCACGTCCAGGGCTTCGGTGATGCTGGAAGCCATCTCTTCCACCGGTGCTTGGCGGATAGCGGTCCGGGCTACATCGAAGGCCACGTTGCCGCCGCCGATAACGATGATCTTCTCATCCAGCTCCACCTTGTAGCCCATATTGATGTTCAGTAGAAAATCGATCCCCGGCAGGACCCCGTCCAGGTCCACCCCCTCAATGGTGAGGTCCCGGCTGCGCTGGGCACCGATAGCCAGGAAGACGGCTTCATACCCGTTGCGCTTGAGGTCGGATAGGGTAAAGTCCCGGCCCAGGCGCTTGCCCACCTGGAGCTCGACCCCCAGGTTCAGGATGGCGTTGATCTCCATGCGGATCAGTTCGCGCGGTAACCGGTATTCCGGTATGCCCAGCCGCAACATGCCTCCGGCCACCTCCTGGGCCTCAAAGACGGTCACCTGGTAGCCCAGCAGCACCAGGTCATGGGCGGCCGCCATCCCGGCAGGACCGGCACCGATGATCGCCACCCGCTCGTTCCTGGACATGATTTGGGGCTTCAGGGCCTGGCCGATCTTCTCGATGTCCATGAGGCTCTCCACGCCGTACCGCTCGCTGACGAAGCGTTTCAGGGCCCGGATGGCGATGGGCGCATCGATCTCCCCCCGCCGGCAGGCAGTTTCGCACGGTGCGGCACAGATCCGGCCGCAAATGGACGCGAAGGGGTTCGGCGCCCGGGCAACCTGATAGGCCTCAGCATACCGGCCCTGGGCAATGAGGTTCACGTATCGACCGGCCTCAGTGTTGACCGGACAGGCGGTGTAGCAGGGATAATTCTGCTGGAGAAACTCGCCGTTGACGCGCGTGGTGGACGTCATTTTCCCGCCGGTTCGGTCACCGTTCATGATCTGCCGTTCGGCCCTATCGGTTTTCACTCGAATCACTCGAAGGGCTGCCGCGTCATTCAGCGGCGGCTAAGGGTGAAGTCCACCGCCACCTCGCCGCCATCCTGCACGACGACGGTCTGCTCCTGGTCCTGCAGCTTCTCATGCCAGGCTACCAGCTTGTACGTGCCGGCCGGCACATCCTTGAGGACGTAGGCACCGTCCTTGTCCGTGACGAAGTAGTAGGGGTTCTGAAGGGCCAGCACCCAGGCCTCCATCTCGGGATGGACATTGCAGAGCATGACCGAGAAGCAGCCTTCCTCTTCGAACGTGTAGGAGCGCACCTGGCCCTTGGGCCAAGTCCCCAGGTTGAACTTGTTGGCGCATTTGTCCGGCGAGAAGACGTTGTGCAGAACATCATCGCTATTGAGAAAGTCTACCGCCGTTCCCAGGACCAGGGGCAGCACGTGGGGGATAAAGGTGAGGTCCTTCTGGTCCATGATAAGGGGCTTTTCAGGTGGCTGGAATTCCCCTTCCACCTTCTGGAGATAGACCACCACGTTGCGGCTGTCACGAACCCCTTTGCAGGTGACGGCCCCCTTGATATCCCCGGCAGAGGCGGCGGTGACCAGGAGCCCCACGATGATCAGGCATGGAATGAGTTTCCGTTTCATTGTTCTTTGGCTCCCTTTCGCACTCAGATGCCGATGTTAAACTGTAGCGTAAGGCGTCCGTCATCCTTCCGGGCATCGTCCAGGGGCAGGCGATACTCCAGGGAGCACTTCACGTTGGCCCGCAGCATGACGATCACCGAGGGGATCAGGTTTAGGGCCGGATCGTCGGGGCTATCTACGTCTACGGTGGTAGATTCGAACCGGGCGTAGCCGATGAGCCAGGGATAGATGACGTAGTGCCCTTCGGCGAAGTAGGCCAGGGAATTACGCTCAGTCCCGCTATAATCGGACTTCATCGTCATGCCCCCTGCGGTAACGATCAACCGGTTCCACCACCAATCGATATCACCACCGATGACGCTGAACGCATCGTCAAGACCAGTTTTGGTGGCCGTCCCACGGTAAAAGAAGCCGCCCAGCCGGATGGAATTGTCCAGGTAGAAGGCTGAGACGTCGCTGGCCTGCCCCTCGGTGCCGCCGGTTTCGCCCAGGCCGCCCATTTTATAGGTGAGGCGGGCGTAGATATCCTTGGCTGTGTTGGTATCGAAATTATCGCCATCGTTCTGCCCGTTGGCCAGTCCGACAGCATAGGTGAGCCCACCGGAGCCGGCCGGGCCGTTCCTGGCGCCCCAGAGCTCGACGCCGCCGGAGCCGCTACGCATCCGCCACCCGCCCTGGCTTTTCAGGCTCGTCAGGTCGTAGTGCTCCCTTGTCAGGCGGTGATGCTCAGGCGTGGGATTCAGGCCCACCGAACCGAGCTTCACGTGCAAACCTGGGCTGAAGTCGTATTGGGCGGCGAACTCGTAGGCCAGCTCCGCTTCATGTTCAAGCTCGACCTCACCAATGAAGGAGATGCTCTCTCCAATCG
>CAZJBG010000163.1:0-5793 GCA_964543925.1 uncultured bacterium
GCGCGTACTGCGAGCCTCGGCGGGCTAACAACGGCATGTAGACGCCGCCGCCACGCCTCATCGCCCCTCCGCCCACGAAATACCAACCTGTGACCGAATCTCCCCTCGGGCCGTTTCACTGTCAGGGGCAACCCAGCCCCCACCTCACCCCCCTCGCTAGCGCGATGCGACTCGCCGTAGGCTACGGCCTCCCCGTAGGCCGGGTACGGCCAGGGCCGAGGCCCCCTCGCCTTCAGGAGAGGGGGCCTCGTGAAACGAGCGGGGAGAGGCAAGCGCTTCGTTTGCCATGTTTTCATTGGATACTTCAGCAAGTACGTCTACATTTGGCCTAGGTTCAGTGTTAAGTGCGGTTTTCAACGGCCTGAGATGTTTCATCATAAATAGTAGTTAGGCAGTTAGCAGTGTGCTTGGTTTCCCAGGAAAATTCCGTTAATGTATGGCTTGGAGGTGTGCAGGATGAATATCGAAGTTGAACGCGAGGAAGATGGTCGTTGGATAGCCGAGATTCCCGACTTACCCGGTGTGATGATTTACGGGCAGAGTCGTGCAGAAGCGATTTCAAAGGTCAAAGCTTTGGCATTGCGTGTGCTGGCGGCGGCCCGGCTGTGAGCCGTGTCGTTAGGCCTTACATGAGGTTTCGCCTGAGAA
The DNA here is from genome assembly GCA_964543925.1 of uncultured bacterium. GTDB lineage: Bacteria > Fidelibacterota > Marinisomatia > SCGC-AAA003-L08 > TS1B11 > JADFNF01. Next base: position 649 of record CAZJBG010000163.1, read on the forward strand.
ACAAATATAGAAAGAATCTTGAGGAATCCTAATGAATGTAACAAATTTCAGACCAATAAAGTCCACCGTTATTCCTTGCATTCTCGCCTCAATATTTATCCTGCATGCGCCGGTGTTGGCTCAAAAGTCGCTTCGCGAGGAGTTTCCGCACGACGATTTCGAAATTCGCGAAGAGATGGTGCCCATGCGGGACGGGGCCAAACTCTACACCCTAATCCTGACTCCAAAGAATTCGAGAAAACCACTGCCCATCATGCTTGAGCGTACGCCCTATAATGCGACCCGGGCGCTTGGAAACCGTCCGACGTCCCGCCTTGCGGTCACACTCGGGCATAAGTTCCTGGGCAACGACTATGTGTACGCGGTCCAAGACATCCGAGGTCGCTTCCAATCGGAGGGCGACTACGCTATGTTTCGCGCGCCTCGAGGGGCCTTTAATAAGACCGAGACCGACGAGACCACAGACGCATGGGACACCATAGACTGGCTGGTGAAAAACGTACCTTCGAACGGCCGGGTCGGGGTATGGGGCACGTCCTACCCTGGCTGGCTCACGCTCGCGGCCATGCGCAATCCGCATCCCGCACTCGCCGCTGCCGTCCCGTTTAATCCCGTTGTGGATGTCTGGAAGGCAGACGATTGGTTCCATTGGGGTGCATTTCGTGGGTCCTATGCGTTTTCCTTCATCTACAAGATGGAATCCCGGACGGATGAGTTTACCCCCTATTCCTACGAGATTCAGGACAACTATACGTGGATGCTCGGGCAGGGTGCGGCGGGAACAGGTCTCGGTGCGCGCCTCGACGATCGGCACGAAATGTGGACGCATTTGATGAAGTTCCCGAGCTATGGACCGTACTGGCGGGAGGTTGCCGCCGACCGGTGGTTCGACTCGCCGCCGCGTCTCGTGCCGGCGCTGCACGTGCACGGATTCTGGGATCAAGAGGACATCTATGGCGCGCCAGCGGTCTATGCAGCGCTCGAGCGGCACGACAAGAGCAATGAACTTAACTTCTTCGTCGCCGGACCCTGGTACCACGGTCAGCACTTTGCAGATGGAAGCAGACTGGGCGTTCTGAACTTCGATGAGGACACCGCGAAGCGGTTCCGCCAAGATGTCCTGGTGCCGTTCCTGCGCCGGTATTTGCACGAGGATGCAGTGGAACCGCCGGCACCGGTCACAGTGTTCGAGACGGGCACGAACCGTTGGCGCAGATTCGACCAATGGCCCCCGATCGAGGAGCAAATCCGCGTTTACTTGCAGCCAGACGGTGGCCTGGCATTTACTCCGCCGACTGTCGACCTGTCGACCACAGAATTCGTCTCCGATCCGGCTAAGCCGGTACCCTACGAACCGCGACCCAACTGGGGGATCGGGTACTACAATCCAACCGCCATCGCAGAGTGGCGGCGTTGGCTCGTCGAGGACCAACGCTTCGTTGATGGCCGACCTGACGTCGCGACATGGGTTAGCGAGCCGCTTTCGGAGCCTCTAACTGTTCGTGGGCCGGTGATCGCTCAGCTGTTCGCCGAGACCACCGGCACCGACGCTGATTGGGTGGTGAAGTTCATTGACGTTTTCCCAGACGATGATCCGACATTCGAGATGTCCGGCTACCAACTCATGGTGAGCGCTGATATCTTCCGGGGTCGCTACCGTGAGAACTACGACGATCCGAAACCTCTTGCGCCCAATCGGGCGTTGGCTTACGCGATTCCACTACCACATTTGAACCACACGTTCCTGCCTGGGCATCGCCTCATGGTCCAGGTTCAGAGCTCGTGGTTCCCGCTCTACGACCGCAACCCGCAGACGTTCGTTCCGACGATCATGTCGGCTCCACCTGCCGCCTACAAGGCGCAGCGGCATCGCGTGCATCACAACTCGAAATACGCGTCGTATCTGAGGCTTTATGTGGACAACACTAATAAGGGGCCTAACTAGCCCATACAGCCGACTCGCTAATGCCTGGCGGCTCGCCGTAGGCTATGCCGAGGCCCCCTCCCTTAAAAGGGAGGGGGAGTTACACAGTAATCGGGGTGGGTTCGCGCCCCCAGCCCCCAGTCCCCGGCCCCTAGATATACCCCAATTTCTCTATCCCCAGCAGGATCGCCTGCACCAGCGTCTCCGGGTCCTCCTCACTGGAGTCGATGACCAGCTCGGCGTGGGTGGGTTCCTCGTAAGGGTCGTCGATGCCGGTGAACCCCTTGACCAACCCCTGCCGGGCCTTGGCGTACAGTCCCTTCACGTCCCGCTCTTCGCATACCGCCAGGGGCGTACTCACGTGGATTTCGATATAGCCGCCGTATGAGGCGATCAGGTCCCGGTTGAACTGGCGGTCGGCCTCGTAGGGGGCGATGGGCGCGCAGATGGCGATGCCCCGGTTCTTGGTGATCTCACTGGCCACGAAACCGATGCGCTGGACGTTGATGGCGCGGTGTTCTTTGGAAAAGCCCAGTTCGCTTGACAGGTGGGTCCGGACGATGTCCCCGTCCAGGAGGGTCACCGGGCGGCGGCCGTCCTCCAGCAGCTTGACCATCAGGCCGTTGGCCAGGGTCGATTTACCCGCCCCGGACAGGCCGGTGAAGAACACGGTGAAGCCCCGCTCGGTAAGGGGTGGCTGGGACCGGCGGAGCTCGTCCACCACCTTGGGGTAGGAGAACCAGTCGGGGATCTCCAGCCCCTTTTCCAGGCGGCGGCGGAGCTCGGTCCCGGAGATGCTCACCGCACGGGCCCCTTCGGGAATGTCATCCTCGGACATGTACTCGGCCCGGTCCTCCACGTAGACCATCATCTTGAAGGGGACCATGCTGATGCCCAGCTCCGCCTCATGCTCGCGGAGCAGCTCCTGGGCGTCGTAGGGGCCGTAGAACGGCTTGCCCCGGCTGTCGCTGCCCGGCCCGGCGTGGTCGCGCCCCACAATGATGTGGCTGCAGCCGTAGTTCTTGCGGATAATGGCGTGCCACAGCGCTTCCCGGGGACCGCCCATGCGCATGGCCAGGGGGAGCAGGCTCAGCATGGCCGTACCGGTGGGGTAGCTGTTCAGGATTTCCTCGTAGCAGCGCACCCTTGTATAATGGTTCACATCTCCCGGTTTGGTGAGCCCCACCACCGGGTGAATGAGGAGGTTGGCCCCGGCCTCGTTGGCCGCCCGATGGGTCAGTTCCACGTGGGCCCGGTGCATGGGGTTGCGGGTCTGGAAGGCCACCACCCGCTCCCAGCCGTGCTTGGCAAACCGCTCCCGCAGCTCGCGAGGCGTATGCCGCCTGAGTTGGTAGTCATAGTGCATGGGCAGGGCGACCCCCTCCAGGGTGCCACCCAGGTAGACCGGGCCGGACCGGCCCAGCAGATAGGCCACGCCGGGATGGGTCGTGTCGGTGGTGCCAAAGACCTGGGCCGCTTCAGCCTTCAGGTCCGGCTGCCAGATATCGGTCACCGTCAGGACCGACAGGGGGTAGCCTTCCTCGTCACGGAGGACTACCCGGTCACCGGTGGAGAGGGGCTCGGCAAAGGCCTCAGTGACGTCGAGGGTCACGGGCATGGGCCAGAGGGTGCCGTCGGCCAGGCGCATGTCGCCGACCACCGATTTCACATCGGCCGACCCCATGAACCCGGTGAGGGGTGAAAACCCGCCGTTGAGCAGCAGCTCGAGATCGCAGAGCTGCCGGTCATTCAGGGTTAAGGACGGGAGTTGAACGCTTTCCGCTTTTAACTTGGCGGCCCGGTCCGGGGCAGCTAATAAATTGACCAGCTCGCCCCCGTGGGGGGGGATCTCAGAATGGATCCCTTTGGGATTTGATACAGGCATAGGTTCTTGTCTTTTCTTGTTAGATGTGTTAAAAATCCCCGAGGGCCGGGAGGAATCTCCCGCCCGGTTATGGTTAGCAATGGGCTGGTTGGATTGTTATCCGGCGCCGCCGGGGCCAACCGGTCAGTACGGGTTGAGCTCCGGATCGATTTCCATGGTCCAGGCCCGAATACCCCCCAGCATGTTGACAGTCTGGGTGTAGCCCTCCCGGATGAGGAAGTTGGCCACGGTGTCGGATCGACGTCCCGTATGGCAATAGACCACGATCTCCTTTGTCGGATCGAGTTCCTGCAACCGGTTGGGGACGTCGTTCATGGGGATGGGCAGCGCCCCTTCCAGGTGGGCAATATCCCACTCCCAATCCTCCCTCACGTCGAGGACGATCACGTCCCCATTCCGATCCAATTTCTCCTTGACTTCCTGGACCGTCACTCCCGGGGAGGTCACCAGTTCCTCCGTGCTGGAGAGTCCGCAGAACCCTTCATAATCGATGGGCCTGGTAATGGTGGGATTCTCGCTGCACACCGGGCAGTTGGGGTCCTTCTGCAATTTAACTGTCTTAAATGACATTGTCAGGGCATCAAATAGGATCAGGCGGCCCAGAAGCGACTCGCCGGCCCCGGTGATCCACTTGATGGCTTCGGCGGCCTGGAGGCTCCCTACGATACCGGGGAGGACGCCCAGCACGCCACCCTCGGCGCACGACGGCACCAACCCCGGCGGGGGCGGCTCGGGATAGATGCACCGGTAGCACGGCCCCTCGGCGGCGTGAAACAGGGATATCTGTCCGTCAAACTGGAAGATGCTGCCGTAGACGTTCGGTATGCCCTGGAAGGCGCACACGTCGTTGACCAGGTAGCGGGTGGGGAAATTGTCGGTCCCATCGATGACCAGGTCGTAGCCGGTGAAAATGCCCTCGGCGTTGGCGGCGCTGAGGGGCTCGTTGTAAGCGGTCACTTCGATATGGGGGTTCAGGGCCTGGAGCCGCTTTTGCGCCGCGGCGAGTTTCGATTGACCCACCTCGGCCGTGGTGAACAGGACCTGCCGCTGAAGGTTGGACAGCTCGATGGTATCGAACTCCACGATCCCGATATGGCCGACGCCGGCCGCGGCCAGGTAAATCGATACGGGGCTGCCCAGCCCACCGGCGCCAATCACCAGCACCGAGGCCGCCTTTAACTTGGCTTGGCCCTCCAGGCCGATCTGGGGCAACGAGAAATGGCGGCTGTAACGGAGATATTCCTCACGCTCGAAAACGTTATTCATGTTCTTGCATTCCTTACTTGCTATGCACGGTTAAATGGTTGTTGGTGGCCGGGATACGCCGGTCTTCAAA
>CAZJBG010000164.1:0-5663 GCA_964543925.1 uncultured bacterium
CCTGCACTGCGTTAACCGAATATGGCGCCCTACTGAGTTAGTTTGAAGGATCTGAATTACCTAACAGTTCGCGGGCAATAAATTCCAAATATCTACAGCAAATTACACGCCGTTGTCACCGTCGTCAAGCAATACCGTATTAATTTGGCCGATTTCTGGGGTCCTGCGCGATTTCTCCAACTAGGCTGAGTTCCTTCTTCCTACCACGGGATAGTTCAACTGCTCTCCCTCGGAGTGCGCGATCACTACGGCCCCGATGGAATCGCTGGTGACATTTACGACGGTGCGAAACATGTCGAGGGGCCGGTCCACCGCCAGCATGATGCCCACCAGAGCATAGGCCGCCGGAGTCGTGATGCCGACAGCCTCCAGGACGATAAAGATCATTACCAAACCGGCTGAGGGGATGCCCGCTGCACCTATCGAGGCTAAAAGGGCCGTCAATACCACCACCACCTGCTGACCGAAACCCAGGGGAATGCCCAGGGCCTGAGCGATAAACAGCACACCGGCGCACTCATAGAGGGCGGTGCCATCCATGTTGATGGTGGCTCCCATGGGCAGGACGAAGCTGGATACCTTGTTGGATACCCCGGCCTTCTTTTCCACAGCGTCCAAGGTGAGAGGCAGGGTGGCCGATGACGAGCTACCGGAAAACGCCATGGCCATGACGGCCGCCATAGCCCGGTAATGGTCCAGGGGGTTGCGCCGGGTAAGCAGGTAAAAGAGGATGGGCAGGACGACCAGGAAATGGAAACTGAGTCCCAGCAGGATGGTGAGCATATATTTGCCCACCGCCTGGAACAGACCGAAGCCCATACTTGCCACGGCCTTGCTGATCAGTCCAAACACGCCGATGGGCGCCAGACGAATGATCGCCTGGGTAAGGGCCATCATGGCCTCAAAGGCCGCCTGAAAGAAGGTCAGTAGCGTTTTGGACTGCTTTTCGGGCAGCCGGGTAATGGCAAACCCAAAAATAATGGCGAAAAAGATGATACCCAGAATGTCACCCTCAGCTGCCGCCGCCACCGGATTAAGGGGAATAATGCGCATGAGGATATCGGCCACGGAGCCGGGGCTTTCCAGGTCCTCGGGACTGATGGTCACCTCCTGAGCCGCCTGCATCCCCACACCGGGTTGGATCACATTGGTGAGCGTCAATCCTACGGCAATGGCCAGGAAACTGGTCGTAATATAGTAGAGGAAGGTCTTGCTCCCCAGGCGGCCCAGGCTGCGGGAATCGCCGATGCCGGCCACCCCGGTGATAATGGAGGTCAGGATCAAGGGAACGATCACCATTTTCAGGAGGCGCATGAAGATGTCCCCCAGGGGCGCGACCACCGGGACCTGGTCCGGGAACACTGCCGCAAATAACCCGCCCAGGGCCATGGCGATGAATATCTGCCAGTGAAGCTTCAGCTTCATAAGTCCTCCCAGTGGAATGTTAAATCGCTGCGCAAGGCTCCCCTAATGATGGGGCCGGATTTAGGTTCAGGCCCCGAATCTACCGGAAAACGGCTGATGGCGCAATGGGGATCACGATATCTCCCGGCACCGGGAGAAGGATATGGTCGCCCGGCCAGAACCTGACTTTAAATTAGGTTCAGATCATAAGGGTAAGGATTCCAGCGGATGTCAGCCCATGAACTGATAAGACCGATTGATCGCCTTGGCAGCCAGCTGCTCAGCATTGAAGCCGGGATCAATCCAACCCAAACAGGGAGTTAAACGATGAACCTGGCCGCGAACCTGGCCCGCCTTGGTACCGAGACCGCCTTCGACGTGCTGGTCAAGGCACGACGCCTCGAGGCCCAAGGCCGGCGCGTGATCCACCTGGAAATCGGCGAACCCGATTTCGATACCCCTGTCCATATCCGCGAGGCCGCCAAACGGGCTATGGACGACGGCTTCACCCATTACGGACCGTCGGCGGGGCTGCCCATCCTCCGGGAAGCCATCGCCAAGGAGATGACCCGGACTCGGGGTGTTGGCGTCGGCCCCGATCAGGTGATTGTCACCCCCGGGGGCAAGCCCATCATCTTCTTCTCTCTCCTGGCCTGCGTCAACCCCGGTGATGAGGTGATCTATCCCAATCCCGGCTTTCCCATCTACGAATCGGTGATCAACTGGATCGGCGCCAAGGCCGTCCCCCTCCCCATCCGGGAAGCGAATGACTTCGGCGTGGATGTGGACGAGCTCGCCGCTCTCATTACAGCCAGGACCACATTCCTGATCCTGAACTCACCGGCCAACCCCACCGGGGGCGTCATTACCCACGACCAACTGGCCCGTATCGCCGAGCTGGTGAACCGGCACGATCTCATGGTCCTGTCCGATGAAATCTATTCCCGCATCATCTATGGGGGCGAGCATCACTCCCTCCTCTCCTTCCCGGGAATGCAGGCACACACCATCCTGCTCGACGGCTTCTCCAAGACCTACGCCATGACCGGCTGGCGGTTGGGCTATGGCATCATGCCGGAGGAGATCGCCTTCTGGATCGCCCGGCTCATGACCAACAGCAATTCCTGTACCAACAGCTTTGTCCAGCTGGCCGGTGTGGAGGCCCTCAAGGGTCCCCAGGACGAATCCCGGGCCATGGCGGATGAGTTTCGCCGGCGGAGGGATGCCATCGTACAGGGGCTCAACGCCATCGAAGGCATCACCTGTCCTGAGCCGGCGGGGGCCTTCTACGTCTTCCCCAACGTAACGGCTCTGCCCCGATCAAGTAAGGAGTTGGAAGACTACTTCCTGGAGGAGTGGGGCGTGGCCACTCTCTCCGGCACGTCCTTCGGGACCCTTGGTGAAGGCTACCTGCGCCTGTCCTACGCCAACTCCATCGAGAACATCTCCGAGGCCCTTCAGCGTATGGCAGAGGGGATCGGCAAGCTGTAAGTTATTCTTTCGCTTTGCCATCAATACCTGACTGGAGCAAATCCATGAACCTTTTAGTGGCCGTTGTCTTTATCTACCCCCTGATCCTCATCGCCGTCGCCCTGTGGCGCTCGCGATCGGTAACCAGCCACGAGGACTTCATGGTGGCGGGGCGCTCGGTGCCCGTGGCGCTGCTGGTGGGGACCCTGGTCTGTACCTGGATCGGTTCCGGTTCTCTTTTCGGGGGCGCAGGTTTAGCCTATCGCACCGGCATAGCAGAACTGTGGCTTTCATTCGGGGGCTGGCTGGGACTGATCATGGCCTACTTCATTGCCGGAAGAGTCCGCCGCATCGCCCAGTACACCATCCCGGACCTGCTGGAGCAGCGCTACAATGCGACGGCCCGCATGTTGGGGACAGTGGCCATTATCCTGGCCTACGTCACCATTGCCGCCTATCAATTCCGGGGCGGCGGGTGGATCCTCAGCATCGTCACCGACGGGGCCATATCCCCGACCACGGGCATGTACATCACCGCCGCGGCCATCATCATCTTTACCGCCCTGGCCGGGATGGTGTCCATCGTCACGGTGGACCTGATCAACGGCACGATTATTGTCCTGGGGGTGCTGTTCGCCTTGCCCTACATGATTTTCCAGGTAGGTGGCTGGGATGCAGTGACCAACGCCCTGCCTGCCGGGCACCTGACCCTCATGGGCGGCAATAATTTTCTGTGGGTGATGGGCGTGGCTCTGCCCACCTTCCTGCTGATCCTGGGTGAAAGTGGCATGTACCAGAAATTCTTTTCGGCCAAGGATGAGCATGCCGCTCGCAGGGCCGTGGTCGGCATGGTGGTAGGGATCATGGTCATCGAAACAGCCCTGGCCCTGCTGGCCATTGTGGGCCGGGCCGCTTACCCGGACCTGTTGGTTCAAACCTCGTTGGTCGGCCGGGCCGCCTCGGAGACCATCATCCTGTACATCGCCCGGCACGGATTGCCCGTGCTGGGTGGAGCGGTACTACTGGCGGCGGCCATCGCCATCGTGCTGTCAACAGGGAACACTTTTCTGCTGGTCCCTTCCACCAATGTGAGCCGTGACATCTACCAGCGCTTCATACACCCGGGGGCAACCGATAAGCAAAAGGTCACCCTGCAACGGGTCACGGTAGTGATCTTCGGGGGGATCGGCCTGTTGCTGCTCACCCAGTTCGAGACAGTCCTTTCCATGGCCCTCTACGCCTACTCCCTGGTGGGGGCCAGCCTGACCCCGGCTCTTTTGGCCGCCTTCCTCTGGAAACGGGTCACCCCCCAGGGAGGCGTAGCCTGCATCGCCGGCGGCCTGGGCAGCATTGTGGGCATCGCGGTGCTGAACCGGCTGGGGGTGGATTTCACCCTTACACTGGGAAACACACCCCTCGATCTGGCCGGTAGCGAGTATATCGTCATTCCGGGGGTGCTCATCTCTCTGACCCTCCTGGTGGTGGTGAGCCTCCTCACCAAGCCGTCGCCGAAGGAAAAATGGGCACCTTTTTTCGCAGATTCCGGCCCAGCCGATTAACCCGGTTCATACCGTCGTATCATGAAAAAGGGCGCCTAAAGCGGCGCCCTTTCCCTTTCAATAACGTTGGCCGGTCACGCACGCTCCGGCAGCGTTCGCGGTTTACGGAGTGGTCAGCTCGATATTAATGGTGACGTTACCGGCTGCCGTAACCTCGACATCGGGGACCGATGCCGTATCATAGCCGGCAGCAGCGGCCTTCACCGTGTAGACGCCCGCCGACAGGCCAACCATGGCGTAAAAGCCGGTGGAGTCAGTGAAGGCGGTGGACACCACCGTATCCTGCTCTGCCCACACCTCGATGTTTTGCAACACCGTCGATGACGTATCGGACACGACGCCGATGATGCCCCCCGTGGTGGACTCATTGACCCCGCGGATCACCGGCTTGAACAGGAACCCGGTGGGGGCATCCAACGAGCCTTGCACCACGAAGGATCGACTGACATCGAAATCGAGAATCAGCTCAGTCGCTACCCCGGCAACGATGGCAATGTCCGGTTTCACGAATATCTTGATACCGGTCTGGGCACCGCTGGGAACGGTCAAATCATAGGTGGTCCCATCGTTCATGACCACCGAAGCTTCACCGACATATAGCCGCAGCAGGTCGTAGGATCCCGTGGGCAGGTCCAACTCGGCCAGCCCCGTCGTGATCCCGTTGCTCAGGTCAAGGAGGTTAAAGGACTGTGGGCTGGAGGACAGGGTAATATAGGGGCCGTTCCCGCCACCCCCGCCCTTCTGGCGTACTTCCAGGCTGTCGATGGTCACATTGGCTTCGGCCACCAGGTCCGCCGGGAACGGGGCGTCGGTCAGGAGCACGGACAGGGTGCCGGTGTCGGATTCCTCCGCCGGCGATTCACAGCCGGTGAACCCGGCTGCCAGCGACAAGATGAGCACCGTGATGCCAAGTAGTTTATTTGCGTAGGTCATTGATTGGTCACCTCTAAATGTTAACTGTTCGGTAGTATCAACTCTCAGGCAGCAAATTAGCACCGTTATTCCGGGGGCGCCTATGATCCCCGTCACAGAGATTTTAGGGCTTGATCCGATTTTCAGACGCTCAATATGACGGTTCGTTTACTAAAATGGATACCATCATTTCGATTTCCGTAGTAGTTTTCCATAAGTTAGACAGCTCATGGTCGTCTGCTAAACACCCCTGCGGGAGCAATAAAAAATGAGTAAACGCAACTACACCCGTCGCGATTTTCTGAAAACCTCAGGCCT
>CAZJBG010000165.1:0-5622 GCA_964543925.1 uncultured bacterium
TCTATCCAGGCCATTGCGGCCAGGACACCGAAGCGAGGCGGGGATGGTGGAGACGCTAGTGAAGGCTTCCGTGGAGGTCCAGGCGGCAGGGGGACGGCCCGGGGAGAGCGGGCTTCAAGTGGATCGGGTGGTAACCGGGGCGCCTCCCAGGGAGGACGTCCAGCTGGGGGAGGCAATCGTGGGTCCTTCCAAGGGCGCTCAGGCGGGCCGCCGGGCGCAGGCCGCCCTGAACCTGTGGAAGTGGTCTTCGTGGTCACCAGCGATTCAAGTCAATCGGCAACCGGTTTTCTGAAACGCTTATTTGGGGCCAAGCCTGAAGAGTATGTGGAGCAGCGCGAGGTGAAACTTGGCATTTCATCGGACACGCACTACGAAATCAGCACCGGTTTACGGGCGGGCGAGGAGATCATCATCGGGAACTACCGTGCCGTGAGCAGGGATTTGCAGGATGGCCGCCGGATCGAGCGGAGTGAGCGGAGTTTCGATCGTTTCCAGGGGCGTGGGGACCGTTAGATGCATGGCGATGAAATACAGTGAACGCCGGCATGGCAGCGCCAGAACAAAACGGGATCATCAACTTCCAGGCCATCACCAAGGTTTATGACATGGGCAAGGAGCAGGTGCATGCCCTGCGGGGGGTTGATTTGACTATCCAGGCCAATGAATACATTTCCATCATGGGGCCTTCCGGTTCCGGCAAATCGACCCTCATGAATATTATCGGCTGTCTCGATACCCCCACCCGCGGTCGCTATGAGTTTGAAGGGGAATTGGTTTCCGATGTCACCGATGAGAAAACCTTCAAGATGGACGACGACCAACTGGCCGGAATTCGAAACCGGAAAATCGGGTTTGTCTTCCAGACCTTTAACCTACTGGCTCGGACCACGGCCTTACGTAACGTGGAACTGCCCCTGGTGTATGCCGGTATCCCGCGTCGTGACCGCCTGGTCCGCGCCCATGCAGCCCTGGAGATGGTGAATCTGGAAGATCGGTCCACCCACGCGCCCAGTGAACTCAGCGGTGGTCAGCGGCAGCGAGTGGCCATTGCCCGGGCCCTGGTGACCCATCCCTCCATTATACTGGCCGATGAACCCACCGGTAATTTGGATTCCACAACGGGCCGGGAGATCATGAGTCTATTCGACGAGCTCCACGGGCAGGGCAACACCATTATCCTGGTGACCCATGAACCCCATATTGCCGAGCATGCTCATCGGGTCATTCATATTCTGGATGGTCAGATCGACCGGGATGAGCAGACCGCTAACGGCAAGGTCAACCTTCGATGATCGAAGTCCTGCGCATCGCCGGAGCGGCCCTGTGGGCTCATAAGTTCCGAGCCCTGCTCACCACCTTGGGGATTGCCATCGGTATCTTCACCGTAGGGGTGGTGATGGCCATCATCGAGGGGCTCAATGCCTCGTTTGCTGAACAGATTTCGAGCCTGGGGTCCGATGTGCTCTATGTGGACAAGCGGGGCTGGTTTCAGGGTCGCGATGCCTGGGTCCTCAGCCGGCAGCGGCGTAATATCGGTCTGGATGCGGGCGAGTATATCCTCCAACGGGCTCAATTCGTCAGTCATGTAAGTCCGCGCATCTTCCAGGGGGGCCGGCTGAAGTACAAGGAAAAAAACCTGGAGAGTGTGGCAGTGCTGGGCGCTACAGCTGACATGGCCGTGATTGCCGGCGTGGAAGTGGTGGAAGGGCGCTTTCTATCCAAACTCGATTCGCAGCACAAGAAGCCGGTGGTCGTGATAGGGGATGCCATCGTCGAGAACCTCTTTGGGAGCGAGGATCCTCTGGGCAAGCGCCTGTCCATCAGTGGGCGCAAGTTCCTGGTCATCGGGATACTGGAAAAACAGGGTCAGATGATGGGACGGAATCTGGACAATATGATCTATATCCCGGCGGAGACGCTGCTGAAAATGTTTGGGCGACGGTGGCGAAATATCACCATCGCCGTGAAGGCGTCTGACCCTGAACTGGTGGAGGAGGCCCGGGACGAAGTTGAGGGTATTATGCGCCGCTATCGCCGGATGCGACCCGGCCAGCCCAACGATTTTGCCATCAATCAGCAAAGCGCCCTCCAGGATCTTTACGATAACGCCACCGGCATGCTCTGGATGGTGGCCATTGGGATCGGGAGTATCGCCCTCATCGTAGGCGGTGTAGGAGTTATGAATATCATGATGGTCACCGTCACCGAACGGACCGTTGAAATCGGTATTCGCAAAAGCCTTGGAGCCCGGCGGAGCACCATCCTCTGGCAGTTCCTGGTGGAGAGTATGGCCGTATCGGCCCTGGGCGTTGTGGTGGGTTTTGTTATGGCCTCGGGGGTGGCTGTTTTTGTCCAGAAGTATACCCCGTTGGCCGCCCGGGTCCCCCCCACCTGGATTGTTCTGGGGATCGGGGTCGTGGTGGTGGTAGGATTAATCTTCGGGTTGTGGCCGGCCACCAAGGCTGCTCGGCTCGACCCCATTGAAGCGTTGAGGTACGAATAATGCTGGAATATCTGCAGATCGCAATCCGTTCCATAAGGGCCAATAAGCTGCGCTCCGGCATGACCCTGTTGGGCATGGTCATCGGTGTGTGGGCCATCACCAGCATGCAAGGGGTTGTGCTGGGCTTTGATCGGGCCATGGAGAAGGAGCTGGGCGCCCTGGGCTCGGAGACCTTTGTCGTTCAAAAGTTCCCGGCGGTTCAGGTGGGATTCGGGCACGGACAGCGCAGGTATTGGCGCCGGAAGAACCTGACTTACGACGACGCTTTGCACCTCCAGGCCGTCAGCACCAATATTCGCGCGGCCACGGCGGTGGTTGAAGCCCGGGCAAAGACCATCAAGTATCAGGATAAGAAGACGGCGCCCAGCGTGAAGGTCATCGGGACCATGGCCGACTACCTGTCCACCCAGGCCGTTGACGTGGGTGACGGCCGGTTCCTAACGGCCGATGATGTGACCCATACCCGCCAGGTGGCGATTCTGGGCCGGGATGTGGCGGCTGAACTGTTTCCCCTAACGGACCCCCTGGACAAGCGCATCCTGGTGGGGGACAAGGGGTTCCTGGTGGTGGGCGTGTTAGATCAGGCCGCCACCACCTTTGAAGAGTCGCCCGATAACATCGTCATTATTCCCATCACGGCTTATATCAAAGTCTTTACCTCTTCGCGCCGGGATATGTCTTCCACCAGCCTCTATATCCGGGCATGGGATGTCGAGCACCTCGATACGGCCATCGATGAAACCGTAGCGGCTCTCCGGGTTCGCCGGAAGGTTCCTGTGGGCGACGAGAATGACTTTGAGCTGGAGACTGCCGAATCGATCATGAGCACCATGATGGACTTTACCAGCTATATCCGTCTGGCGGCCATCGGCATCGCCGGGATTTCCCTCCTGGTAGCGGGCATCGGTATCATGAATATCATGCTGGTTTCGGTGATGGAGCGCACCCGGGAGATCGGTACCCGGAAGGCGGTAGGGGGCCGCCGGCGAGATATCCTCCTGCAATTTCTCATCGAGGCGGTGCTCCTATCGGAGTTTGGCGCCGTTTTGGGCATTTTGTTTGGCATCGGAACCTCTCTGGTCCTCTCGCCCATCCTCAACATGGAGGCCCGTGTTCCCTTCTGGGCCATGCTGGCAGCTATGGGATATTGCAGCGTCATCGGGATCTTTTTCGGGCTTTATCCGGCTAACCAGGCTTCCAAACTTGATCCCATCGAGGCCCTGCGCTATGAGTGACGGGTAGGAGCCCGGAGTTGAGCCGCATACATTTAAATGAAACAACCTCCAGATAATTTTTTTAAGGCACGCCGTATTTGAGCGTGACGTGTGCCGCTTGATGACCTTTGATGATTGAATAAATAGTCTCTGCCGCCCCAATCTCCTTGTTTTCTTTTTCAGCCCCTTTTAATTTATTCCATCGTAACTTTACATGGCACGATTCTTGTAAAGCGCCCTAATGGCTACCAAACAGACCGTCACTCCCCAAGAGATCGAAAAGATTGCCCGCCTGGCCAAGCTGCATCTGTCTGCTGATCAGCGTGATGTATATACGGGACAGATCAACGCGATTTTAGAGCATGTCCAGACCCTGGAAGCCGTGGATGTGTCGGATGTAGAACCGTTGTCCCACGTGCTCGATCTGGCGAACGTATCACGTAGCGACCAGGCCGCCCCATCCCTGCCGCGGGAGGCGGTGCTGGCCAATGTGCCGGTGATTGCCTCGAAGGGCGCTTCCAGGGAGCGAGCTACCGATGGCGAGTTCATTCTGGTGCCGGTGGTCCTCAAGACCGGCCCATGACCGCCAGCGGCGAAGCTCACGCCCAGCGGTCCGTCAACCGATGGGCTGTCGGCATCATCCCCGCCCGTTACGCATCCACCCGGTTACCCGGCAAAGTTCTTATCCCCATTCACGGTTATCCCATGGTGCACCATGTTTATCGGCGGGCAACCGAGTGCCGCTCCCTGGAGGAGGTGATCATCGCTACCGATTCACCCCGGGTCGCCATGGCCTGTGCCCAGTTAGGTGATCGGGTGATGCTCACCGGCTCCCAACACCAGAGTGGCACGGACCGGGTGGCCGAAGTTGCCCGGGGTATGGACGCTGATCTGATCGTGAATATTCAGGGTGATGAACCCCTGCTTGACCCCCAGATCGTCGACCAACTGGTCACCCATATGCAAGCCCACCCTGAGCTGCCTATGGGGACGGTCGGCTCCACGACTCTCTCTCCCGCAGACCTGGATGAACCGAACATCGTCAAAGTGGTTGGCCGGGACGGGCTTGCCACCGGTTTCTTCCGGACCCCCCCGTCGGCACCCGTTGAAGGTCATACACTGCGCCACGTGGGTCTTTATGCTTATCGCCGCCCCTTCCTCGAACAATTCACCGCCCAGCCGCCCACCCCGAGTGAACGGGAGCAAGGTCTGGAACAGCTCCGGGCGTTGGAGCTGGGCATATCGATCGGGTTGGTGCCAGTGGCCTACGATGCTATGGCGGTGGATACCCCCGCAGACCTGGAAAAGGTCATAGCCCATTGGCGGCCCAGCAAAGCCCTACTCGATGAGTAAATCCAAGCAGCCGGTTAAATATATCTTTATCCTGGGCGGGGTCATCTCCGGCCTGGGCAAGGGGATCTTGTCGGCCTCCCTGGGTTACCTGCTCAAATCTCGGGGCGTAAAGGTCAACATTCAGAAGCTGGATCCCTATCTCAATGTCGACCCCGGCACCATGAATCCCCTCCAGCATGGGGAAGTGTTTGTTCTGGACGATGGTTCGGAAACAGACCTGGACCTGGGCCATTATGAGCGCTTTATCGATGTCAACCTGTCGCTGCTGAATAACACCACAACGGGGCAGGTCTACTGGGAGGTGCTCAATCGGGAGCGCAGGGGTGATTATCTGGGCCAGACGATCCAGGTGATTCCCCATATCACCGATGAGATCAAGCGGCGCATCAAGTTGGTCAATCCCCGACGAAAATTTGACCTCATCATCAGCGAGGTGGGGGGTACCGTGGGTGATATCGAGGGCCAGCCGCACCTGGAGGCCATCCGGCAGCTCTGCCTGGAGGTGGGCCGGGAAAACTACCTGATCATGCATCTGACGCTGGTGCCCTATAT
>CAZJBG010000166.1:0-2380 GCA_964543925.1 uncultured bacterium
CCTCCCGGCGTACCGCCGCGCCCACACGACCCAGGAGCAGGGAACCCTGAGCCAGTCGCCACAGGTCCCGGCGGAAATAGCCGAGCACGCTGACCAGGGTCCCCAGGTGCAAGACGATCTCCACCATCAGACCGGGGTTCTGGATCTCCAGCAGGGTCTGAGCGATCACCAGGTGGGCCGAACTGCTGATGGGCAGAAATTCCGTGGCGCCCTGTAAAACGCCTAACAGGAGCAGGCTTAAAGTTTCCATACACTCATGCTGAATGTCGATTAAAGAAGAAAGCGATCATACGGCCCGCCTTTTGACCGTCCCGGCGATAGCTATGGCACCGGGAGTCGCAGCGGGGGCACACACCCACACTGGTGATCTTGCCCGGTAACAGACCGGCCCCGGTCAGTTGCTCCCTGATGGCCGCCACCATATCCAGTTGAAATTTCCCATCCGAGTTGGGCCGCCACGCGGAAGGGGGAAATTGCTCCACCACCTCGGCGCCCACCTCGTAGCAGGACCTTTCGATAGTAGGACCAATGATAACCTCCACCTGGTTGAGCGGCACTCCCTGAGCCTGCAGAAATTCGGTGCCGGCCGTGACCACGCCCGCCGCAACCCCACGCCAACCGGCGTGGACCAACCCCCGCATGCCAGATGACCGGTGATAAAAATAAATCGGGGCGCAATCGGCCACCTGCAGGGTCAAGACCACCTGTTCATCATCGGTAAACAGACCATCCGTTTCGCCATGGAGCTGGCCGGGCCGGGCCCGCTCCACCCGGCGCCCGTGGACCTGATGGGGCGCGGCAACGGTTTCGAGGGCCAGCCCGAGTCGGTGCGCCAAATCCTCCCGATGCTCGGCCAACGGCACCGGGACGGCTTGAACCTCCCGCTGACTCAGAACAGCCCGTACCGGCGCCCCGGACCACAGGGAAGAAAAATCGAACCAACCCGCCTGAGCCGCCAGGAGCGGCCCGGAATCGTCCTGGCCGGACCGTCCGGATAAAGTGTGTGGTGACTTAATCAAACGACAAGAAGTTACTCGACCGTCACGCTCTTCGCCAGATTCCTCGGCTGATCCACGTGACATCCCCGCAGAACGGCAATGTGGTAGGCCAGTAATTGCAGGGGAATGACGGTCAACAACGGTGCGAGCAGTTCGTGGGTGGGCGGAACGTAAATGATGTGGTCGGCCAGCTGCTGCAATTCCGGGTCCTCCTCATTGGCCACGGCGATGATGCGCCCCCGCCGCGCCTTGATCTCCTGGATATTCGCCAATATCTTCCCATAGGTCCTATCCTTCAAGGCCATCACCACCACCGGCATATTTTCATCGATGAGGGCGATGGGGCCGTGTTTCATCTCGGCGGCGGGATACCCTTCGGCGTGAATGTAAGAAATTTCCTTTAGTTTGAGGGCCCCCTCCAGGGCAACCGGGAACTGGACCCCCCGCCCCATATAGAGGAAGTTGCTGCTGTGCTGGTATTCTTTGGCCACTTCCAGCAGCATGTCCGACAGTGCCAGCACCTGGGTCACCAAGGCGCCAATTTCGGCCAGTTCCTTCAGGATAACCTGCACCTGCTGGCCGGACTTGCCGCCCCGTTGAGCCAGCAGCAGGCTCAAGAGCATCAGCACCGTGAGCTGGGATGTAAAGGCCTTGGTGGAGGCTACACCGATTTCCGGTCCGGCATGGATGAAGACGCCACAATCGGTCTTACGGGCAATGTTGCTGCCCACCGCGTTCACAATCCCCATCGTCAGGGCCCCCTGGTCATGGGCCTTGTTCACCGCCGCCAGGGTATCGGCCGTCTCCCCCGACTGGCTGATGGCCAGCAGGGTCGTTTGTGCGCTGACAATGGACTGGCGGTAACGGAACTCGGAAGCGTATTCCACCTTGGTGGGGATGCCCCCCAGCTCTTCGATGAGATAACCACCGATAAGACCGGCGTGCCAACTGGTCCCGCAGGCGGTAATGGTAATCTGATCGGAATGCAGCAGGCGGGTCACCCAATCCTCGATGCCCCCCAAGGTGACCTTACCCCCGATAAAATCGACTCTACCTCGCAGGGCATCAGGGATGGTCTGAGCCTGTTCCATGATCTCCTTGAGCATGAAATGGGGATACGCTCCCCGCTCAATTTGCTCCAGGGTCAAATCCACCTGCTCTTCCGCTGCCCGGACGGGGGCATTGCTGTGAATATCTCTAATCTCATAGCTGGTCCGGCTCATCACCGCCAGTTCCCCCTCGCCAAGATAGACCATTTTTCGGGTATACTCAATAATGGGAGCGGCATCGGAGGCAATCAGGATTTCGCCATCGCCAATACCCAAAACCAGGGGACTGCCCAGGCGCGCCGCCACCAATCTCCCGGGATCATCCTCACACAG
>CAZJBG010000166.1:2390-3512 GCA_964543925.1 uncultured bacterium
CATAGGCCCCCACCACCCGGGTCAAGGCCTGGCGGACGGCCTCAGGGAATGAGAGGTCATCCGCGTCCATCAGGTAGCTGATCACCTCGACCAAAACCTCCGTATCGGTCTCGCTCTTCAAGGTCCGTCCCTTACCCTGGATAAACTGCCTGAGGGCGGCGTGGTTCTCGATGATGCCGTTGTGCACCAGGGCGATCTTCCCGGTGCTGTCCAGATGGGGATGGGCATTGCGGTCACTGGGCTCGCCGTGGGTGGCCCAGCGGGTGTGCCCCAGCCCGATCGTACCGGACAGCGTTGTGGGCAACCGGTCCTCCAGATCCTTCACCTTGCCGCGCTTCTTATGGGTCTGGAGATGGCCCCCTTGAAGAATAGTGATTCCCGCCGAATCATAGCCGCGATATTCCAACCGATGCAGACCGCTCAGGAGCACTTCTGCGGCGGGACGAAAACCGTGATAACCCACGATGCCGCACATAACGCCCTACCCCCGCTTCAGCCGGTCTATTCCCACTCGATGGTGCCCGGCGGCTTGGAGGTTACGTCATAGACCACCCGGTTGACCCCTTCAACCTCATTGATGATACGACTGGAACAGAGGCTTAACACCTCCGGCGGCATCCGGTACCAATCGGCAGTCATGCCGTCACTGCTGGTGACGGCCCTGAGCACCACCAGGTCGTCGTACGTCCGCTGGTCCCCCATGACGCCTACGGTCTTCACCGGTACCAACACGGCAAAAGCCTGCCAGATGCGCGGGTATTCACCGGTCTCCTTGAGGATCTCCAGGTAGATCCAGTCCGCTTTCTGCAGCACTTTCACCCGCTCCGGCGTGATCTCGCCCATGATCCGCACGGCCAGTCCAGGCCCGGGGAAAGGGTGGCGCTGGAGGATAGCCTCCGGCATCCCCAACTCGCGGCCCAGGCTGCGAACCTCGTCCTTGAACAGCTCCCGGAGCGGCTCGAGGAGCCTAAAGTTCATGTTTTCCGGCAAACCACCCACGTTATGATGAGACTTGATGGTCTGGGCCGTCCCCCCCACTCCCCCGGACTCGATGACGTCGGGGTAGAGGGTCCCCTGGGCCAGAAAATCGATGGGAGCCACCTGGCGGGCCACTTCCTCGAA
>CAZJBG010000166.1:3522-5412 GCA_964543925.1 uncultured bacterium
GATTTTTCGCTTCCGCTCAGGATCTGTCACGCCCTTCAGTTGGTCGAGGAACCGACGGGCATAGTCAAAGCGGTTGACCTGCAAACCCAACCCCGCCTCGAGGAAGGAGACCACCTGATCACCTTCATTTTTTCGCAGGAGGCCGTGGTCGATGAACACGCATACCACCTGGTCTCCCAGGACCTGAGTGAGGAGGGTCGCCACCACCGAGCTGTCCACCCCGCCCGAGAGGGCACACAACACCCGGCCGGAGCCAACCTCTCCGCGGATGCGCTCGGCGAGTTCCACCGCCTGGTGGGTGGCGGTCCAATCCGGCTGGGCCCCGGCGATATGAAAGAGAAAGTTTGCTAGAATCGTCCCGCCGTCTGGGGTATGCTCGACCTCCGGGTGAAACTGGGTACCAAAAAGAGGCAACTTTTTGTGCCGCACCGCCGCGATGACCCCCTTTTCCGATTGCCCCAGCAACTCCCAGTCTGCGGAAAGCTCCTCCACCCGATCCCCGTGGCTCATCCACACCGGGATGCGTTCGGGCAAACCTTGTAGTAGTTTACCGGCATTTTGGATATGGAGCGTGGCCTGGCCATATTCCTCCCCACCAGAAACCACTTTGCCCCCTGTCAGATGGAGCAGCGTGAAAAGACCGTAGCAGATACCCAGGATCGGTTTGCCCAACTGCACAATTCCGGGATCCAGTTTAGGCGCGTCATCACCAAATACCGATGCGGGACCACCCGAAAGGATGATGGCCACGATATGATCCCCCGCCAGCTGTTCAGCCGTGGTGTCGTGGGGGAACACCTCGGAATATACCTGGTGCTCCCTGACCCGACGAGCGATGATTTTCGTATACTGGGCTCCGAAGTCCAGGATTGCCACCGTTTGCCGGGAGGTCATACGGGCTGGAAGAGATCCCACCGGGCGAGATCTTCGAAGAATTTGTAATCGGTAAGATCGTAGTGCAGGGGAGTGATGCTGACCTTTCCGGCTTTTAAGGATTCCTCATCGGTGTTAAATGACTCCTCAATATCCCGTTTGCGACCGGTTAACCAGTAGTACGTCCGGTGGTGAGGGTCGGTCCGGTGGTCAAATTGATCCTGCCAGTCGGACTTCCCGTGCACCGTCAGATCGTAGCCCCGACCTTCAAGGCTTTCGGCGGCAACATTCGCGGTATGCTGATTGGGAATGTTCACATTCAGCAGAGTTCCCTCCGGCAGTCCCCGGTCCAGCACTCTTTGTGCCACCTGCTGAGCGATGGCCTTGGCCGGCCCAAAATCGGGATCTTCCCAGCTGTCGATGGAAAACGCCACACTGGGAATGCCCAAAATAGTCCCTTCGGTGGCGGCTGAAACAGTGCCGGAGTAAATGACATTGATCCCCGTATTGCTGCCGTGGTTAATGCCCGATACCACCAGGCCGGGTTGCCGGGGAAGGACGGCCAGGATGGCCAGTTTGACGCAATCGGCAGGGGTCCCCGAGCAGGACTGGGCCGAGACGCCGGCCAATCCCAGGTCCACATCCGTGACCCTCAACGGGTCGGAGAGCGTGATAGCATGCCCCATGGCGCTCCGCTCCACGTCGGGGGCCATCACCACCACCTTGCCCAATGGCAGCATCGCCTCACACAGGGCTTTCAGGCCTGCCGCCTGAATGCCGTCGTCGTTACATATGAGAATGAGCGGCTTGCTCATCCCGAAGAGCCCGCCGGAATTCCTTTGGGAGACCCTTTCGGATAGCCAAAAAATTCGATCAGCTGGGCCAGGGTCGCCTTCAAGTCCTTGCGATGGACGATGGTGTCGATAAACCCCTTCTCCAGTAGGAATTCCGCTCGCTGGAATCCCTCAGGTAGGTCCTGGCCGATGGTCTGCTTGATGACCCGAGCCCCGGCAAACC
>CAZJBG010000167.1:0-5373 GCA_964543925.1 uncultured bacterium
CCTTCCAGCCCCGGGTAGGCGTTGCTTTCCTCCTCGACGATATAGACCTCGGTCCCCCCTATCTTCTCGCAGGCGCGCAGGACCTGTGGCCAGTTCACGTCCCCCTCGCCGATCAGGGCAGCCGGGTTCGATTCCGTCCATTCCTTCGCATGGATGCTGGGGATGCGGCCGGGAAATTTTTCGATGTAGGCCACCGGGTCAACCCCGGCGTGTACGGCGTGACCCGTATCGAGCTGCAGAAAAACTTCCGGGTTGGTCTGGTTGTAAAACAGATCCAGCGGCACCTGCCCCTCGATGGGCGCAAACTCTACCGTATGGTTATGAAAACCCACCCTCATGCCCAGTGGCCCCACTTTCTCGGCGATCCCATTGAAGGTTTCAGCCATTTGCATCCAGGCGTCAATGGTGTCGAGTTCCCGTCCCATGGACGCCACCACCAGGCGATTATTGCCTAAAATCCGGTTGAATTCCACCGTCTCTTCGAACCGGTCGCCCAGTAATGCATTCAGCTGCAAATGGGAACCAAAACAGGCCAGCCCATTATCGTCCAGCAAGCGGCGCAACGCCATCGCGTCCAGGTCATAGTAGCCGGCAAATTCGATCCCCTCATACCCCATCGCCTTGATACCCGCCAGGTGCCCGGCCACGTCCGATGGCATGGTGTTACGCACCGAGTACAGCTGAACGCCCAGAGCGATTGCCTTCCCGGTCCCGCAGCCTGGGAACATGCTTCCCGCCACCAGGGCAGCCGTGCCGGCGGCGGCGGTTTTTAAAAACGCGCCTCGGGTCAGTTTCGAGCCAATCTGAAAGTCATTCATGATCCCTCTTTTCATTATCACGGTCCGTTGAACGATACCGGGCCGGTCCTATTAAGGTGGTTTTGTCGCACGGGTATTGTAACCTGATATCGCCCGGTTGTCAAAGGGATAATGCTGTTGTTTACGGGGCCCGCGACCGGCAGGTGCCTTGAACCCGGGTTATCCCATATCCAGGGCGTGCTCGGCATAGATCGCCATCGCCGCCTTCATGAAATCAGCCAATCCGGGCCGGAAAGCGTCGTAGTATTCCCGAAAGCCGGCATCTTCGGTATATAACTGTCCCAATCCGGTATAAACCGAGCGATTGGCCGTGTAAAAATGCTCGATCCAGGCATGGTGCCGGGCAATGAGGTTCTGCACCTCGGGATCATCCGGTGGACGGTCCGCCAGGTCGGCTATCTCCCGCGTGACATCGTCCCCTTCCAGTTTGATCGCCGCGATTTGTTCCTTCGACATTTTTGCCACCCGCCGGTTGGATTCTGCCACCAGATCGGGGTCGTAGCGTTCTTTTATTTCCTGTTTATAGCGCTCAATTTCTTCTCGGGAGAGGCCAGCATAAAGCGCTTCATCGTTGATCGACACGGTTGCCTCCTTAAGTAATCGTATGGTTTTATCGACGGTTTTCATCATCCGGTCCAGTCGCTCCGAGCGCCGTTTTAGAAGTTTGCGGTGCTCCTTAAGGGCTTCCACCTGGTCAAAATTGCGCCCATCAAGGACACCTTTGATATCCAGGAGGGACATGTCAATCTCCCGAAAAAACAGGATCTGCTGCAAACGCAGTAAATCCGCCGTCTCGTAAATCCGGTAGCCCTTGGACGACCGCTGCGACGGGATGAGCAATCCGATCTGATCATAGTGATGCAGCGTCCGAACGCTCACACCGGCCAGATCGGCCAACTTTTTTATCCTATAGCGACCCATAACCGTCCATCTTGATCGATATGTTACACCATGACGTTACGTTAGAGACAAGCATTTTCCTGCCCATGCCCCCGCGACCCATCTCCCCAGGCCCAATTGCGTCTTGTAGGGGCGTCACGTGTGACGCCCTTCTTATACTTTACGGAGTAAAAAGGAAGGTAGCGCCGTCGTCCCAGGCCCCAACCCCTCCTGTAGGGGCGTCATGCATGACGCCCTTTCTTAAGCCCCTCTCCACACGGAGCGGAGTAAAGGTGTAAGGTCGCACAATCGGCCACCACCCCCACCTTCGCCATTGTCGGCAGACGTGCTTAAGCATTAACCTTCACCTCATCATCACGGGAGGTTATTATTGATGTACAAAGTCTACGGCATGCGTTCATCAGGCAACTGCTACAAGGTCAAACTCCTGCTGGAGCAGTTGGGCGAGCCCTACGAATGGGAAGAAATTCCCTCCACCAGGGTACAGCCCCGGACCAAGGAATTCTTTGCCATCAACCCCAACGGGAAAGTGCCGGTGCTCCGTCTTCCCGACGGTCGTCACCTGCCCGAGTCCAACGCCATCCTGTGCTACTTGGCCCAGGGCACCCCCTATCTCCCCGAGGATCGGTTCGACCGCGCTCAGGTGCTCCAATGGCTGTTTTTTGAGCAGAACAATCACGAGCCCAACGTCGCTGTGGCCAGAGTCATCACGCTCCATTTCCCGGAAACAGATCCCCGCTGGCAGGAACTCCCAGCCCTCCACAAGGGCGGCTATCGGGCCTTGGGCGTGATGGAGCAGGTCCTGGCCCGGCAGCCGTATCTGGCGGGGGATCGGTACACCATCGCCGATATAGCCCTGTTCGCCTATACCCATGTAGCCGACGAGGGCGGCTTCGATCTGGGCCGGTTCACGGCCATTCCTGCCTGGCTGGACCGGGTCAAGGGGCAGCCGGGCTTTACCTCCCTGGGCTGAGGTTCACCGGCGGTCCTCCCTGCTCGTCATCGCGAGGGCACAGCCCGTGGCGATCTCAAACCTCAGCCCTCGGTATGACCTGGGGGCTTTTTCTTTCTTTCGCTTGTATTTCTAAGTGATTTTCCCCATATTCCACCGGTTCACCAAGTCGGATAGATGCCCGAACCCACCTCCAAATTCGCCGCCTTTGTAGCCGAGCTCCGCCGGGGAGCACCTCACCCCGCTCGGCAGGGCCGAGGCCCCTCTCCTGAAGGAGAGGCCTGCCCGTAGCCGGTCACGGCGAGGCGGAACTCACGAAGTGAGAAGGGCGAGGTAAAGATGCCTAAACCCACCTCCAGATTCGCCGCCTTCATCACCGAGCTGCGCCGCCGAAGGGTCTTCCGGGTGGCGGCGGTGTATGCGGGGGTGGCCTTCGTTATCATCCAGATCATCGACGGTGCCTTTGGCTATCTCCGTATCCCCGAGTGGGTGGGCACCACGGTTATTGTCCTGGTGCTCCTCGGCTTCCCCATCGCCATCACCCTGGCCTGGGCCTTCGACATCACCGATCAAGGCATCGTTCGCACAAAAGGTCCCCAGCGGCATAAGCCCAAGGAGCCCCACCATTTCACCGTGAGCAACACGGCCCTGGCAGCCGTGGCCATCCTCGCCATCATCGCCGCCGTGTGGGGGTGGAAGGATCGGGTCGTTGGCGGGTTCACCGAAAATCCCATCCGCTCCATCGCCGTCCTGCCCTTGGAAAACCTGGGCGGTGACCCGGAGCAGGTGTACTTTGTGGACGGTATGCACGACGCCATCATCAGCAACCTGTCCCGCATCGGTGCACTGAAGGTGATTTCCCGGACATCGGCCATGCGCTACAAGGATACGGATAAACTGATGCCGGAGATCGCCCGCGAGCTGGGTGTGGACGCCCTGGTGGAGGGTTCGGTCCTGAAGGCCGGGGATCGGGTGCGCATCACGGCCCAGCTGATTCACGGCCCTTCCGATGAGCACCTGTGGTCCAACGACTACGAGGGGGACCTCACCGACATCCTGGCCCTGCAGAAGACCGTGGCCAAGGCTATCGCCCAGGAGATCGGGCTGGCCCTGAAGCCGGAGGAGGAGGCCTACCTGGCCAGTGCCCCCCAGGTGGACCCCGAGGCCTACCAACTCTACCTCAAGGGCTGGTATTTCAGGGAATTACAGACGGATGAAAGTATTCCAAAAGCGATGGACTACCTGGAGCAGGCCGTGGCCGTCGATTCCACCTTCGCCCAGGCTTATGCGGCCCTGGGATGGGCCAATTATATGCTGCAGGATTCGGGACAATTGCCGACGCCCCAGGCTCGGCAGCAGGCAAGAGCTGCGGTAGAAAGGGCTTTGGCCCTGGATGATCGGCTGGCCGATGCCCATGTGTTCCACGGCACGTACCTCTACATGTTCGAATGGGACTGGGCCGGGGCGGAAGCGGCCTTTAAGCGGGCCATCGAGCTGAATCCCAACCACCTCCATGCTCACTATGAATACTCTCTCTTCCTGACCCGTCTGGGTCGTTCAGACGAAGCTCTGGCTGCTGCCCACCGGGTGCGAGAAATTGATCCCCTCTCGCCCCGGTCGGTGGAAGTGTTCCGGACCCTCTATTGGCGCAGCGGTCAGTATGATCGGGCCATCGAGGTGGTAAAGCGGGGCCTGGAGCTGCATCCTGACATTGAGCGGATGCTATTCTGGCCCTATTTTTATTCCCACCGATATGAGGAAGTCTTGGATCTGGCGACCAAGCTGGATAGCAGGTTCTGGACGATGCTGGCCCGCATGGGCCTGGACCAGACTCCTGAAGCCGTGGCTTATATTGACACCCTGGAGGCGGACTGGAAGCAGGTAACGCCAAGGGACGAAAATATGAGTATTATCTATCTCCTAAAGCGCAACGATGAACAGGCTCTGGATTGGCTGGAGCAGGCGGTCGCAGAAAGAAGCCCAGCCATCGCCTACATCAAGGGCCAGCCTGCCTGGTATCCCCTGTATGATCACCCCCGCTTTCAGGCCATCCTGAAGGAGGTGGGGCTGGAATGATGCCCAAGCCTTTTGGCACTCACCCCCTTCGTTTCACGAAGCCCCCTCTCTCTTGAGAGAGGGGGAAACACGAAGTGTGGGGGTGAGTGGGGATTCAGCCCAAGGCATCCCCATGACCTACTTAAATCGACGGCCAATTACGCGGATATTCCACCGGCTACGAACCAATAGCGCCATGCATCAGGAAGCACCTTGACCCGCTTTACCGCCTTCATCGCCGAGCTCCGCCGCCGCCGGGCCCCGCTGCAGGCGGGGGTGCCCCGGAGTTTACCCCGACCGAGCGCTGGCGCGGGTCGGGGCCGTGGCCGCAAACACGTGCCGGATCACCGCCTCCTCCGTTGCGGTGAGTTCCTTGCTTCTCCGGTCCATGACCATCCGGGCCACCTGCAAAAACTTCTCCAGCCGATACTCCACCAGGCTCTCGGCGCCACCCCATGAAAAGCTGGGCACCTCTTTCGGAGGCAGGCCCGCGCCGTAGAGGTTGCACCCCACCCCCAGCACCGAGCCGGAGTTGATCATCATGCCGATCCCGGTCTTGGTGTGGTCGCCGATGGCGCAGCCCACGAACATGGAGCCGGTGCCCACCGTCTCGCCGCCCATCACCACCCGGATCTCGCCGTAGTCATT
>CAZJBG010000168.1:0-1426 GCA_964543925.1 uncultured bacterium
GGCTCCTGGGTGGCCCTGGAGTTCCTCAGCTTCCTCACCGACCACTATGGCCTGTCCCCCTACCTGATCGATCTGATTCTGTTGGCCATCGGGGCTATGCTTCCCTCGGTTATGGTGTTTGCCTATACCCACGGCAAACCGGGCAAAGACCAGTGGACCCTGGCGGATAAGGTGGTGATTCCGGTCAATGTGCTGCTCACCATTGGCTTGATGATCGTCTTCTTCAGGGGTAAGGATCTGGGGGCTACGACGCTGGTGGTAACCACGGAGGATGAGACCGGGGCGATCATTGAACGGGCCATACCAAAGTCGACGTTCCGCAAGCGCATCGGTCTGTTCTTTTTCACCAATCAGACCGGGGATCCTGAGGTGGACTGGGTAGGCCGCTGGCTCCCTTACGGTATATTCCTGGATCTGGTCCAGGACTACTTTTTTGACAACCGTCACCCCTATCAAATGAGCCGGGCCCTCATCGAGGCCGGCGTTGAGGAGGGCGACGCGCCCCTGGCCCTCATGCGGGAAATGGCCCGACGCTTCCATCTAACCTACTTTCTCGAGGGCAGCCTTCAGTCAGCGGTCCCCTACACCCTTGAGACCCGGCTGTACCTTACCCGGAGCGGGCGGCTGGTTACCTCACATGACTACACGGGCGTAGACCTCGGCGATGTGGTTGACCGGATTGCCGTCGATATCAAACGTGATGTTGAGTTGTCCGCGTCGCAGATCGCGGAAGCGGAGGACCTGCCGGTTGCGGCCCTGTCGTCGGAGAATCCTCAGGCTCTGGCAAATTTCGTGCGGGGTCTCGATCGGTTCTATTTCCACGATGACTGGGCCGGCGCCATCCCGCGCTTCGCCGCCGCTGTCAAGGAGGACCCCACCTTTGCCGAGGCCCAACTCAACCTCTATCTGGGGAATTCCATCATGGGACAGGAGGCTGGAGAGATCATTGAAGCCGCCATGCAATTCCTGTACAAGGTGCCGGAGCGTCTCCAGGGGACCATCAAGGAGGTCTACTATCGCTCGCAGGGTATGCCGGAGAAAGCGCAAGCGGCCCTCCAGCTGGATGTGACCCTTTTCCCGGAGGACGTCATTGCCCACCGCCGGTTGGCCCGCTTTTATTCCCGTACGGCCCAATATGCCGATGCGCTCGAGGAATACCGCATCATCCGGGTGCTGAACCGGGACGACGATTTGACCCTGATGGACATTGCCGCCGCACACACTGCTCTGGGGCAGTTCGTGCCGGCCCTGGAAAACCTCCATACCTATGCCAAGAGCAACCCGCGAGACACGGACGTGCTGATCGAGATGGGGGCGGTGTACCAGCTGCTTGGCCAGACGGAGGCAGCGGCGAAGGTATACGAACGGGCCTCGCTCCTGGGATACAACCAGGCCCGGGTCCTTAGCCGGGAGGCCGATCTGCTCT
>CAZJBG010000168.1:1436-5306 GCA_964543925.1 uncultured bacterium
GCGGCTCAGGCGCTGGAGGTCCAGTTGGAGGCCCTGCACGCCCAGGAGCGAATCTATGAATCCCTGGGCCGGATCGATGAGGCCATGCAGATCGCCCGGAAGGCCATGCCGTTGGAACGCCGGCGGTATGGACCGGTGGCCAGTATTGTGATCCGTTTGCGGCACTTCAACAAGTACGCCCGCACCTCCCTGGCCGATTCGGCGGAGGTGTTGCTCACCGGTCTGGACCGCCAACTCCCCGACCCCTGGGACCGGGCCGCACGGGTGGTGCAGGTCCTGTTCAAATTAAGCCGTGACCATATGCCTATCTCGTCAGAAGAGATCGCCCTGGTCGAATCGTTCTATGGCGAGTACGAGCTCCGGGCCGATATTCCCCCGGTCGAACTCATCATGGCCCGTATCCAGGCGAGCAACCAGGATTATCGTCGTGCGATCCAAGGCTATATCACGACCCTGTCCCACTATCCCCGGCGGCTGAACATTCAGAGGGAGATCGCCCGGGCCTACCGCAGGCTGGATCAGGGGGAAGCGGCCCTGGCCACCATCCATCAACTGTTGGCCATCACCCCCCACGACCCCGACGCGCTATATGAACTCTATCAGATCCAAGTCCTGGTCGACGAAGCTGCCGCCCGGAAGACTCTGTTGCAATTGGGGGATGTTTGGTCCGCCGCCGACGAAGTGTTCCTACCTGCCCGAGAGATCAGAGCGCGGCTGGCGGAGCGGCCGGCGCTATAGGCGAATCCGTACCCTCGTTACCGCTTCAGATTTGCCTTATAAATCCGTTCGGCGCCAGGATTGAACTCCGCCATGGCGGCCAGTTCGCTCCACATCTCCGCCCGGGCCAGCATTTCGGCGATTTCCGCGGCATGTCCCGTCAGGAATAGGGCGGTGTAGCGTTCCTGGCCCTGGCGCTCCACGATCGTCTGGATGGAGGATGTGAACTGGCCTAAAAACTCCCGGAGGGCCTCCATGTCGGGTTCCTCATCCGCATGGAGATCGAAGGCCTGATAGAAGTAGGCCTTGGCCCGGCGCAGCTCCTGGTTGGATATGAGGCGCTCCACCAATTTGATCCGTTCGCTCCAGCCCCGGCTGATCGAGGAGATGCTCTGCCCCAGAATGGCCAGGTCCATGGCCTTGCTGTAGTAGGGCGACCCGGCCATGGCCTCGTAGGTGTCCAGTTCCCCGGCAATGAGGAGGTAGGCGTAGAACTCCAACAATGATGGCAGTGATGGCAGTGGATCGAAATCGGGGGAAAGGCGCAGGGGCCGTCCGGGGGAGTAGGGAAACGTCGCATTCTTATCCAGATACAGCTGGTCCTGTCGGTTGGTAAAGAGAATCTGGGCCTGATAGTGGCGTTCGTTGTTGATGATGATGGTGGATTGAAACATCACCTGCATGTCGAGGACCATGTCCAGGTCATCAATGTCCTGTTCCCAGGGGGAGTTTAAATAGAACTGTTGGATGGCCGCCTCCAGCCCTTGCAGTTCCTGCTGTTCACTCTGTTTAAGCCGTTCTATATCCAATTGAACGGTCACATCCGCAAACTGGGCCGTTAGTGAAGTCGCACCTGCCAGTAACAGTGTAAGCAAGGCTCTCATGCTGCCTCTAAGATAGACTATTTAGAGGTTATTCTCAAGGGAAAGACAGCGCTTCGCAGATCGCATTCCGAATCCAGGGTAACCGGTGAGGCATGCTGGTTGGAGGACGGTCACTTATTTTGAGCCAGGGCGGCTTCGCGCAGGTTGCGCCGCCGCCGGTGATCGATGGTATCTACGGCGCGAACCGCATATTCCTGGGCAGTGTAGATCTGTTTCATGGTGGGTTCATCGACGCGCCGGGCAGCATCCCCGATGGCGAAAAAGTTCGCGACTGAGGTCTCCCCCTTATGGTTGATAGCAATCTGGCGCTGCTCAGGGGGAAGATCACCGGCGGTCAGGTTCGCCATCACCTGCAGGGCCAGATCGTTGTAAACGCGATAGGTGCCCATGGTAACCATTGCGAATTTGATGCGGATAGGTGCGTGATCGGTAAAGGTCACCCCGCATAGTTGTCCCACCCCGGCGCTGACGAAGTCGGTGATGGGATCTCCGATGATTTCGATGCCGTATGCCGTGGACACCTCGTGGCTGGTCTCCGAGAGGTCGAGATCGGCGCCGTTGGCCAGGATGTAGACGGGGTTGCCATACCGCTCGTGAAGCATAAAGGCCACTTCGGCGGCGGTGTTGGACCGCCCGATGACAGCCACGGCCTCGCGGCGGGTAAGGTGCCCCTCACAACGGATGCAATACAGAGCCGTCTCCTTATTGGCAAAGGGGTAGATCGCCTTGGGCGATTCGATGACGTTGCCGGCCTGGTCGTGCACCTGGATGTGGGGCTGCTCGTCCATGATCCCGGTGGCCAGTACCACGGCCGGCGCCGGATAACTGCCGCTGTCGGTGGTCGCCACGAACCCTTCATCGACGCGCTGGGTGGTCGTGCAATCTTCGGAAATGATGGTTACCGTATCCGCATATTCCGCCCGGAGCCGCTCCAGCGTGTTCTTAATGATGGCCCGGTTGTTGATATGGTAGTGCTCGCCCTCGATGAGTGCAGCGGCCTCTTGATGGTTTGCCCGGCGAAGGCTGGCGAGCACCTGATCCTTGATGATCCCCTGATGGAGCCCGATCATGTTGTCAATATTGACGACCCACTGTGAGCGGCTCCGTTTTTTTGACGCCTTGGAGCCGGTGAGGAAAAGGGTGGTCAGGTTGTTTTGAGCGGCCCTGAGGGCGGCGGCGCAACCGCCGATACCGCCCCCGATGACAATGATATCGAACTGTTGCTCCATGGCTATGCTGCGACTCCTTTTATGCTGCTCTTGCCGGTTTACGCCCCACGAAATTTAAACTCCACACCCGCACATGCAACTGTTTGGCCTGGGGTTCAAGATCGATGGCGACCGGGGCAGGCCCGGAGCAGCAGGTCCCCGCGCCGGCGTCAGTTATCAAGGTCTCCAGATCGAGGGAGGTTAAAAGCTGGGCGGTGAACTCGATACGCTTATTCACCTCAATGCCAATCAGGCCAGCGGCCTTCAGTCCGGCCACGTAGTCTGCTTCGCTCACCGCTCCAGCGATGCAGGCGGTGTAAAGGCGCGGATCTTTGCGAAGGGCGGCGGGCAGATCGTCGACCACCAGATCACTGATGCTGAAACGACCTCCCGGCCTTAATACCCGGTAGATCTCACCATAGACCTTTTCCTTCTCGGGCGAGAGGTTGATGACACAGTTGGAAATCACCCAGTCCACGGTTGCGTCCTTGACGGGAAGGTCCTCGATAGTGCCCTGGCGGACTTCGATGTTTCGATGGGGCGCGGCCGCAATGTTGGCCTGGGCCGTGGTAATCATCTCGGGCGTCATGTCCACACCGATGACGCGCCCGGCCGCCCCGACATGTTCCGCAGCAATTAGCAGGTCGAAACCGGCCCCAGAGCCAAGATCGAGGACCGTTTCGCCCGCCTGGACCGCGCTGAACGCCAGGGGATTCCCGCAGCCCAGGGACGATCCTGCGACAATGTCATCAACAGCGCTTGTTTCTTCAAGGGCATAACCGAGGGTTCGGGCGTAGGACCTGTCGGGGGCCGCCCCACAGCAGCCCGCAGGCTTTGCAAAGGCCTGCCCATAGGCACGTTTCACCCGTGAGCGTATTTCGCCCGTGGTGCTCATTTTTCCTTTTCCCTGATCCTGTTGAAGGATGGCGGGCAGCAAAACTCCAAAGCATCGGCCAGGGCGCGGAAAGTGGCGGGCATGCGCGTCTGGTCGATACCGTAGAGCACGGCTTTCCCCCTTTTTTCTCTGGTGAGAATTCCAGCCTGGTGCAGTACGGCCAGGT
>CAZJBG010000169.1:0-5292 GCA_964543925.1 uncultured bacterium
CTTACCACCTCCGTGTGGTATGAGCGCCACCTGTACCTCTCCTCAACGGCACGCCTGGTGATGATGTGGGTCCTGGTGGACGCCACCATGCTCCTGGTACTGGTGATCACGTTGCGCTGGTTTGGGATCTGGCGCGGATGGTGGCCCTGGGTCCAGTTTGAATCGCTGGCCGCCCGGGTGGGGCACAAGCTCGGTACCCCCAAAGACCGTCTGCTGAACGCCTTGCAACTGGAGCGCCGCCTCGCCCTGAGCGAAGCCGAAGAGTCCGGTGAAAACATCGATCTGTTGGACCGGTCGGTGGAATTGGTGCGCCAACGGCTTGCAGGCTTCGACTTTCGCAGCCTAATGCCCAGGCGCTACCACCCCCCGGCCCGGCTGATCAAGGCTACCCTGGTGATCTTGCTCCTGGCGTGGATCATCCACCCCAGGGACATGACCCAGGCCACCGTAAGGCTCCTGAATCCCGACCGGGCCTACCCGGTACCCAAGCCGTTTATCCTCCTTTCCCTGAGTGGCGATCAGCGGGTGCTCGGGGGCGATACAACCGAGGTGGCCTTCACCGGCTTTGAGGCCGTGCCCCGGCAAATTCAACTGGTCTGGGAAGATAACCAGGGACGGGTAAGCACCGCCTCCCTCCCCCTGAAGGACGGCCGATTTACCTTCCGCTTCGAGAATATCCACGACGACGTCCGTTACTATGCCCGCTACCTGAACCCCTCCTGGTTTTCCCCCTGGGACCAGATCACCTCCAACCGGCACACGATTGCCATCATCGACCGGCCCGTTATCGAGGAACTGTCCTTTCAAATCACCCCGCCGGCCTACACGGGTGAACCCGTCGAAAAGGTGGGGGGTAACGTGGCCGGTATCACCGCCCTCGTCGGCAGCCAGATTCAATTCTCGGCCACCACCAACCTGCAGCTCCGGGAGGGATGGCTGAACATAGACGGGGAAGCCGTTCCAATCCTGGTTGACGGCCAGCTTGTCGAAGGCAGTTTTGTCCTGGAGCAATCCATCGACCTATCCATTTCGGTCGTGGACCGGAGGGGTGTTGCCAACGTCAACCCCATCCACTACGCCTTCACCGCCCTTCCGGACTATCCCCCTTCCCTCACCCTTATCCTGCCGGCGGCAGATGTGGACCTGGACGAGACCATGCTGGTGCCGATACATTTCGACATCACGGATGATTACGGCTTCAGCCGGGCGCAGATCACCTACGGGATTCAGCATCCCGACTACCTCAGCCCCGACAACCAGGTCTATACCCACGACATCCCCGAGTTGAACCTTTCCAGTCGAAGTCAGCGGGTCCCCCACGTGTGGGACCTGGATCCCCTCAACCTGGCGCCCGGTGACCAGGTCCAGTTCCACATCGAAGTGTATGACAATAACCTGGTGTCCGGTCCGGGGAAGGCCGTTTCAGGGGCGCTCATCGCCCGCATCCCCACCCTGGCCGATCTGTTCGCCGAAGTCTCCGAACGCTCGCACGAAGCCGCCGCCATCACCGGCAAGGTGCTGGAAGACCTGGAGCAGGTGCGGGCTCTGCTTGAGGAGATGGACCTGTCCTTCCGGGGTGATGAACAGGTCTCCTGGGAGCAGCAGCAGAAGGGCAAAGAGGTGCTCCAGAGCCTTGAGCAGGTCCTTGAGGCCATGGAGGCGGTGCAAGGGCAAATCCGGGAGCTCGATGCGCAATCCGAGGACAACGGCCTGTTCAGTGATGACATCCTCAGCAAGTACAACGAGCTGCAAAATCTGCTTGAACAAATTATGACCCCCGAGCTCGAAGATGCCATGGCCCGGTTCCGGGCAGCACTGGAACAGATGGACCCGCAGCAGTTCAAGGACGCCCTTAAAAACCTGCAATTTCAATCCAGCGAGTTTGAAGCCCAGATGGACCGCTTCCTCGACATCTTCCGCCAGGCCCTGGCGGAGATGAAAATGGACGAAGTGGTCAAACGGCTGGAACAGATGATCGCCACTGAGGAACAGCTCCTGACGCAGCTCAACGATGCGGATGGGAATCAAGCTGCAGACCCTCCGGCTGAGCAAGCACCTGAGGAAGACGACGCTACCGACCCCGCCGGGCGCATGCAGGATCTGGCGGCCCGTCACCAGGAACAGGAGCGGACCCTGGACGCCACCCGGGAGACCATGCGGGATGCCGCACGCGCCATGGAGCCGTTCAGTCCACAGGCGGCTCAACGGCTCACCAATCTGCACGAGGGGGACTTGATCCAGGAAACCCGCTCGAGCCTGCGACAGGGGACGCAGGCCTTGACCGGCCGCCAAAGGGCAGCCAGTCAGACCCAACTTCAGGTAGGGCGGGAAATGTTGAGATCTCTCGCGGATGAGGCCGCCGATATCCAGGCACAGTTTCAACAGTCCACCGTCAAGGAGATGATGGCCAAATTCCAGCAGGTCCTGAGCAGCGTGCTGACCACCTCCAAGTTGCAGGAGGAACTCTACCTGGAGATCGAAAACATGCCCCGCAGCTCACCCCGGATCCAGGAGGCGGCGGAAACCCAGCACCAGCTGCTCAACGGCATGTCCCAGATCATCGAGCAGTTCATGGCTCTGAGCCGCCAGTCGTTCAACATTACCCCCCGGATGGGCCGATCGGTCGGCCGGGCCAACGCGGCCATGAATAAAGCGGTCGAGGATTTGACCGCCAACAATCCCCGGGAGGCTGCCCAGGCACAGCGGGAGGGCATGGGCGCCCTCAACGAAACCGCCGTGGCCCTCAGTAACGCCATGATCGACATGCAGCAAAGCGGCTCCGCCTCGGGATTCGAACAGTACCTCCAGCGGATGCAAAACCTCGGCCAGGGCCAGCAGGCGCTGAACGACCAGACCCTGAGCCTGCAGCTGGGGCAGATGGGCGCCATGTCGCAGGTGGAACTGATGCGCCGCCTCCAGGCTCGCCAAAGGCAACTGTCTCAGACCCTCGACCAGCTGTTGCGGGACTACCCCTCCCAGGGTGGCGGCAAACAGGGTGGTTTGGGTGCGGCCCTGGACGACATGGACGAGGTGATCAGGGATTTTCAACGACGCCGGGTCACTCGCCGGACTCTGGACCGGCAGCAGAACATCCTCACGCGCCTGCTCGACAGTCAAAAATCCCTGGCCGTCCAGGGCTTCAAGGACGAACGCAAAGGCACGACCCCCACGGAGAACTTCACCTACCTGGGTCCCGACGGACTGCCGGCCAACCTGGGTGAACGGGAAGACCTTATCCTGCAAGCCATGGAACAGGCCCTGCGGACCGGCTACTCCCAGGAGTACCAGGTCATCATCCAGAACTACTTCCGGCGCTTGGCTGACCGCACCGCCCGGGATGAATAGCCAACCTTAACCCCGATGGCACGCCCACAGTTCCAGCTCCTGTTACTGGCCTGGCTGCTTGCGGCGCCGCCCGCAGCCGGCTGGGCTCAAGACCGCCGGGTGGTTGTGGAGGCCGATCAGGCCTACCATCTGGCCATCCAGCTGGAGCAATCGGGAAACCGGGATCAGGCCCTGACCATCTTATATCGGCTGGTCGATGAGTTTCCGGACAACCAACGTTACTACCAGCAGCTCAAGCGCCTGCTGCGCAACACCAACCAGCACACGAAGCTGCTCCAGGTTATCGACGACCACCTGGTGCTGCATCCTGTGGATATCCAGAGCAGGGTCGAGATCGGGGATACCTATCTTGCCCTGGGTCAGACTGAACAGGCCCTCGCAGCCTGGGAGAGCCTCATCCAACTGTTCCCCGGCAACCCTATGGCCGAACGGCTGGTGCTGACCCATCTTATAGGGAACAATTTCACTGAGGAGGCCACGGCCAAGTTGGAGCAGCTCCGGGCCGCCAGGCATGATTCCAGCTTCTTTGCCCTGGACATGGGCCGGCTGTATGCCTCGCGACTGAATTTCGACCTGGCCACCGATGAGTTCCTCCGTTACCTGGCATCACAACCGCAAGCCGCCGGGATGATCACCAACCAGCTCCTCAGGTTCCCCACCGAGCCGGAAGTGATGACCATGCTCCGGGAGAAATTGCTCCGCCATAGATCACCCGCGACCCTTCGTACCCTGGCCGGTGTGGAATTCAAGCACAGGAATTTTGCCCGGGTGGAGGAGCTGTACCAACTGACCGGGGCGCCCCCGGAGGACCTATTGAAACTGGCCCTGGACCTCATCGATGAGGGGGAATACGACCTGGCCCAACAACTCATGCAGCAGATTCTCAGTGATCCGGCCGCCGCACCCCTCTATGAGCAGGCCATCATGGAACTGGCCGGAATCTACCTGGCCCGGACCGAGCGCCATCAGGCCACCCTGTCGCTGGCCGGTTTTTATCCGGCCAACCGTTTCTTTGACCTGCCGTTCATCAGCATTGCCGAGCCTCAACTCGGCCCCCTCCGACGGTCTATCGCCCTGTATGACTCACTGATCACCACCTGGCAAAGCCCCTGGGCACGACTGCGGCTGGGGAATATCAAATACCGTATTCTTGACGACTTCGATGGGGCCATCACCGACCTTCAGGCCGCACTCCAGGATCGCCGGGCCAGGTCCATGCACCCGGAGATCATGCTCCGCCTGGTGGACATCTGGATCGCCAAGGGCGACCTTGATGCCGCCGAGAATGTTCGCCGGGAGAGTGAACGCCGGCCCAACAGTAAAGACCAGTTGAGCCTGGTGGAACTCAAAGGGGTGGAGCTCCTCTTCCTGGCCGGTGAGCGGGATTCTCTGCTCGCCACCCTGGGCGGTATGCTGGCGGCCCTGGGTCCCGATGACCCTTATTTTAACGATCTCATGGAGCTGTCCGGTCTGGTGCGCCGGTTCCAGGAGTGGCCGGAACCCTACCGGGCCTTCATCCAGAGTGAGCGGCTGGTCCGGCAAAATCGTCGCAGCG
Organism: uncultured bacterium; assembly: GCA_964543925.1. Lineage (GTDB taxonomy): Bacteria > Fidelibacterota > Marinisomatia > SCGC-AAA003-L08 > TS1B11 > JADFNF01. The sequence continues at coordinate 4,901 of CAZJBG010000169.1, forward strand.
AGGCCGTTGCGCTCCTGTCCGCCGCCCTGGAAGAGGGGCTCACCCCCGTTTCCCCCATCCTCCAGTACCGGCTGGCGCACCTGCACGCCCTTCAGGGGAACTATTTCCAGGCGGAGAACGTCAGCCTGTCCATTACCGGCGACACCGAGTTCAACGAGATGGGGTTGCTGCTGGCAGCCGAAGTTGCCGATTACCTGGTGGGTGACAGGGACGCAGCCGCTACCCGCTACCTCTCCTTCCTGGATACCTACCCGTTAAGCATCTATCACGACTCCGTTCGCTTACGGTATCGGGTGCTCAGACCTGAGTTTAACTAGGGGTCGGGAGCGACGGGGGTGGATGTTGGATGTTAGATATTGGATGTTGGATGTTGGATGTTGGATATTGGATGT